>CAZSWI010000039.1:0-20773 GCA_964610635.1 uncultured Acidobacterium sp.
GGAGTGATGGAAGAGCGAGTACGGTTCGCGGTGGAGTACGAGAGCGGAGAGTGGATAACCCCAACCTCAATCCGGGCGAAAAGTGTTACCTATCTGCCCGGTCTAAACTGTTACCTATCTCCCGGTTCGCACAACAAAAGCGCCTTGTTTCTGCATTTTTCGCAAGCCGTGAAGTCGAGCCCTGTTACAAAATCGCCTTGTTCCTGTATTTTTCACAAGCCGTGAAGTCGTGCCCTGTTACAAAACCAGAGAATCTTGTGAACGAACCGAGGGGACATCACCACACTAGGGCTCAAGCCGCAGCGTGTGCGCTGTCGCCGCCGCCACCGCCAGATCGCTGAAAGGCAGGGCAAACGTTTTGCCGTTGTACCAGTAATCCCATTGGTCACGGTAATACGGGCTCAGCGGATCGCCCGACTCGCCCATCGTAATGTCCTCGGTGGCCCCATCCACATTCGACCAGTCGATGGTGAACCGCTGCGACGGCCCGAACGACCGGCCTACCTGCTTCACCGTCGAAGTGTCGCCAGACTGCGGCAGCACCCCAGTCCCGGTCCAGTTTTTGAACCACGGCAGCAAGCCGAAGAGCGGATGCTCGACATCCACCGGATGTGCGTAGCCATACCGCCATTGCCGCAGGTCGCCAGGCGCGCCACCCTGGGCGAGGCCCTGGCGCACCATGTCCGCCAGAAAATCGTCCCAGCTCGCGTACTGCGGCGGCAGCCATGCCGCAGGCTCGTTCATCAGGATTTGCTCGCCGACGAAGAGGCTTTCCGCCCAGTGATACTCCGACCAGTCATCGCCGAGCCTCGGTTTCAGCAGCATGGGATAAAACGCTCTCTTCGCCGCCGCCACAATGGCCGCCGGCGCCGAGTCGACCGTTACCGCGCCATCCCACGACCGCAACAGGTCCGCGGCCTGGCGCAACCGCGCGTCCGCATTCTTCGCGTGGTCGATACCGTACGCCAGCCGCTGCGCAATCTCCTGATCGAGCTCGGAATAGACGTCGGTCTCGAGCGTCAGCATGTCCTGCTGGGTCAGCTTGCTCTTCGGCCCCAGCCATTTCCAGATGCGCTCGTTGCGGTACGGATCGGCCCACTCGAGCGTGATCTGGGGCCCGTCCGCAGCCGGGCTTGCCGGGTTCTGATTTGCCGGGTTCTGGGCAGGGTTCTGGTTGGGGGGGCTCGCCGTTGATGAAGCAGCCGCGCCAGCCACGCCAGAGCCGGCCGCACCCTGACTTGGCGCGTTCGGACTTGGCGCGTTCGGATTTGGCGCGTTCGGATTTGGTGGGTTCGGATTCGCCGTCACACGGGCATTCGCCGTCGCCAGAATTCCCCCTGGGGGATCGAAAGCCGAAGGCATCTGATCCAATCCTATAAATCCCTGCCACTCATGCTGGCCATCCGCGATCGGCGTTCCCATCAATCCGCCCTGCCGGACAGGGATGTATCCGATGGCCTGATATCCGATGTGTCCCTGGTCGTCCGCATACGCCACGTTCTGCGTGGGACCCCACCACTGGCGCAGCGCGTTTCGAAAATCCGTCCAGTTCGAAGCGGTGTTCATCGCCAGCAACGGATAGCCGCTCGCTTTTGGGTCGTAGACCGTCCATTTCAGAGTCAGCACGCGCTTCTCGCCAGGAATGAGCGGGGTGATCACCACTCCATGCGCCGTGCGCGCCACGTCCGCCGTCACATCCTTCCCGCCGCGCACATGGATCGTCTCGCGATCATGCTCCATCGGATGCCACGCGCCATCCCCGCCCTGGAACTGATCCTGCCCGTTGACGCGCTCTGCATAAATGTCCTGCGTATCGCCGTAGAGGGCCGTGAATCCCCATGCCACATGCTCGTTGTGCCCCGCCACTACCAGCGGTAGCCCGGGCACCGTGACTCCCGCCGCATGCAGTCCTGGCGCCTTGAGACCGTTCTCGTACCAGATATTCGGAATCTGCTGTTCGAGATGCATATCGTTCGAGAGCATCGCCTGGCCGCTCGCCGTCCTCGAACCCGCCACCGCCCACTCATTCGACCCCGGCGCGCATCCGAGACAGTCTGCGGCGGATGGTTGTTCGCGAACAGGAAAGAGATCGAGCAAGCCATCCTGCGTTTCATCCAGCGGCACATCGGGGATATTCTGCTGCGGCGCGGTGATTGGGGTTTCGGTCGTAATCGGCGGGCGGTCGCGCCACGAGCCTGTGGGATACAAATCCGCAGCCAGAGTGGGCCCGAGCCGCGCCGTGATGCGCTCCCGCTCCAGCTTCTCCGGCCAGTGCTCGTCGAGCATCTGCACCATGCTCATCACCACCAGCATGGAATCGACCGGCTGCCACGGCTTCGGCTGATACATCAGCAGGCGAAACTCGGCGGGGAGCCGATCCTGGTGCGCACCGATAAAGGCGTTGACTCCGCGGGCATAATCGTCGAACAAGCGGCGCTGCCGATCGTCGAGGGTTGCTGTCAGCCGTTCGGCCGTCGCCCGCATGGCAAGAATCCGCTGCTGGCGATCATGCTCGACCAGCTTTGAGCCCAGGATTTCCGCGGCTTCGCCCGCCGCCATCCGCCGCGCCATGTCCATTTGCCATAGCCGGTCCTGCGCGGTCACGTATCCCTGAGCAAATAACAAATCATCCAGATTTGCGGCTTCAATATGGGGAACGCCGTGCCGGTCGCGCCGCACCGTGACTGGCGCGCTCAATCCCGCCGTCACCAGGCTGCCATCCAGCTCAGCCAGCGACGCCTGCATCTTGTGCTTCAGCCACACCCCGCCCGTCACCGTGGCGCCGGCCACAGCCAGCAGCAAGAGCAGCAGCAAAACCAGGAGCAAGCGCAGCACCGGATGCCGCCGTTCCTCGCGCTCTTCGACTTCGACGCTTCGTCCGAGAGCCATCCGGGATTATTGTCGCAGAACGGCTGGTAGCCAGTAGCTGTAGCCGGTAGCCCGGCCTTGCTCCTGGCTACTCGCGACTCGCTCCTGGCTACTGGCTGCCTTTACATCGAGCCCTGCTGCGGGCGGCTCGCGGGCGGGATAATGCCGTTCATCCGCAGGTAGACGCACATCTGGCCGTAGTGATCCATCGTATGCATGATCATAAAGGCGACATCCGAAGTCCGCGTGATCTTCCAGTTCGGAGGCAGACCGGCCACGCTGCTGAAGGCATTGTCGGTTGTGAGCGAGCTGGTGACCGCGTGGGCATAGATGTAGGAGTCCTTCAGGGCCTTGACGAGTTCATCCTTGGTCTTGAGGCCTTCGAGGGTTTTGGGGTCGACGGCGCCGGGAACGCCGCTGGCCTTGAGCAGCGAGTAATTCGCCTGGGCGAGGTGTTTGACCTGCTGGCCAAAGGTGCGAACGGTCTTGAATTCACCTGCGGTGGGGACGAAGTCGTATTTGTCGGCGGGCATGGCTTCGGCGGCGCTGACGACTTCCATTTCGGTCAGGCTCAGAAGCGCGCCCATGGAATCGGCAGGCGTGTAGGATGTCGGGGCGGCGGGAGCGGCGGCGGCCTGCCCGCTTTGGGCAAAGAGCAATGCTGGCGAAGCCAGCAAGGTACACACTGCCAGAATTACGCTTCGGCGTGCTTGCATAAGAACTCTCCTCTGAGCGGCTCTCGACCGCGCCCCAAGCCTACCAGAATGGCCGGCGAAAGGTGTCAAGCCTCGGTCGTGCTTCTACACTTGATGGATGAACGGCCTCGGTCGCGCCCTGATTGGGATCGGTCTGCTCATTGCGGCAGTGGGCGGTGTGGTTCTGCTTCTGGGAAGAACCGGCTTGCCGCTGGGACGCCTGCCCGGCGACCTGACGTGGCGGGGCAAACATATGACCGTATATTTCCCGCTGGGGACTTCGATTTTGCTCAGTGTGGCGTTGTCGCTGGTGTTTTGGCTGCTGTCGAGGATTGGGAAGCAGGACCGGGAGTTTACTTTTTGACATCTGATGATTGATGCGTGATGATTGATGCATGAGAACGACACTGGCTATCGATGACGATGTCCTGGCAGCGGCCAGGGGGCTTGCTGAGAGCGAGGGCAAGAGCGTCGGCGAAGTGATCTCAGTGCTTGCCAGGAAGGGTCTCGAGCCTCCGCAGCGTCGCTTCCGAACCCGCAACGGAGTACCCCAGCTCCCCAGGCGTCCTGGTGGAAAGCCGGTAACGATGGAGATGGTGAACCGCCTGCGCGATGAATGGCCATGAGGTTTCTGCTGGATGTCAATGTGCTGATCGCTTTGATCGATGATCGGCACATTCACAGCGATTTGGCACATCGGTGGTTCGGTTCGGTGGGCCGCAAGGCGTTTGCGACTTGTCCCTTTACGCAGAACGCTCTATTACGGATCCTGAGTGGTCCAGGCTACTCAAATTCCTTCGGAACCCCCGCAGTTATTTCAGAAATGCTGTCCGTGCTCTGCGCCTTACCCGGACACGATTTCTGGGAAGACGACATCAGCCTTCTGGATTCCCCTGAGATCGAGCGTTCCCGTCTGCTTCACTCCAGCCAGGTCAGTGATACATACCTTCTTGCATTGGCCTCAACACATGGAGGCCAGCTGGCAACTTTCGATCGCAGGCTTGTCGTGAGTGCGGTATGCAATGGGGCCGCCGCTCTTCACGTGATTCGCTGATCGCCATTTCCAAACACCAAAAAAAAGGGCCCCTCGGGGTGAGGGGCCAATCTGCCTTGGTTCTCTCGTTGTGTGAGAGCTTGGTTGCGCCTGCCTTCTTACTGAGGCTGGGCCGTTGGTTGCGACGCAGCACCCTGAGGGGAGGGCTGCGCGGAATTCTGCTGCGTCGCGCCAATCGGTGAACTGCCATTCGGCGAGTTCAAGGCTGCTAAACTGTTGGCCATCAGGCTTACGCGAACCACACTGCCCGGCTTTGCTTCGGAATTGTCGTCCGAGCTGACTGGCGCGTTGCCCATTGCCACTTCATGAATCCTCCATACAGGAATCTGGTGTTCGGCCAGATACCGCACCACGGCTTCCGCCATGTGCTGCGAGTTCTGCATGCCCACCGTACCGCGTGAGCGCGAGTACCCTTCTACTTCCACGACATAGCCTTTCTGTCCCTGCAGCTGGCTGACAACCTGATCGAGGGCTTCTTTGGCTTTGTCGTTCAGGACAGTTTGTCCGGGACGGAAGCGGATGTCGGTGTTCGTGATGGGATGATACTGATCCAGATTCGCAACCGTCTGGCCCAGCTGGGCCGTCTTGTCGCTCGCCTGCTGCGCGGTCTGCTGCGCCTGCCCGGCTGTCGTATTCGCTGCGGAAGCTACCTGATTTGCCTGGTCCGCCGTGGTCTGGGCGGCGTGAATACCGTTCTGCGCCCGCTGATCGACATCCTTAATATCGGCCGCGTTCTTCGCCTGCAGCTGATCGAGCTCGTTCAGCCGGTCTTTCACCGGATCCAACTGCCGGTCTACCCACTTCTTACGCGCGAACGGGTTCATGTGCCCCCAGAAGCCTTCATTTGACTTCTCGGGCAGCGGAGCCTTACCTGTTCCAGTCTGCGGGGTGGTGTTCTGATCCTGGGGATTGGCGTTGGTGGAGGCGCCCGTTTGAACCTGGGGCTGTTGACCCGACGAGGTGGACTGCGCGACCGCTGGCAAACCGAGACTGACTGCAACCAGCAGCACTGTAATCGATCCGGAATTCAATTTCGTTTTCATAGTTTTTATTCTCTGAGGATTGAAGCTTCGGAAGGCTGCAGCGCCCGTCTTGCATGAACAACAAGAGCACTCGCCGTGCCAAACCATCTACCCTCGACGCCTATTGGATAAACGCAATTAAATCATCAGTTTGATCAGGAGTTGCCGGCCGAGGCCGGTCAGTTCCAGGCCTGTAAATAACGCACTGTCGGCGGGGATTGGGAAGAAATTACTCGCAGCCAGAGATCCGCCCGTTCAGTGGCCCACGACGTCAATGATCCGGATTTCCGGATAGCTCTGATTCCAGTCCTGGGCCACATGGTCGAAGATGAGGCGAAACTCTCGGGTCTCTCCAGGGCGGATCGGCGCCGCGCTCACCGGCTGCGTATCCACATAGGGCTGCCGCATCCTGATCAGGCTCAGCGGAATCGTCTCCTTCTGCACCAGTTGGTTCCCGAGGTCGCGAAACGCAACCTGAACGGTAATCCCGGTCACGGTCTTTCCGCCCCGGTTGCCGATCTGCCCATCGATGTAGGTACTCTGCGATCCGACCATGCTGCCTGCCTGGCTCATTTGCAGATTTGTAATCGGCAGGTTCGTTGCGTAAGGATCGGTCGCCGCCAGTCCCGCGCCCCCAGGGTTGGGCGGCTCCCGGTGGCGGCCCAAAGTCACAAGCAGAACAATGACGAGCAGGACGACTCCGCCGGCAATGATCCACGGGAGTGGAGATTGCGGTTCGCGAGTGCGCGGCCCATCGGGTCGAAACAGTCCTGACTCTGACCTGGGCTGCGAATCGGGCTGCGAAGCGTGTTTCGAATCAGGCGCGCTCATCGAGGCGATTGTACCTCCCGCGGACATTGCAAACTGACCCTGGAATCCGCGCAAGAATCGATCGCGCAACTTCCTGCGTATTATTCACGCGTACTATCGCCAGAAGGTAACCACCACGGCACACCGATGCCGGAATAAAAATAATTTCCTCACGTTCCGAGTCATGCTTGCCGAAAAATGAGTCTAAGCAGGAAGCTGAATCCCCTCGTTGAGGCCGCGTATGCATATCTATCCCGAAACACCCTACAAGGAGCCGAAGAGCTCGAGTCGTAAACAGGATTACGCCTATCGCATCGCGGCGGCCGCAGCAGCGCTCTTCCTGCTGCTGACATGGCTCACCGCATAAGCGGGCCCATTTGCGCGGACCTGTTCCCGCAATCCGGCACGAAAAACCTTGCGTAAACGGGCTGTTCGATCGGTCAGGTTCCGATTCGATCAGCTGGCTTGTTCCTTGACGGCTGGTTCCTGAATGGCTGGTTCCGTGACGGTTGCTTCCTTGACCGGCGGGTGCTTCGCAGCCTCGCGTGCCAGAGCCCGACGCATCAGCACTTCCAGGGCGGACTTGTTCTCAGCGTATTCCAGGTCGGTAATCTTTCCCTCCAGCCGGTCTGTCTCAAGCTGAAACAGCTCGTCCTTCAGCGCTGCCAGCATTTCCGGGGTGCTCCCGCTTTTTTGCGCTCCATTCGTCGTTGTCAGCCCATTCGTTGTTGTCCCCGCCGCCACGGCATGCGCGGCTGTCGCCGCAACCATTTCCGCTCGCATTGTTGTTGCCTTCACCCCTGCCGGCAGAATCGAGGTCAGTGGCGAAGGTTCAGGCAGCACCGCAGCCATCGCCTGTCCGGGCCTTGAGCGCAACAGAAACGCCGCCGCTATCACCATCAGTAGCCCGGCGCCGCTCAGAATGTACCACTTGTATTTCTGCAGGGGATCCGGTGTGCCAATCGGCACCGCTCCCGCCACGCCCCCGCCTGGCCCGTTGGTTTGCGCAGCGGGCTGATCGGAACCACCCTGCGCTCCCTGGTCTCCTGCCGCGCCCATTCCCTGGGCACCCGGACCCTGGGCGCCCGGACCCTGACCCATCCCATTTCCTGCGGCCTGGCCGTTTTGTTGCTCCCGCGGCATCGAGCCCGTCCCCGAAATGGTGAACCCGAGCGGCGCAAGCGGCGTCACATTTGTCGCCAGAAACGTCTGCACTCCGGGCCCGCTGGCGTCCGCGCCCAGCGCCTGAAAATTTTGCCCCCCGTCGAAGCTCATGCTCTTCGGCAACATCACCGCGACGTTATCGGTGGGCAGAGTTACCCGCGGGTGCAGCGCCAATGTCCCGTTATAGGGCAGCTTGTATCCGATCTGGAAGCGCGTCTCGCCTGGCCGCAGCGGAAAGATGAAAGCGTAGTGTCCCCTCTCGGCCTGAGGAACCGGCGCGCTGGACACAGCCATCCCTCCGGGCCCGGTCGCAGTCGCGCCCTCCAGCACCGCATCCTGGGGCAGGTAGAACTCGAAGTTGTGAGCGTTCAGCTGCGTCTTCGGCGGCTTTGAGGTGTTCCGGATAAAGAAGCTCTCCGTCACGCTCAAGCCCTGCTGGTCCGTCTCCATGCGCGACACATCGGCATACGTGTGGATGTCATCGACTTTCGGCGCCACGTCGAACACATCGATGTTCACCACGGTCGTGTTCGGGGGCACCGGCCCGTAATAGGAGGCCTTCTGATGCTCCACCTGCACCAGGTGCATGCCGGCGGTGTCCGGCACGTCAAAGGAGTAGTGCCCCTTCGCGTCGATCGTGGTCCGCGCCGACTCCGTCATTGCCTGTTGCAGATCGAGGAGCACAGCCGTGTCCCCAGCCGCGGGCTTACCCGTCGTGCGGTCCATCACCGTGCCGGAAATCGTCGCCGCACCCAGCGAGAGCGGCAGAATTAACGTAGCGAGAAGTGACAACTGAGAGAGCAGCTTCATAATGTTCCAGTCTTGTTGCAGAAAATCAGCCGAACCGCGGCGCGAATGCATCCGACTCCAGCAGGTCGATTTCGGCCACCGTCTCGGCCGCCTCGTTCTCCAGCATCGCCCGCTGCGCGGCATAGTCCTCTTCCGGATACTTCCCGGCGCGATACTCGAAATTCAGATCCCGCAGGTTTTCGTACAGCACTTCTCTCCGCTCCCGCAGGTACTCGACGCGCGTCTTGGTGTGCTGGGCCTGCGCATGGCGCTCCGGCCAGAATACATAGAGAAGCGCGGTAATCAGGAGCAGGGCGCAGGCTAGTGTTGTCATATTGAAAATCTCCATAGCTGCGAAACTCGGCCTCTTGTCGAATCAAGTATGCCTGGACAGCCAGCCCTGAGCGAGCGAAGCGAGTCGAAGGGGCGAGCCCTCATATTTCTGTCTCCCGGCGAATCCGCTCCCGCAACTCCATCGACGCCGGATCGTCGGCCACCGCGGGCATCGCCACCGTCCGCAGCCTCCACTTCCGCACCAGCATGAACGTCCCCGCCAGGCCCAGCAGCAACAGCCCAGGCGGCACCACCCAGGCGACGATGTTGAATCGCGTCAGCATTGGGGCGGCCAGAACGGTCGGCCCATATTTCTCCTGGAATGCCGCGAGCACCGCATCATTCCCGTCCCCGCCGGCGATCGCAGCCTTCAATTCGCCCAGCATCCGATCTGAATCCGGACACCCCACATGATTGCACTCGATCAGAATCTCGCTGCATCCGCAGATACACATCAGCTTGTGCCCGAGATCGTTGTAGCGCGTCTCTGTGTCTGCCGAACCCAGCGTCGCAGCTCCCAGCACCACCAGCAGAGGCAAGAGCGCAAATCGGTTCAGGCGGCGCATCAGTCGCCCGCCTTCCCCGCTGCAACCACCTCAGGCGCAACCGCCACGCGATGCCGCTGCGCCGCAATAGCCGCGCTGATATTCGGCGCCAGGGCTATGAGGGTGCCCAGAATCGTGACGATGAGCCCAATCCAGATCCATGCCACCAGCGGGTTCAGAAACGCCTTGATCACCGGCTGCCCCGTCGCTGGGTCCTTACCGGCATAAATGATGTACAGATCCCATGCCAGCGTCGAGTGATTCGCAACAATGGTCGAAGGCTGCTGGCTGGCCGCATAGATGCGCAGCTCCGGCGAAAGCCTGGTCACCAGGTGTCCGCCGCGATACACATTCAGCAGCGCGAATTCCGTGTCGTAATTTGGATTCGAATCCTGCGAATAATCCAGGCACTCAATCGTGTAAGGCCCCAGCATGAAAGTCTGCTTGTAATTCATCGCCTGCTCGTGGCTCTGATTGAACGCCTGCCCGCTGATCCCGATGAAGATCAGCACGATCCCGAAGTGAACGATGTAGCCGCCATAGCGCCGCGTATTGCGCCGCGTGAGCTGGACCATCGATGTCAGCAGGTTCTGCCCGGATTTTTGCTGGATCACCTTGCCGCCGCGCCAGAACTCCGCAAAGATCGCCGTGATCACAAACGCCGACATCGCCAACGTGACCCACGCATAGAACGCGCCCTGCTCATCCGTTGTGAAAATCGTCCACGGATGTACACCCAGAGGGACGATCGCAATCGCAGCCACCAGTCCCACAATCGCGGGCAACCTGAAGTTTTTCGCGATGCTGCGCACCGATGTGGACCGCCAGGCAAGCAACGGGCCTATGCCGGTGAGAAACAGCAGAAACACTCCGATCGGCACGGCCACGCGGTTATAAAACGGCGCGCTCACCGTCACCCGATTGCCCTGCACATACTCCGACAGCACCGGGAAGAGTGTTCCCCACAGCACGGTGAAGCAAGCCGCCAGCAGCACCAGGTTGTTGAACAGGAAGCTCGACTCGCGCGAAACCAGCGACTCCAGCTTGTGCTCCGACTTGAGATGATCGCGGTTCAGAATGTAGGTGAACAAACACACCGCCAGCACGATTACCAGAAACACCCAGAACCACGTTCCGATCGCCGATTGTGCGAACGCGTGCACCGAGCTCACCAGCCCCGACCGCGTCAGAAGCGTTCCGAGAATCGCCAACATGAACGTCGAGAAGATCAGCCACACATTCCAGCTCTTCATCATCCCGCGCTTCTCCTGCATCATGACCGAATGCAGAAACGCGGTGCCCGTGAGCCACGGCATCACCGAAGCGTTCTCGACCGGATCCCAACCCCAGTAGCCGCCCCACCCGAGCACCGAATACGCCCAGTGCATCCCGAGGAAAATGCCAACTGTCAGGAACAACCAGGTCACCATGGTCCAGCGGCGCGTGATGTGAATCCACTTCTCGCCCGGATACCGCATCATGAGCGCGCCCAGCGCAAAGGCAAACGGCACGCTGAACCCGACATATCCGAGATACAGCATAGGAGGATGAATCACCATCTCCGGATACTGCAGTAACGGGTTCAGTCCATTGCCATCAGCGGGAATCGCGCCGGTCACCAGTGAAAACGGAGTCGCGGCCACATTCACCAGCAGGAGAAAGAAGACCTGAATCCCGGCCAGGATCGTCGAGGCATAGGCGGTAAGCTTGACATCGACCTTGTGCCGCACCCGCAGCACGAATCCGTACGCCGACAGCAGGAACGCCCACAGCAGCAGCGATCCCTCCTGCCCCGACCACAGAGCGGCAAATTTATAGGCGGCGGGGAGGGCGCGATTCGAGTGCTCTGTAATGTAGGCAACAGAGAAATCGTTGGTGAACGCGGCCCACACCAGCGCAAATGCCGCGCACCCTGTCGCAAAAAAGCTCGCGATCCCGGCGCGGCGCGCTGTCTCGGCCAGCCGCTCCGGCGAAATCCAGCCTTGCCGCCCAACCGCGAGCTGGCGCAGAGCGACCGTCCCGGCCAGCAGGTTGTAGCCGCTCAGCACGAGCGCGATCAGGAGCGAAAAACTGCCGAATGCGGGCATAGGAGTGACTTTCTGATTGTCGCACTTTCTGGAGAGCGATGATCGCGAAGACAACCAGGAGAACACACTGATCTTCGCGTTGCCAGCGCTGGGGCGCTGTGACAAATCTCACAAAGGCAGCCGGTGGCCGGTAGCTGATGGCAGGAAGGCCGCGGGAGGGCTATCAGCGGAAGTGGTCAGCTAAAAAGCGGCAGGCGGAAAGCGATCGTCGGGGCGAAAGGGATTTGGGGGGCAACCGCTCCTGGCTGCCAACTACAGGCTACCGGCTACAGGCTCCTGTTAAGCCGTTCGCCCTATCGGCTGCTGCTTCAACAGCGACCGCACCAGCGCCAGCAGCTCGTCCGGAGGAAATGGCTTCACCCGGAACATCACATCGAGATCCTGGTAATCGTCCTCGGCCTCCGCCAGCCCGCTCAGCACCAGCACCGGCAGATCGGGATAACGCAGCCGCAGCTGAGCCACAAATTCCGGGCCGTTCATCCCCGGCATCAGATGATCCGTTACAACCAACGCCACAGGCCGCGGCGTCCCCGGCTGATCCAGCATCGCCAGCGCCTGCCTTCCGTCGCACGCAAGGGCTACGTCAGCGCCTGACCGCGCCAGAATTGCTTTCCTGGTGGTCGCCTGAATGCAGTTATCGTCCACCAGCAGAATGTCGGCTAGCATCGGGGTCATAGATTCCTTTGCGCTGAAAAAGGTTGCCTTGCCGAACCTGGATATTTCCGGCAACGAAAACCGCCTGAAATACCGCAGAAAACCCTTTTACCTGCCGTTATCTAAAAAGGCAAGAGCGAATGCGGCAATAGCTCTCCCACTTTCGGCACAATCACGTGGATATTCCAGTTCCGCCCTGCCTCTTGTCGGTGATTGTCTTCACACGATCGATAAAATCGGAGCGGCCGGCATCTCCCTGGTCACCCCTGGCGGGGGCCGATAGCCTGCAAAAAACAACGGCGGAAACCCCAAAGGGATTTCCGCCGCCAAAAGTACCGCTGGTTAGCTTAGAAAGTTACGCGGCCTCCGAACTCCATCGCCCGCGGGCTGTTCGCCTGGCCGTTCAGCACGCCCCATGAACCCGACTCATAGAGACCGAGACTCGGATCGCCGAACTGCCGGTGGTTCAGCATGTTGGTCGCGATGAACGAGAACTCGAAGGTAGCCGACTCCATGATGCGGATATTCTTCTTGATCTGTCCATCCAGGTTCCAGTAGGGCTGCCCCGTGATGGGTCCTTGCCCGGGGTTCTTGGTGTCGATACCCAGGATAGGGGCCCTCACCTGATTCCAAACCGACAGCGGATCCTTGAACATGTTTACAGGCGTAGCCGAGGTAGCAGTTCCCACTCCGGTGGCCGCGTCGCCCGTCACCCCGAAGTGGGCGGAGTGGCCGGCGTTGTACTTGCTGGTGAAGACGCATTGTTCGTTGCTGTAGTAGTCGGCGCCGTCGCCCGAACCCCAGGACTGTGCATCGGTCCACGTGTTGCAATAGACCGGCGGTCCTGATCCGGCGGTGAAGATCGGAGCGAGCTGCCAGCCGCCCGCCGCGCGTCCCAGGAAACCGCTCTGTCCTTTGAACCACGGCTCCGAAGCCACGATGTAGGTGTTGTACACATACTTCCTGTCGAAGTTCTGGTTGCCGTACATCGCTCCCAGGTTGAAGGCATCGTTCTGCGTGTATTCGCTCGACGCCTGCACCACCGCTCCTGTGCCCAGCGCTTTGCTGTAGGTGAAGTTGTGCTGCATCGTCAGCCCGTGCCATTGCCGCGTGCCGAAGCTGATGAAGCCGCCGTTATAGTTGCCGTAGCCCGAGCTGGCATTCTCCGCCACGCCGCTGGTGAACTGACCGTTCGCCCCGTTCGCCGATCCCGGGATCGCCGTGTTCATCATCGTGCGCGGTAGATTAAGGGCGCCGCCATCCAGATCCGACCATAGACTCCACACCGCCTGATAGAACAGGTTGCCGGTTCCGTAGACGCCCTCCTGGTCCAGCACCGCCGCCGTGCAGCTGGAGTATCCATTGCAATAACCACTCCCCTTCAGCGCCGCCTCAAAGAAGGGCTGCGTTGCAATGGAGTTGATGTAGCTGGTATAAGCTGCGGTTCCGGCAGCCGGTACGTTGGCGCCGCACGCCTGGGCCGACGTTGCGCACCCCATGTACCGTTCCAGATTTGCATAAGCCGCCTGGAACTGCTGTCCACCCACCGACGTCATGTAGGGCACGGCATTCAGGTTCACCGGCTGGTATTCGTGCTGGATTCGCCGTCCGATATAGCCCACTTCGAGAAGCGATTTCTGCCCGATCTGCCGCTGAATCGTCAGATCGAACGAATCGACCACATTCGGCCGGAAGTTCGGATCCATCGCCTCGCTGGCCGACCCGGCAATCAGGTTGTAGCCGGGATAGGCCGGCTGCGGCAGTGTGGCGGCTGCCGCAGGCAGCGGAGCCGCGTTTCCGTCCACCCCGATGCGGAATGCGTTCGCCACCGTCGGATTCGTGGGACCGCACGCGCCGCTCGAGAAATTCTGCCTGCACTGAACCGCCTGAATCAGTCCAACACCAAGCAGCGGCGAGAGCACCAGATCCACGCCGTTCAGACGCCCATAAATGCGCCCGTATCCGCCGCGGACCACTGTGTCCTTCGAGAAGCCCGGGTTCCACGCCACACCCACGCGCGGGCTGAACGACCCATAAAACGGATCGTAAGGATACTTGTATCCGTCGCCCACGTTATGAACGAGGGCAAATCCGACCTCCGGGTTATAAACACCTCCCTGTTCCGCAGCCAGTTTGCGCTGCGTCAGGTAATCCGCCGATTTGACGGGTTCGTCGGATGCGTCGACCAACACCGTCTGCTTGCCAGTGGCTTCCGTCGGTGGCATTTCCAGCGTCCACCCCAACCCGTAGGTCAGCGTGAAGCTCGGCTTTAGGTGCCACGTATCGCTGAAATAGACGTTGTAGTAAGGAATGGTGCTCTGATCAAAGGCGTGCGTAAGAGGAGGATTCAACGCAAGATTCGATCCGCTGCGGGTGTACGCCACCTGCGAGTCGGTCACAATGCCATACACGGCCGCCGCGGCGCGGGCTGCTGACGTCGTTGTTGGATAACCCGCCAGTCCTGAAAAGTCCACTAACCCACCGCCGCCCGAATCGCCCAGCTGATAGGTCGGCGTGAAGTTGATGCCGCCGCCGTTGTCCGAGCGCTGATGGTAGTCGAAGTTGTGCTGGTACTGGCCCCCAAACTGGAGAAGATGGTTCCCCTTCAGCATCGACACGTTGTCGCTGATGAAGTTATCCTGACCGTCCCAGAACCGGGTTCTGATGCTCTGGGTGTTCAGGTTGAACGGCGACAGAACATACGTTGCCGATTCCCCAAACGGCTCCATCGCACCGCCCAGTCCCGCGACTTGAGCCGGCGCGTTGTCTGTCCCCCACTGCCAGAAGTTGCGCAGGAAGCTGTAGTGGAAATCGTTCGTTGTGTTGGCGCTGATGCTGGTCGTCAGGCCCGTGACAAAGTACCACGGCTGCTGCGGCCGGGCTGCCGTTGACGCCGGCGTGCCCAGCTTGTCGCCGGGGAAGAAGCCGCCGATATCCACCTGCGACCCATAGGCCTGGGTCAGCTTGTAGTAGCGATAGCTCGCGAACCAGTGAAACTTCGAACTGAAATCGTGATCGATGCGCGCAACCCAGTCGTTGCTGTTCAGGGGCAGCGAAAGATTGCCCTCGAATCCAACTTCGTTCACGCCATCGCACTCGGAACCCGAGATGCCTCCGCAAGCCGCGGAGCCGGTTCCCGGAATGTTACCGGCCGGCATGTATTTCTTCCACATCGCCAGCACCGTCGGATTGATCCCGATGCCTCGGGGATCGAGCGTCTTCATGTTATAAGTCGTACCGCCAAACGTCAGCATTCCGGCTTCCATGGCCGCCGACGGTACCGCCCTTGTAATCGTCTCCGACTGCGGGTAGCGGTAGCCCTCGAAAAATCCGAACACATACCACCGTCCGCCCAGCAGCTTGGGCAGGAAGAACCCGCCTGCCTTTGCGCCGAACCGGCTGTAGTGATATTGAGTCAGGGGAATCTGAAACTGGTTGTTACCCCAGCTATTCGCGTCGAAACCGTTGTCGAGGTAATACTCATACGCCGCGCCGTGCCAGCGATTCGTGCCGCGTGGCGTCGCAAACTCCACCTGCGCGCCCGCCGAGTTGTCGAAGTCGGCTGTCTGGTTCACGGTGTTGACTTTGACTTCTTCAACGCTGTCCTGCGGCGTCGGCATCACGCCCGTCGGGCCTGCCGCCAGTGCACCGTTGGCTGAGGCGATCCCCGTCGGGTCGCCAGCGAAGCTGCCCGTATAGACGGCCATGCTGCCGTCCATATCATTCGTGATTTGGCCGCCATCCAGCAGGAACGTGCTCTGATCGTTCACCGCTCCCGCCACGCTGCCCGCCGGATCGACGCCCGGCTGCATCGACGTGAACGTATTCACGTCGTGGTTCAGGCTCGGCAGCGAATCGATCGCCTCCTGCGGAATCGTCTGACCCACGGTAGAGTTCAGCGTCTGCAGCTCGGTGCCGACAACCTGCACTTCCACCGTCTCCGTGCTGCCGCCCACCTTCAGCTTCAGGTTGAGCGTCAGCTGCGTTCCGATATTGACCTCCTGCCCCTCGGTCTTCGTAATCGAGAACCCCGACTTCGACGCGCTCACGCTGTACGTCCCCGGAGGCACACTCGGAAAGGCATACTTCCCGTCCGCATTCGTAGTGTCCGTCAGCTTCACGCCCTCCGACGCATCGGTCAGAGTTACTGTCGCACCTGGGACTACCGCCCCGCTCGAGTCGGTGATTTCACCGACCACCGTGCCTGTGTTCGTTGACTGGCCAAACCCGCGGCTCGCGCCTGCGCATACGAACAGCGCCGCTGCCACCGCCACGATGATCCACCGTAGTCTGAGTTGCGTCATTTACAGCTCCTCCAATAGGGTTTCTCGTTTCCCATCATGCACGACCACCGGGCAGGACTGCCGCGACCCGGAACCAACAAACAGGCCGCTCCATCCGGAGAGGGCTATTTGTCTTACTGCTAGTGCTTTGAACCAGGAGCAGATACTAAGAGCAGGTACCGATATCCAAAAAACCAGATCGCTACAGGGCGAGTCAATGATTCGACGGGGAAGGCTTGTCCCGCTAATGAGCAATCGAGAGTCCATTTCCGGACACCTGAAATCAGGCACTTAACCGCCTTTAAATCAAACAAAATTCAAAAATTCATATTTTCGCGGTCCCACGAATTCTGTATTGCAGATCACACTTTCTGGTTACCCGCGTCTAAAGCACCGCTTTCCACCCCATTGTGAAAGGATGGGTTATAGCCTCAGAGAGGCAAATATGAATACCCTCAAAACCACGTTTCTCCTGACCGCTCTCACTCTGCTTCTGGTCCTGATAGGCAGCCACTGGGGCGAAAACGGCGCCATTTTCGCCTTTGTCATCGCCGCCGCCATGAACTTCTTCAGCTACTTCTATTCCGACAAGCTCGCCCTGCGGATGTACAACGCCCAGCCTGTCAGCCGCGAGCAGTTGCCTCGCGCCTATGCGGTCGTCGAGCGCATGACCGGCCGTCTCGGCCTTCCCATGCCGAAGATCTACGTCATCCCCACCGACGCGCCGAACGCCTTCGCCACCGGGCGCAATCCAAAACACGCCTCGGTGGCGGTCACCCACGGCATACTTCAGCTTCTCAACGACGATGAGCTTGAAGGCGTGCTCGCCCACGAGCTGGGCCACGTTAAAAACCGCGACATCCTCACCAGTTCGATCGCCGCCACGCTGGCGGGCGCCATCGTCCTGCTGGCGCGCATGTCCTGGTGGGCCGAAATGTTCGGTGGCTTCGGCGGAGGCGGTCGCGATCGCCGCGGCGGAATCAGCACCCTTTTCATGCTGATTCTCGCTCCTGTCGCGGCGACCCTCATTCAGCTGGCCGTCTCGCGCTCTCGCGAATATGAAGCGGACGCCACGGGCGCGCACATCACCGGCAATCCCTACGCTCTCGCCAGCGCACTTGAAAAGCTCGATGCCTATTCGAAGCGAATTCCCATGCCCGGTTCCCCCTCGACTGCGCACCTTTTCATCGTTCAGCCGCTGCTGGCCCGCGGCGACTTTGCCAATCTATTCTCAACGCACCCGCCGATTCAGAAGCGCATCGAGCGGCTGATTGGACGTCCGAGCGTTTATGGCGCGCCGCAGCGCTGATCGAACTAAAAGGGCAGCTCGCAAGAACCGACATTCGCCGATCTCCTGTTCCCTGTTGCCTGTTGCCTGTTCCCTGCCTCACGGCGCCCAGCCCAGCCCGTCCGCACCCTTGCCGGCGTCGATCAGCTTCTCCACTTTCCACTGGGTAAGATCGATTTCCGCGACCTGCCCCGGACCCTCGCAGGACACATAAGCGACCCGGCCATCCGGCCGCACGAGAATCTCCTGCGGAGCTGCCGCCACGGGTACCGTGCGTACCACCCGCATCGCTCCCAGATCGACCACTGCCACCTCGTCCTTCTCGGGAATCGCGACCAGCAGCCATTTTCCATCGAGCGTCGCAGCCGACCCATATCCCCTGCCCGGGAGATCAACCCAGCTCCGCAGTCGTTTCGCGGCTGTGTCGATCACCGCCATCCGCGGCTTCGTCATATCCGAGGTGAAAACCATCCGGTCGTCCCGTGAGATCGCGATCCGCTGGACGATTGGCGCCACCGGGATCACCGCGACAGTCTTGCGCCCAGCCATGTCGAGTACCGACACCGTGCCCGGTCCCACGTTCGCCGTGTAGCCCAGCTTGCCGTCATGCGAAAGCGCGAGCATATGCGATTCCTTCTGCCCGGTAGGAACCTTCCCCACGATCTTCAGCGTCTGCGGATCGATCACCGTGATCGCATCGTCCAGCTCGGTTGTCACGTACAGCATTCCGCTGGCGGGGTCGAGCACGGGAAGGTGAGGCCGCACGCCATGGCCGAAATCAATCGTCGAGGTTACTTTGCGCGATCCGAGGTCGATCACCAGCAGTTCACTCCCATCGATCCCAGGCTTTCCCACCCCGGAGTTGCCATAAATCGGTAGGTACGCGGTTCGCCCGTCGGCGGAAGCTGTGATTTCGTGGCCCCATTGCCCTGCCACACCCTCGGAAACCGTTCCCACTTCCTTGCCCGACATCGCGTCGATCAGGCTCACCGTCCGATCGCCCTGATTCGCCACCAGCAGTGTCTGAGCACTCGCCCCCGCGCAGGTAAACACCAGCACAATCGACAAAGCAAAACATGTTTTCATAGCCCGCCACTATACCTGAGGACTCTTTGATTTTCCGAACGCCGCACCCGCACCCTGCGCCTGGACCCGGCACGCTGTACCCTGTACCCTGTCGGTGCGATGAAAACCCTGCTCCGCACCCTCGTCTGGCTGGCCGTGGTCCTTTGGTTCGGCGGACTGCTCTTTTTCCCGGTGACCGCGTGGGCCGCCTTCGGAACCATCGCCGATACCCACGCCGCCGGCACCATTGTTGCGAAGTCGCTCGGCGTGCTCCATCACGAAGGGCTCTTCGCCGGTTGTCTCATCGTGATCCTGCTTGCGATCGGGCGGGCCACGCGCGTCTTCCGCAGCAGCATCGTGGTCGCGATTGCCGTTACCCTGATCATGCTCGGCCTCACCGCATACTCGCAGTACTCGATCATTCCTCACATGGAGAGCGACCGCATCGCCGCCGGCGGAGCGATCGACAGCGTCCCCCGCACCGATCCCCGCCACGCCGACTTCGACCGCCTCCACCGCGAATCCGAGCATCTGGAACAAGCCGTCATGCTGGGCGGACTCGTCCTCGTAATCCTCCTCGCAAGCCAAAACGATTAGCCCTCTGCAACCATCGACCTGCGTTGATACGCTGTAGCCATGTCCGGCGTTGCTCTCTCGCTTGAAGGAAAAGTCGCTCTCATCACCGGAGGATCACGCGGTATAGGCGCGGCGACCGTCCGGCTCTTCCGCCAGGCCGGAGCGCGTGTCGCGTTCGGTTACCGCGCTGCACAATCCGCCGCCGACGCTCTTGTCGCCGAATGCGATCCGGCCCACTGCGTCGCTTTTGCCCAGGAGCTCTCCACGCCCGAAGACGGCCGAGCCCTGGTCCGGCGCACGGTCGATCGCTTCGGACGCATCGATATCCTCGTCGCCAACCACGGCATCTGGGAATCCGCGGACGTCCCCATAGCCAGGATGCCCGACGCACAGTGGCGCACCACGATAGCGGTGAATCTGGACAGCGTCTTCGGCCTCATCCAGGCGGCCGCGAGCCAGATGCAAAACCAAAATCAGGCGAACAACAAACCGCAGACCGGCCAACGCCTCACAGCAGACCCTGAACAGGCCGCGCCATCCGCCGCGGGCCATATCGTTCTCATCGGCTCCACTGCGGGCCAGCGCGGCGAAGCCTTCCACGCCGACTACGCCGCCACCAAAGGAGCCGTTATCAGCATGACCAAGGGCCTCGCAACGGAACTTGCCCCTCACGGCATTCGTGTCAATTGCGTCGCGCCTGGCTGGGTAGACACCGAAATGTCCGCTCCCGCCATGGCCAATCCGCCCACTCGCGCGCGCGCCCTGGCCACCATCCCGCTCGGCCGCATTGCCGATCCGCTCGAAATCGCCGGCCCTATCCTCTTTTTGTGCACGCCTCTTGCTGGCTTTATGACCGGAGAGATCGTCAATGTAAATGGAGGAGCTGTCCTGATCGGTTGACCCATGAGAAAGATTTCCGTTCTGCTTTTGTTTTTCTGCGCTGTTGCACTCCGTGCCCAGACTCCATCGCCTGATGCGCCGCCGACTTCGACGGTCGAGGCGCCCACATCCGCAGCCGAAGACGCGAGCAGCAAAAAAGCCCGCGCCGCTCTCGACGATATGGTCCAGGCGCTGGGCGGCAACCAATGGCTCAACTTTCAGAACAGCTACGTCGAGGGCCGCATCGCCGGCTTCTTCCAGGGCAAGCCCACCGGTGCGACAGTCCGTTACTGGGATTGGCGCACCCTGGACGCCGAGCGCATCGACCTGACCGAGGGAAAATCCGACAAGCACAACTGGAGCCAGATTTTCTCCGGAAAGAATTGCTGGGAGGTCACGTTCCGCGGGAAAAATCCCATGCCAAAAGATCAGTGCGCCGAGGCCATCCGCCGCCACGACCACTCGATCGAGGCCGCCGTGCACGTGTGGATGAAGGACCCTTCAACGATACTTATGTATGAGGGCCAGTCGCTGGCCGAGCGCCATCTCGCCCAGCAGGTCACTCTGCTCAACTCCGACAACGACTCGATCACGATCCAGATCGATGCGATGACGCATCTGCCCTTGCGCCGCACGTACTACTGGCGCGACCCGGTCTACA
>CAZSWI010000040.1:0-20611 GCA_964610635.1 uncultured Acidobacterium sp.
CCTCCGGCCATGATGTACTGCACGGTTTGTGGACTGGTAGAGAAGTAGGCGGGAATTTCGCAGGCATCAAGAGCAGCCAGGCGGCCACTCGAGCCTGCCCCTATATAGATGAGGCGGCCGCCTTCGCGCAGGCTGTGGGCGACCATGTCGATCACCTCGGCAATTTCCGGAATCGCCTTCTTTACAGCAGCCGCGACCTTCTGATCTTCCTGGTTGATGATGCGTGCCACTTCCAGCGCCGACCGCGTGTCCAGGCCGCGCGTGGCTTCATTCGCCTTTTCGGTGAGCAGGTCCTGAATATCCGCCGACCGTCCATTCGACCCATTCGAACCATTGGTTCCGTTCGAACCGTTGGACGATCCGTTCTTCGACCCTTCGGCGGCCTCGGGATTTGAATTGACTGTAGTTCCCATTTTTTCCGGGTTTTGGCCGTACAGGCCCTCGATAATTCTAACGCCTTATCTCATGCACGCATAATCAATTTTGCTGAACGAAAGTGGTACCGTTTCTCCACTGAAACCGGAAAGCAACCGGTTACAGCGCCTACCACGTGTGCTGCCCCACCGAACCCTGGCCCGCCTCAATACCCCGAATCTTTCCGTCCCGCATATGAATAATACGGTCGGCGATCGCCGCAGCCTCCGGATTGTGCGTGATCATCAGCACCGTCTGCCGAAACTCCTTATTAGACCGCCGCAACATCTCAAGGACAGCATCCGAATTTTCTGTATCGAGGTTCCCCGTCGGCTCGTCGGCCAGCACAATCGACGGCCGCGTGATCAGCGCGCGCGCAATAGCCACCCGTTGCTGTTCCCCTCCGGACAACTCCGAAGGCCGGTGGCTGAGACGTCCTGCGATGTTCAGCAACCCCGTGAGTTGGTCCAGAAACTTACCATCCAGCGGCTCGCTGCGCCCCGCTATCTCATACGCAATCTCGATATTGCCGCGCGCCGACAGCGTAGGCAGCAAATTGAACTTCTGAAAGATGAACCCGATCCGCGACCGCCGCATCTTCGTCCGCTCGCCGTCCCCCAGCGCCGCGAAATCCACGCCACCGATGAATACCTGACCCGTCGTTGCCCGAGTCAGTCCTCCCAGCAGGTAGAAAAGTGTGGACTTGCCGCTCCCGGACGGACCCACGATCGATACAAATTCCCCTTCGTCGACTGAAAACGTCGCCTCGCGCAGCGCCGGAACTTCAAGTCTTCCCGTACGGTAGACCTTGCCGAGGTGCTCGGCGCGAATGATCGCATCCACTCTGCGATTGTAAATGGACCAGCGGATATACACTGGTCCACTCTCGGGGGGCCGGCGATTACGGCATTGGATGTCGCTTGAGGACCGGCCAATTTTCGGCCCACCCATTCACGACGCCACAGCCTGCGTCATCGGCTGGAAGACATCCGCGTCGGGCGCATCGAAGGCTGGCCGGAGCAACTTCTTCGGCCCGCGCTTGCGGGCAATCATCACTCGGATTCGTTCCAGCATCTCGCTCGGCGTCGAGCTGCCTTTGGGCAAAAAGGCGTCGGCGCGGTTGCCATGGTCGAACACCTTCACGCTGCCGCTGATCAGGATCATCGGCACTTCCGGCGCGATTTCCTTCATACGCCGCACCAGTTCATTGCCATCCATCTGCGGCATTACCAGGTCGCTCAGAACAAGATCGATCCCACCTCCTCGAAATCGATCCACCGCCTCTTTTCCATTGCGAGCCGCCACTACCTTATAGCCGCCGCGGGTTTCAAGCAGGAATTTGCGTACAGCCAGGGCCTGTTCATTGTCGTCAACGCACAGAATCGTCTTCTTCGGTCTCATGTTTCTCCTGGCAATCCCCGCACAAGGCGGGTGTGTTGCGGCGAGGCGCCAGGCACAGGCGCCCGTCAGCGGGTTGATCGGTGGCCGCATCCCGGCGTCCCAGCCCTCGCAGCGCCCGCCTGACTTCGGCACGCGACGCCGCGGGCCCGCCGGGACGCGGGTTGCGGGAAACAGTACGTTTGAGCTCCGGCGTCATCGATGGCTCGCTCTGGTTCCGGTTGTTCCCGGAATGATGGCGGGCGTCAGAAACGCGCTCGGGCTGCTTCGTTACTGTTTCAATTCAGTTTTCAGCTAAGGCAAAAGTAACGTTCCTTTTTGAAACGCCACGTCAGATTACAACGTCTGCCGCTCGTGTAAATGGAGAAAAGTAAGCGAATACCCTGCCCTCTTTGAGCGAGACTTGCACCGGCATCTGTTATAGCCCCATGAATATTGCCTCGCGTGCATGCGAGGTCTGTTGAAAGGATGTGGATCGCCTTGGGAAAAACGGTTTATTTGCAGCGATTGCGGTGCGCCCATCACGGCGCGTTCGCCCCGCCGCGTCCGCGGCGGCATTCAGCTTTCGCTGCTTCAGCGATGGAAGATCTGCAGCATCATCTCCGACTGCACCTGATTTAGCTGCTGAATCGTCGCTTCGAGGGTTGGACGATCGTCGAGCGACGCGCCCGTCATCAGCTCCTTCAACCGGAACGCGGTGTGGCGGATAAGAATCTCCGCGTTCTTCAGCTTCTTCGCATCCCGCAGCAGGC
This sequence comes from uncultured Acidobacterium sp., assembly GCA_964610635.1. Lineage (GTDB taxonomy): Bacteria > Acidobacteriota > Terriglobia > Terriglobales > Acidobacteriaceae > Palsa-343. Next base: position 2,565 of record CAZSWI010000040.1, read on the forward strand.
TCATCTGAATCTTTCCAGCGTAGCCCTGCGCAGCCTTGAGGGATGCCGAAGCGTGCTCAAGATCGCCCGCCTGGAATTGCGCGGTCGCCACCTCGGTCATGGAGTGAACCAGTTCCGCGTATATGTAGGGTTGTTCGTTCGGAGAGGCAACCGACAGCCTGGCCTGCAAATCCGCCAGTTCATGCGCATCGGGAGCCCGGTCATCCATGCCATGGGCCCAGGCGAGACTTGCGGGAAGAACCACAGCGGCAACCACAGCGAGACATCGCATGGTGCACCTCCGGGGGGAAGCGTTCGGAAAACCATATCTCAGATGGAGTGCTTTTCGCCAGTACATCGAAAAATAAACCCGCCGCGGTCACTCAAAAAAGTAACCTCGGCATCGGTCGCGAAACACACTCAGGAACGGTACTGCGAACGCGTGCCTGTGGCACCGATCACTTGGCAAGGGCGGCAAGCCGGTGCTTTGCCTGCCACTCCTGATCCGGGAACTTTCCCTGGGCAGCGGCCAGAAAGCGCTGATAGTAGTCCGCTGCTGTTTTCCTTTGATGGAGATTGTCGTACGCAGTTGCCCGGAGAAATAAACTTGCCGGACTTTCTGCCGCATATTTCGATCGGGTGGAAAGCGCCGCCAGCTCGTCCTGATATCGGTGCGTCTCGGAATCCGCAAACGCAATCCCCGACCACCCGTCCACGTCCTCCGGCCGGGCCGCCACCGCTTTCCTGAAAATCGCGATGGCCTCGTCATACCGCTGCTGCCGGATCAGAATCTGCCCCCGCGCATCGAGCAGGGCCGGATCGTTGGGGGCCTGAGCCAGCAACTGTTGGTCCAGCACATCGGCTTCGTCCAGATTGCCTGCCTGGAAATCGGCATCGGCCAGCATCGAGGTCACCGGCCGGCTTTCTGGCGAGAGCTTGTGCAGTTTTTCCAGCACCGCCAGCGCCTCAGCCTGCTTTCCTTCCCCATTCAGGATAGCCGCCAGCTGCGCATTCAGCGCCGCATCGGCGGGCTCCCGCCGCAGTGCCGCCTCAACTACCGGTTGCGCGTCCGAATAGCGCTTCTGGTCGATCAGCAGATGAGCCAGCCCCGCAGTCGCCGCCGACGAATTCGGATCGGCGTCGATGGCCTTCCGATACTCCTGTTCGGCAATCTCGCCATCCCCCGCGGCTTCGGCTATCTCCGCCGCCAGCAGCGTGTCCGCCGGAGTTTCCGGGCTCAGCTTCAGCGCATCGACCAGCGCGTCCCGCGCGCCGGTCGGATCGGTGGACCACACCAGCTGCGCCAGCGCCCGGTCGGCGTGCGCTTTGGCGGCAGGGTTCGGCGGATTCGGCTCCAGTTGCGCGGCCGCATACAGTTGCTCGCGCGCGGCCTGGTTGTCCCTCTCGTCCCCCTTCGCGGCCAACAGCAGCCCCAGCGCCATATGCGCCTCAAACTGCTTCGGATCAGCCGCGACCGCCTTGCGGTACCAATCCTCCGCGCCATCCGTGTTCCCCTGTGCGTCCTCCACAAAGCCGCGGTCGAAGAGAGCCCGCGCGTCCTGAGGATTCGCCGAAAGGTATAACTCAAGGCGGCCGGTAGCCACCGTGTAGTTCTTCGACTCAATCGCCGACTCAACGTCTCCGAGCGGGTCAGGACCCTGCTGCTTCTGTTCCTCGTCGCCGGCGGTGGTGCCAGGAGGCAACGGCGCAGGCTGGGCATCGGCGATTCGCAACGATGCGATGAAGAGGAGCAGCCAACAACTTGCGCCAGCAAACTGCCTCACTGAAAAACCTCGCTCTCAACTCCTGCCGCCACTTCAGCCCCAGCTTGCCCCCCAAGCACACGTCCCAGCCATTGCCCCGTATGCGAAAGCTCGTTGCACGCGATCTCCTCCGGCGTTCCCGTCGCCACCACCTGGCCGCCCTGCGATCCCCCCTCCGGCCCCAGATCGATCACCCAGTCCGCCGACTTGATCACGTCGAGGTTGTGCTCGATCACCACCAGCGAACCGCCCGAGTCGATCAGCTTGCGAAACGCAACCAGCAGCTTACCCACGTCGTCGAAGTGCAGCCCGGTCGTCGGCTCGTCGAGGATGTACAGCACCCGGCTGCCGCCCTTCCTGCCCTCCGCCGAACGCGATTCGGACCGCGTCGCCGCCAGGTGCGACGCCAGCTTTACCCGCTGCGCTTCCCCGCCCGAAAGCGTGGTCGCCGACTGCCCCAGCCGCACGTAGCCCAGCCCAATCTCCTCCAGGACAGCCAGCTTGTCCACAATCTTTGGGTGCCCCGCAAAGAAACGCAGCGCCTCCCGCACCGTCATCTGCAGAACCTCGTAAATGCTGCGCCCCTTGTAGTGAATCTCCAGCGTGCTCGCCTTGTACCGCGTCCCGTTGCACTCCTCGCACGGCAGCTCGACATCGGCCAGAAACTGCATCTCGACCGTCACCGTCCCGTCGCCCTCGCAAACATCGCAACGGCCGCCCGGCACATTAAACGAAAAATGACCAGCTGCGTACCCCCGCCGTTGCGCCTCGGGCTGCGCCGCAAACAGCTCGCGGATTGCGTCGAATGCCTTGATATATGTCACTGGATTCGACCTGGGCGTCCGCCCGATCGGCGTCTGATCCACCAGCACAATATCGTTCAGCCGCTCCACGCCCCTGATTTCTCTATAAACGCCGGTCGGATCGCCGCCTTCAATCCGCCCCAGCCGATGCGCGACCGCCTTGTACAGCACATCGTGCACCAGCGTCGACTTCCCCGATCCCGAAACCCCAGTAATCGCAACCAGCAGGTTCAGCGGAATGTCCACGTCTATGCCCTTCAGGTTGTGCGCCCGCGCCCCCTTCAGCCGCAGCCACTCCTTCGCCGACCCTGGGGTATGCCGCCGCGCAGGCACCGGTATCGTAAGGTGGCCGCTGAGATAGCGCCCGGTTATCGACGCGGGATTCGCCGCGACCTCCTCCACCGTTCCCGCCGCAAGCACCCTGCCGCCAAATTCTCCCGCGCCCGGACCGAGATCGAGCAGATAATCCGCCGCCCGCAGCACATCCGGATCATGCTCCACCACCAGAATCGTGTTGCCCAGGTCGCGCAGCTCGTTCAGAATCCGAATCAGCCGCGCCGTGTCCCTCGGATGCAGCCCGATCGACGGCTCATCGAGCACATACAGCGCGCCCACCAGCCGCGATCCCAGCGACGTCGCCAGCTGAATGCGCTGCGATTCCCCACCCGACAATGTCGATGCCAGTCGATCCAGCGTCAAATAATCCAGCCCCACCGCATCCAGAAATGTCAGCCGTTGCCGAATCTCCTCGAGAATGCTCCCGGCGATCTCCTCCTGCATGGGCGACAGCCGCAGCGACCCGAAAAATCGCGCAGCCGCGCCAATCGTCAACGCCGCCGCCTCGCAGATGTTCTTGCCGCTCTCACTTCCCTGCTCACCGATGCGTACGGCGCGCGCCTCGGCCCGCAGACGCTGCCCCTTGCACTCCGGACAAAGCGCGTATCCACGATATTTGCTGAGCATCACCCGCACGTGCAGTTTGTACTTCTTCCGCTCCAGCAGCGCAAAGAAACCATGCACGCCAGGGAACGATCCTTTCCCGTCCAGTACAAACGCCTGCTGCTCCGCTGTCAGGTCCCACCACGCCACGTCCATGGGAATCCCATTGGCCTTCGCTGCCCGCCGCAGTTCGGTCAGGTACGCCCGGTACTTCGGCCGATTCCATGGATCGATCGCGCCCTCATCAAGCGTCTTCGATTTATCCGGAATGATCAGGTCAAGGTCGAAATCGATGGTGTTGCCAAACCCCTGGCATCGCGGGCACGCGCCGTACGGATTGTTGAACGAGAAAAGTGTCGGCTCGGGCTCGCGATAAACGCGATGACAGGTCTTGCACTCGAAGGCCGCCGAGAAGCGCAGCCGCTCGCGGGGCGCGTTCTCTTCGGTATCGCGCGGGACAATCTCAAAGAGGATTTCCCCCGACTCGCGATAGCCGATCTCGGCAGCATCGACGATCCGCGCGCGATTCTCCGCTGCAACCACGATGCGATCGACCAGCACAAACACCGGCAGCGCAAAATTGATCTCCAGCAGCGACTCCGGTGTCGAAAACTCGTAAATTGCGCCATTCTGATAGAGGCGATTGAAACCCCGCTTGCGCAGGTCGAAAAGCCGCTCCCGCAGTGGGTCCGACAGCGCTACATATCCGGTCGAAACACCTGCCGTCTCGGGTTTTGCCGCCTTTCGTCCGCGTCCTGCGGCCTTCTTCTTAGGCGCAGCCTCACCGGCGCTCGTCCCGGCTTTCGGTTCAGACTGTGTAGCCGCCAGCGCCTGTACCGGAAACAGCGCGTGAAGCCGCGTCCCGTCGCCCAGCCCAAGAATCGCCGAGGCGATCTCGTCCATCGTGTCGCGCTTCACAATGCCGTTGCACACGGTGCAGTGAACCACCCCGCAACGCGCCCACAGCAGCCGCATGTAGTCGTAGATCTCCGTTGCCGTCGCCACCGTCGAACGCGGATTCCGCGTCGTATTCTTCTGCCGGATGGCGATCGCCGGCGCCAAACCGTCGATCAGGTCCACATCGGGCTTCTCGATCCGCTCCAGAAACTGCCGCGCATACGCCGACAGCGACTCGACATAGCGCCGCTGCCCCTCGGCATAGATCGTGTCGAAGGCGAGGCTCGACTTACCCGACCCCGAAACCCCGGAAACTACGGTCAGCTTCCCATGCGGAATCGAACAGTCGATGTTTTTCAGGTTGTGGGTCCGCGCGCCGCGGATGATGATCTCGTCGCTCAATGGACTGGTCCGAATGCTTCAGGGAAAAGTGGCCCAGTCTGATTATAGGGTCGCCACCCCACCCCTCGCCCTGTGCTAAAACTTGAACCCTATGCACCTCACCGGAGCCTTGATTCTGCTGCTCTTCATCGTCGTGCTCGCCGTCGTCATGCTGCTGTTCCTGCACCTGACGCGCGCCGGACGCATCCTCCACGAACGCATTCCCGATCGCCCGCGCCGCCGCCTCTTCCTCGCTGCCGTCACCTTCTTCCTCACGTTCCTCGGCGTGCGCCTGCTCGTCTGGGCCATCGTCCACCACATCGGCCCCTTCAGCTGGGTCATGATGGGCGGCCGCCATATCCACCACCTGGTCTGGGGAATCATGCTTCTTCTCGCCGTCGGCTATTCCGAGATGGCCGAGATCGGCAACGGTTCATCGCCCGGATCGATCTTCCTGAGCCGCCTCATATCCATCTCCTTCGGCATGGGCGCAGCTCTCACCCTCGATGAATTTGCCTTATGGCTCAATCTCAGCGCCGACGCTTACTGGACCCGCCAGGGCCGAGAAAGCATCGACGCCGTGATCCTCTTTGGCGCGCTGCTCGCCATCGGCGCCCGTGGCGCTCCCTTGTTCACCCGGCCAAAGCCCGGCACAGCCACCCCCAAGCCCAACTGATCCCCATACGGTTCCCGACCATCTTCAGTAGCGTCATGCGGTATCTTCCTTCGAGAATACTTCCGCGCGACGGTCCTCTCTGTTTTCGGTTTCCCGTTATCATGCGGCGGAAAGCGTACGAAGCGGGAGTCTATGTGGGAGACGACAAAGTAGTACCACAAGAGTCGTCAGAGATAACTACCTTGGCCTGGCCTGAAGCACACAGGCAAGCCCATTGCCGGAAACTGGCACGATGGGTTTGAGGAGGTGGGGACTGGAACCCAGCTCAGGTTCGGCTAGTGAGGCACTCCCAGAGGAAACGGGGAGCAACAGACAGGCCGAACCTGCCGAGTGTCGCGCCAGTACTCGACCCGACAAGCAGCGAACAGGTCATCTCCGGCGATCCACAAAGGAAATACCTTTGCTTGTCCAGGGCATTTGCGTTCAGGGCGGTGAAAAGTGAAGGTTCCGTATTGCTGACGATCCACGCGTCTCCGATCCGGTCCACGGAGCAGTCGTCGACGATCCTTTTCTAATAAACGGTAATGGTGAACGTCTCGGTGCTGGTAACTCCGGATGGACTGGCATAAGTGGCAGTATAAGTGTTAGTACCGGAGCTTAAAGGGATGGCGTAGATTCCCCGCGACGTGGATGTGAACCCGTTGGGACCCTTCCATATCCACGAACCGCCGCTGACCGGCTGGGGGCCGAGGTTCACCGTGCTGCCGGGGGCTACATTCATACTGTTGGTCGCCAGCCAGGCTCCATTGTCGACCTCGATGTACGGCGTAATCGGGGTGGAGGCAACGGTGAGTGTGAACGTCTGGGTGCTGGTAACTCCATCCGGATTAGTGTAAGTCGCGATGTAGACGTTCGTGGGTAATGTCAGGGGAACGCCGTAGATAGCCCGTGACGTGGACGTGAATCCATTGGGACCGGTCCAGTTCCACGAACCGCCGCTCGTCGGCCACGGTGCCAGATTCACCGTGTCGCTGTAGTTCGCCGTGACGCTGGCAACGTTCTGCCAGGCTCCTCCATCGACTTCGAGATAGGGAATGACCGGGGTGGGAGCGATTGTGATGGTAAACGCCTGGGCACTCGTAACCCCGTCCGGATTGGTGTAAGTCGCAATGTAGACATTTGTGGGGGAAGTGAGTGGAACACCGTAGATAGCGCGAGCACTGGATGTGAACCCATTGGGGCCGGTCCAGCTCCACGAGCCGCCGCTCGTCGGCCACGGGCCGAGATTGACGGAGCTGCCGAGAGGCACGGTGACACTGGCAGCGTTCTGCCAGGCTCCTTCATTGACCTCGAGATAAGGAACGACCGAAGTGGGAGCTATGGTGATGGTAAAGGCCTTGGTGCTTGTAACCCCGGCCGGATTGGTGTAAGTCGCAATGTAGACGTTCGTGGGTGAAGTCAGCGTAATGCCGTAGACAGCCCGCGCGTTGGAGGAAAAGCCATTGGGGCCGGTCCAGCTCCACGAGCCGCCGCTGGTCGGCCACGGACCGAAATTGACCGTGCTGCCCAGAGGCACGGTGGCGCTGGCAACGTTCTGCCAGGCTCCATAGCCGACCTGGAGATAAGGAACAATCGGGGTGGAGTTGACGGTAATGGTAAAGGCCTGGGTGCTGGTAACTCCGTCGGGGTTGGTGTAAGTGGCGGTGAAAACATTGACGGGCCAGGTCAGGGGAATCTCGTAGATAGCCCGCATCGTCGAGGAGAATCCATTGGGCCCCGACCAGCTCCAGGAGCCGCCGCTGGCTGGCAACGGGGCCAGATTCACTATGTCCGTGTAGTTCGCCGTGACACTGGAAACGTTCTGCCAGGCACCTCCGTTCACCTGGAGATACGGAAGGATCGGTGTGGAGTTGACAGCGATGGTAAATGCCTGAACGCTCTTCACTCCGGAAGGGTTGGTGTAAGTCGCCGTGTAGATGTTGGTGGGCGAGGGCAGGGCAATGCTGTAGATGGCGCGCGCATTGGACGTGAACCCATTGGGCCCGGTCCATTTCCATGAACCGCCGCTCGTCGGCCACGGGGCCAGGTTCACGGTGTCGGTCGGATTCACGGTGATACTGGATACGTTCTGCCAGGCGCCTCCATTCAACTCGATATAGGGAACGATAGGAGTCGAGCCGGCCGGGTTCACTTGAATGGTTACCTGTGCCGTCACGATACTGTATTCACTTAGAAGGTTATTGGCAGGCGTAAAGGTGGCGATGACCACCTGAGGGCCAGGGGTCAGCACGGTTCCCGCGCAGGGAAGGTAACTGAAGGTGCCTGGTATATTTGCGGTTGCGTTGAGTTGCACTCCGCTGAGCGCGGTGGTGGCGCTGATCGGCGCAGGTGTAGCCCACGTGATAACCGGAGTAAGCTGGTTAACCACATTGATGGTCTGCGAAACAGGGGCGGCGGGCGCGTAATTCGTGTTGCCCGCCTGGTTCGCGGTGACCACGACGTTGCCTACCCCGGTGATCGTCAGCAGGGTGCCTTTCAGTGTGGCGGGCCCGGTGAAGCTGAAGGTAACCGGGTTGTTTGAGCCGCCGCCGGTGGCTGTCAGAGTATACGGTCCTCCGTAACCGAGGGCGATCTGGGGTGGCAGGCCGGTGAAGGTAATTGTCTGGGGTATCGGGTTCACGATCACAGTTATAGAAACCGGAGCGGCCGGCGCATAGATGCCGCTGCCCGCCTGATTGGCAGTTACGGTCACGTTGCCTGCTCCGGTGATGGTGAGTAACAGGCCCTTGACGGTGCCCGGACCGGTCACGCTGAGAGTTACAGGATTGCCCGAAGCTCCGCCGCTCACGCTGAGCGTATAGGGTCCGGCCGAACCGTAAGTCGCGATGGACGGCAAGCCGCTGAGGGTGACTGTCTGGGCCGTCTGGGGGACGATGGTGAACGGGCAAGCGGCCCCGGCGGTACCGAGCTTGTCCTCGACCGCGATGCCGAAGGTCCCTGGGGCGAGCGGTATGCCGGTGACCGCGCCGGTGGCCGTGTTGAAGGAGAGGCCGGCCGGCAGCGAGCCTGTGATGGAGAAGGCGTAAGGCAGAGATCCGCCGGTGACCGTCTCCGCGCCTGGGTTGAAGGCCACCTGCACCGTGCCTGCGGTGGTTGCCGAGCAGGTAACCGAAAGCGCCTGCGCGGTTACCCCGAACTGCGTGCTGATGGTGGTCAGGTTGATGGCGGTGATGTTGGGGTTCAGGGCCAGGGTTGCCGTAAGCGTGTCGTTTGTGGTGGGAGTTGCAAAGACCAGGCTGCTGAGAGTGGCCTGGCCGTTCGTAGTGGACGTGCTCGCCGCGACAGTGGTCGGGCTCAGGGCAGAGTTGAGATCGGTTACGCTGAGGCTCACTGCGCCTGCGGTGAGTGGACTGGTGCTCTCGGTGACAGTCACGACGGGCGCGGGCGTCATGGCGACGTTGGTCACGGTGCCGGTTGGAGGCGGTTCATTCGCTGCGTTGAAACTCACCGCGTAGTTCGTCTGGACCGCTCCGAGGTCGTAGCACTTCATCGAGTTGTAAGTCGTGAAGTAAGGATCGCCGCGCTGGTCGGTGGTAACTCCGTTCGGAATGAGCGCAGACGAAGCAGCGCAGATGGCCGGGCTCGCGGGCAGCGGGATCATGGTCGGCGTAGGTCCGCCGTAGTTGCCCAGCGGGGCCAGGTTCGGGTTGATGCCTGTAATTGTGCTGGCTGTGGTGCAGCCGTTGCAGTCGTCTTCGTTGGTAGTGCCGGTGTCGTAGTTTTGGTAGAAGAGGTTGAAGCTGGAGGTCAGGCCGTTCACATTGATGCCGGCCCCGACTGCGGCTGAATTGCCGGAGAAGATGCTGTTCACTACGGTGGCGGGGTATATGGACTCAATGGCGCCGCCGTAGCTGAGACTTGCACTGTTGGAGGAAAAGGTGCTGTCGCTGACGGTGAGCGGCCCGTAGGAGACGATGGCTCCGCCGAGTCCTCCGGCTCCACCAGAAATATTGTTGTAGAAGGTGCTGTAGCTTATATTCGCGGAGGTGCCGGCCGCGTATATGGCGGCGCCCCCACCACTGGTGGCAGAGTTCGAGGAGAAGGTGGAGTTCTGAACGGTGAATGACCCAGCGCCAACATAGATTGCTCCGGCCGCAACGGCAGTATTGCCGAAAAAGACGCAGTTGGCGACGGTCAGGGCTCCGGCGCTGTTGATGGCGCCTCCGTTGACGTCGCGAACCCCGTTGCCGTTGGCGATAGTGAGACCTGAGATGGCCAGGGTGGTTGTGGGGGGGACCTGGAAGATACTGCCCACGGCCACTGAGTTATTCCCCGATACGGTGATGATGTTTGCGCCGAGGCCCTGGATCGTGATCTGGCCGTTGAGTGCTGGCAGCTGGGTCAGCAGCGTGATGGTGTTCGCGGCCGTCGTGTTCGTCGAAGCAAACACTGTGGGACTGAAGGTGATGGTCCCTGCGCCCGCGGCGTTGGCGGCGGTGATGGCGTCACGGAGGGTGCAGCTGGTCCCTGTCCCCGGACAATTTCCTGCATTACCGCTCGCGTCGTCGGCCGTGCTCGTGACCACGTAGCCTGGAATTGGCAAGAAGTTCGCGGTCAGGCTTTCCGGCTCGACTATCTCGACGGTGGTCGACGCGCTGGTGGCGCTGCCGAGAATGCCGGGCATGCCGGCGCCGCTCCAGTTCACGAAGTAATAGCCGTTATTAGGGATGGCGGTAATGGCCGGATCGGACCCATCGGCGAAGTAGGTGCCCGATTCCGCCGCTGTGACCGATGAGAGCGTGCCGCCTGGTCCCGCAGTGACGGTGAGCTCGTAAGCGTTGGGTTGGAAAGATGCCGCATACATAGTCGTCGAGGCTGACGCAGCCACTTGATGGGAGATCGCCCCGCCGTCCGACCAGCTGCTCCACGTCCACTCGATTCCACCCAGATACTGCGGCGATGTGGTTGCGATCGTATGCGAGCTGGGAATGCTCCAGGTGGGCGCCTGCGTGCCCGTCGAGGTTGTGCTGTCTACGGTGAATGAGAGGCCCGCGATATTCGTCCCCACGCTTACCTGGACCGTCGCCGGGCTAACCGTGAACTGGCTGCTCTTGACGCTGATCGCGGGCTGCGTTGAAATTGCGGAATTCAGAACAAGGTACGCCGTCAGCGTGTCGCCGGTATCGGCAGAACTTACCGTCAACCCGTTATAGGTTGCGATCCCGGTCGTGGTGCTGGTGGTTGCCGAACCGCCAGCCAGCACGCCGGCTCCAGAAAATCCCACGGGTATCGTGACCGATGGCCCGATGAACGGCGCGCTGCTTTCATCGAGGGTGACCGCCGTTTCAAAGTCGGTTCCGGCCACAATGGAGGTTGCCGGCGAGATCGGCTGCGGTTCGGTCGAGAAGATCAGAGAGTAATTCGTCTGCACCGCGCCCAGATCGATGCAGGCATTGGTCGTGTAAGCGGGATAGCTGGTGTTCGAAGGCGGAAAGCCCCGCTGGTCGGTGGTGGCGCCATTGGGAATGAGCGCAGAGGACGCGGTGCAAATGGCCGCGCTCCCGGGCAACGGGATCATCGTCGGGGTGGGGCCGCCGTAGTTACCGAGCGGAGCCAGGCTGGGGTTGCCGGAGATTGCGCCGGTGTTCGAGGTGCAGGCGTAGCAGTCGTCCTCGGTGGTGGTGCCCCTGTCGAAATTCTGGTAGTAGAGGTTGTTGCTTGCGTTGAACACTTCGTCGGAAAATATCGCGGCGCCGCGCGAATCTGCCGCCGAATTACCAGCGAAGATGCTGTTGACCACGGTGGTGGCGGAGAAACTGGCGTAAATGGCGCCGCCGTCGCCTGAACTGTTGGAGGAAAAGGTGCTGTCGCTGACGGTGAGCGGCCTGTAGGAGATGATGGCTCCGCCCGATCCTGCTAATCCTCCGCCAGTCGTGTTGTTGTAGAAGGTGCTGTAGCTTACGCTCGCGGAATCGCCAGCTGCCCAGATGGCGCCTCCCCCCGCAACGCTGGCAGAGTTCGACGAGAAGGTCGAGTTCTGGACGACGAGTGAACCATCCCCACTATAGATTGCGCCGCCCGCCGCGCTGGCGGTATTGCCGGAAAAGACGCAATCGGCGACGGTGAGGTTTCCATAGCTTGCTATGCCGCCTCCCAAAGGGCCGCTCAGGCCGCCGGCGTTGCCATTCGCGATGGTCAGCCCGGAGATGCTGATCGTCGCGCCGGAGTGGACCGTGAAGATGCTGCTCACCGTCGCTGAATTGTTGCCCGAGACGGTGACGATGCTGGCGCCGAGCCCCTGGATGGTGAGCAGGCCGCTCAGGGCGGGGAGTGGCGTCAGCAGGGTGATGGTGTTCTGCGCAGTTGTGTTGGTGGATTTGAACACTGTGGGACTGAAGGTGATGTTGCCCGTACCCGCGGCGTCGGCGGCGGTGATGGCATCGCGCAGAGTGCAGCTGGTTCCCGGGCAGTTGGCGGCCACGCCGGTTGCGTCGTCGCCTGTGGAGGTGACCACGAAGCCCGGCGTCGCATTCACCTGGATGCCGGTCTGCGCCACGCTCGTCAGCCCCTGGATCGCCGCGGTGATGCTCTGCGTGCCGGTCGTCGCGAAGGTTACCGTGAACGTGCCGGTACCGTTGGTGATGGTCACCGGCGTCGTCACGGTCGCCGCGGTGTCGCTGGTGGTGATGGTCGCCGAGCCGGAGTACGTGGTCAGAGGATTGCCATACTGATCGTCGACGGTCACCGTTCCGGTGTGGGCTACGCCTGCGTAGACCGGCGAAGGATAGCCAGTCACGACGACCGAATTCGCGACCGGGGGAGGCGAAACCGTGAATGAGTTGCTGACGGCCGACACCGACGGCGGAGTGCCCGCCGCGGGGTTCAGCGTCAGGCTTGCGGTGAGTGAGTCCGCGGTGCCCGTCGCGCTCACCTGCAGCGTGGAGTAAGTTGCTATCCCCGTGGTGGTGCTGGTGCTTGCCGAGCCGCCGGTCAGTGAGCCGGTAGTTGCTGAGAGTGCCAGCGGAATCGTCTCTGCCGCGGCGGTGAACGGCGCGCCGCTCTCGTCCAGTGTGACGCCAGCCTCGAAGTTCGTGCTCGGGAAGATCAAGGGAGCCGGAGAAATCGGCTGCGGCTCGGTCGAGAAAATCAGGGAGTAATTCGTCTGCACCGCGCCCGTATCCACGCAGGGTGAACTCGAGTTATAGGGTGCATAAGTCGAGTTAGTGTTGGGCAGGCCGCGCTGATCGAGGGTGACTTGGTTGGGGATGTTGGCCTGAAAACCGCCGCAAATCGACGCGCTGCCCGGCTCTGGCAGCATGGTCTTTGTCGGGCCGCCGTAATTGCCGAGAGCGCTGAGGGTGGCGCTTTGATTGCCCGATCCACCGTAGCTGCCGTAAATGTTGCCCCCGGTGTTTCCGGTTACGATGCTGTTGTTGATGGTGGCGCTGCCGCCGCCGATGTCGATGCCGCCGCCAAACGCGGCTGCCCCGAAGGCGAGGTTATTGGCAATCGTGCTGGATTCAACCCGCAGAGTGCCGGTGGTGTAAATGCCGCCGCCGTAAGCGTAGTTCCCGGATGCGTTCTCGTTGCCGCTGATCGTGCTGTAAACGATCGTCAGGCTTCCGCTGTTGTAGATTCCGGCGCCATACCCGTTCCCGGCTGGCCCAGTCAGGTTGTCCGACACCGTACTGTCGGTCAGCGTCATCGTACCCGAGTTGTAGATCCCCCGGGTGGCATAGGCGTTGTTGGTGACGGTCACTGTGCTGCCCGACACCGCGAGCGTGCCGGCGTTGACGATGTTGGCTTCGCCGTTTGTATTCTGGATGGTCAGGTTCGCGATGGAAGCTCCGGTCACTCCGGAGCTGACGTTGAAGGCTCCGCCGGTGATGCTGTCGACTTCGATGCCACTCAAGGTAATGAGGTTCGTCAGCGTGTAACCGCTGCCGCTCGTGACCCCCTGGACCAATGTGTTGGCGGGAATGGTGAGGCCTTTACCCAGGTTAATGGTCGTCGGGGCCGTGAAGACGCTGGGTGAGAAGGTGATCTTGCCCTCACCAGCGGCTGCCGCCGCCGCCAGCGCGTCACGCAGCGAGCAGTCCGCGCCACCCCCGCCCGCCGGACAGTTGGTCGCAACACCAGATGCATCGTCAGTCGCCGTTGTCACGACATAGTCCGGGAACGGATTCACCACGATGCCCGTCTGGCTCCCGCTGATCGGCCCTGGGATGGCCGCGGTGATAGTCTGGTTCATCCCGGTCGTACTGAACGTCACGGTGAAGGTGCCCGTCCCATTGGTGATGGGCACCGGCGTCGTGACCGTCGCCGCGTTGTCGGTGGTGATGATGGTTGCCGAGCCGGAATACGCGGTCAGAAGATTGCCGTTCTGATCGTCGACGGTCACCGTTCCGGTGTGGGCCACACCCTGATAGACCGGCGAAGGATAGCCGGTGACCACGACCGAAGTCGCGACCAGGGGCTGTATGCCCGTCCCGCTCAGCCCGATGCTCTGCGTGGCGCCGGCGACATTGAGATTGTTGTCGGTCAGCACGACGGAACCCGTGATTGAGGTTCCGGTGGTGGGGATGAAGTCGACCGCCAGGTTGCAGGTGCCGCCCGCAGCCAGAACGCCGGCCGACGACGAGGTCGTGACCTCGGGGCAGGTGGTTGATGAATCGAGACTGAAGTTAGCCGCGACGCTCGGATCGGTGCCGGTGAGCGGAATCGGGAAGGTCAGCGTTGCGTTGCCGATGTTCTGCAGCACGATAGTCCCCGGGCTGTCGCTGCTTTGGTCGCCAACATCGGTATTGGCGAAGCTCAGATTCGGCGGCGTGCCCAGCGGGATCTCCCTCACCGCATAGGCAGTATCGGCGACGTAGACGTTGCCGGATCCGTCCACCGCCACGCCAGCCGGATGGCTGAAGCCCGCGCCCAACGTCAGAATTGTTGGACTCGCGGGGACAACGCCGTCTACCGCCAAAATCTCCTTCACCACCCCCGAGTTATCTGCAACGTAGACGTTTCCCGCCCCGTCGACCGCCAAACCAGTGGGCTCGCTGAAGGCGGCAGACAAAGTATTGATCGTCGGACTCGCCGGGATGGAGCCGCCCACCGCAACGATCTCCTTCACGGCATGGTTCATATAGTCCGCAACATAGACGTTGCCCGCACCGTCTACCGCCACGCCGTAGGGTACGTCGAAGCCGCTGCCGAATGTCCTGGTGCCCCCAGTAGCCGCCACAACCTCTTCAATCGCACTCGAGGTGACGATGTAGACATTGCCAGCGCCATCCACTGCGACACCGGCGGGGCCTGTCAGGCTGGCCACCGTCAGGATGACCGGATTGGAAGGAATACTGCCTCCGACCGCGACGAGTTCCGTCACCTTATTGTTGTCGGGATCGGCGACATAGACATTGCCGGCTCCATCGACCGCCACGCCGATGGGAGTGGTGAAGCTGTTGCTCAGGGTTTTCACGGTCGGATTTGCCGGAATGCTGCCGCCAACCGCCATAATCTCTTTCACAGCGTGGTTGGTGCCGTTGTCCGCAACGAAGACATCGCCCGCGGCGTCTACTGCAATGCCAAACGGATCGCTGTATCCACTGCCCAGCGAAATGGTGGTCGTATTCGAGGGGAACGCCAGAACCGGGCTCTGACCGACGCCGTAAATGTAGGCGGTCGCCAGCACCGCGCCAGAGCCGTTCTGGAAGACCACCGCGCCCATGCGCATGCCGGCATGTTTCGGCGCGAACTGCACGTTGACCGTGCAATTGGTGACTGCGGCGTAGGTGGTTGCGGTGCAGGTGGTGTCCGCCGCCTGGGTAAAGTCCACGCCGGACGCGCCCTGAGTGAGCACGTTGATGCTGCCAACGACCGTGCCGGAAGCGACGGTGAAGAAGACTGGTTGGGCTACGGAAGAACCGACCGGCACCGAGGCGAAGTTCAGGCTGGTCGGAGTTGTTCCTGGCACAGCGGCTCCGCCAGGCAGAGCATTGGCAATCGGGCCTACCGTCGTCGAGCCATTGACCTTGCCGCCGTAGTTGAAGACTGGCACGGAGCTGGCGCCGCCGTTGCCGCCGTCGGTGGCCGAGCAGCATCCGGCAGTCTCGCCGCTTCCGCCGATGCCGCCCGTGGCGGAGAAGCCGGCTCCGCTCACGTTATCGAGGGTGACGCTGCCGAGGTTCACGAAGATGGCAGGGCCGGCTGCCGCCCCTCCTCCTCCTCCTCCGTCTGGGATCTCCGTCACTCCATACTCTCCGCCGCTCCAGCCACTGCCGGCGCCCCCGGCCCCGCCCCCGATGCCGTCAACGGTCGGGCTGGTTCCGGCGGCCCCGTTGTTCGACCCGCCGCCACCGCCGCCGAAGCCGCCATTGCCGGCAACCAGACCGATGTCCGCGCCGCTGCCCCCTCCTCCGAACCCTCCATTCCCGTAACCCTCTCCGGCTGCTCCACCACCGCCGCCGCCAAACCCGCCAGCGCCTCCCAATCCATTCGCGGTCCCATTGCCGCCAGCACTATTGTCGGCGTAGCCGCTGCCCCCGGTCCCCTCACCGGGTCCGCCGCCGCCGCCGGTCCCGCCGTTGGTCATACTCCCAGGACCGGTTACTCCGCCACCGCCTCCGACGCCAGAGTTGTTGTTGTCTCCGCCCCCGCCGAAGCCCAGGCCTCCTCCTCCACCACCGCCGCTCAAAAAGTTGCCGGCGACGCCTGCTCCGCCGTTTCCACCCGTCACGCTGCAGTTGGAGAAGTAAATGTTGGAAAGCGTGACGACCGCGGTCGCCTGATTCACGAACAGGCCTGCTCCAAACCCAGCGCCGCCCCCTCCCGCGCCCAAGCCACCCGGTCCGCCGGTGGCGTTGGCGTTCTGAATCTGCAGGTTTTCTATCGTCACCGCGACGTTATCCACAAAGAAGACCCGGTATTTGCCCCCGCCATCGATGATCACGGTGCCGAACTGGCCGCCATCGATGGTCAGGTTGTAGCCGGCGATGCCGCCGGGCGTCGTCGCGGTGGCGAAGATCGGAGGCAACGGGCCGTTCAGCGTGATGGTGCACGGCGCTGACGCGCAGCTGAAGCCGATGATGTTCGTTCCGCCCGCCGCGTTGGCGGCCAGGATCGCCGAGCGCAGGTCACCGGACACACCGACCCCAAGGCCGTCCCCGGCATTTAGGCTATTGGCCGCCGTGTCGTCAAAACGGGTAACGGTGATGGTCACTGCGCGGGCGGTCGCGCTCAGCAGCAGGAGCGCAAGCATCGGCAAAGCCAGACGCGCGGACATGGTGGAGGAAAAAACCGGCTTGAGGCGGGAAACCAGGGAACGAAGTACACAACACGTAGGGCCCAAAGCGAACTCCTTCACGGAAGCCGGCCACTCCATTTGGGGAAACGGGAGGCGATGAGCACAACTGTTCGTTGCAGCTGTCGTAGGAGGCATACGGCAGCATCGGCGCGCCGGGAACGCACGGGCCTGAGTTCAGGCGTCGGAACGGGCGAGGAACCTGAACGGAATATGGCGGATAGAAGCTAAGGATGAATGAAAACGCTCAGGAAGCACGATGATGACGGGGCAAGGAGGGAATGTCAAGCGCCTCATTCTGGGTCACGGGGAAAATTGCGGTCACGATTACGACAACGGCAACAACGGATGTACTACCAGTAGTCGAACTACGCAGGCCTCGCCAGTGAATCATCGATTTCTGAAAGGGCCCTTCGGAATATCATCGAAGGATTCTCCGGGATTAGCGAAGCCAACAGAGCGCCTGAAGGACTTCAAGATCGTGATGAAACCCATGGTCGGGTGCATGGGTGTAGCGCCCGGCAACAGCGCGAGCTTCCGTAACGCCTGGCTGGAAGCATGGGGCGGCAACATGGACTACGACGAAATTGGGGAAGGAACGACCCTCTATCTTCCGGTTCCCGGGAAGGTGCTCTGCTCTGTTTGGGAGATGTACATGTGGAAGAGGGCGACGGGGAGTTGAACGGAAATGCGCTGGAGACCTCAGCCGATGTCGAATTTACGGTGGACGTAATTCCGGGTGTCAGCACCCTGGGTCCACGCGCGGAAAACGACGAGTACCTGATGTGCCAGACCGGCTCCTTGAGTTGACGGTGGTTCTTCCGGGCACGAATAATAAAGATTCGCCTTGAAGACGCTGCAACTCCAGAGAGAAGGAACGCCGGACGTGATCCATCTGAAATTCATCGGGCTGAAATTCATGAGGCCTGCGCGATGAGCGCTGCGGTCGCTGGTCCGCAACCGAAACGCGCACCGAGTTTCTGGCAGTCCACGAACGGCAAGAAGGCCGTGATGGCCGTGACAGGGGCGATTCTGTTCCTGTTTGTGATCGGCCATCTGCTGGGGAATCTCCAGGTTTTCGAGGGGCCGGCGCGGCTGAATGCGTATGGGCAATTCCTCAAAAATCTGGGCGAGCTGCTGTGGATTGCGCGCATCGGGCTGATTGCGGCGGTGGGTTTGCACATTTTGGCGACGGTCCAGCTATGGCTGCTTAACCAGAAGGCGCGGCCGGTGGGCTACGCGAAGAAGAAGTCCGTCAACTCTTCCTATGCGGACCGCACGATGTACTGGAGCGGACCGATTGTGCTGGCGTTCGTGATCTTCCATCTGCTGCAGTTCACGGCGGGGTACATTCACCCGGAGTCGCAGTTTAT
>CAZSWI010000041.1:0-20568 GCA_964610635.1 uncultured Acidobacterium sp.
GAGCGTCCACTTGAGTTCATCGATGGGCGCTTTGACCAGATCCTCAACCGACGCGTCATTCAGTTTTTCGCAGGCGCGGATGTCCTGCATATCCAGCTGGCCCTTCGCCTTCTGTTTAGCCTCTGCAGCAGACTCGATGCAGGCGTTGAACCGCGCCACCGTCGTGCGCGGCACAGAGAGCCAGTGCCAGTAGCTCAACGCTACGACCGCCACAACAACAATTAATAGCCACGGAAAGTAGAGCAAGAGAGACCGGGGTATGCCTTTAGTCTTGCTGTCCGCAGGCTGCGCATCCATGCCCGCCATCGTACGCCAGCTGCGCAGGCGCCTTGAGAGATTATTTCCCCGTGAATTGGCTGCTAACCAGGCTTAAACTCGAACGCTAGCCCGGCGGCGGGTAGGGCGGCTGCGGGGGTGCGACAGGGGGCACACCCGGCGGGAGCAACAGCGGCTCCTCCGGCATCACGATCCAGAAAATGATGTAAGCCAGCAATCCCGACCCTCCGCCAAAAACCGTCAGCAGCACCGTGATCACCCGGACCCACACCACATCCCACGCATAAGCATTGGCCAGGCCCTGGCAAACGCCGGCAATCATCCGTCCCATTCGCGGCCTCACCAGCCGCGTCACCGACGCTGTGGGATAGTAAGGAGGAACCACCGGCGGCAGCATCGTCGCGCCACATCCGGAACAGAACCGCGCATCGTCGGCGAGACTCTTTCCACAATTCCTGCAATAGACCGCCATGACCATTCCTCCCTCGGAGCCTTTCCAGGCCGGATTCTCGCTCCGATCCGAAAACCCAGCATAACGCCGACTGTGGCCGGTTCGGCAAGCCCTGGCTGCCCAACCATCCTGCGAGCCATCCTGCCAGCGTACATTGATGAATACGCGCCGAGACCCCTCCAGGTTCCCCCGTCCGGCTGCCTAAACGGCCTCCTTTACAGCTGGGCTGCCGCGCCGGTTGTCAACTTCACGGCCCCCAAAACAGTTTGCCGTGCCTTTCCGCATCCAAGCACAGGCAAGCGATTCAAGAGGGAGAAGGAATCCATGCAGCGTCTGCAGGGAAAAGTCGCCATTGTCACCGGAGCGGGCTCCGGCATCGGCCAGAACATCGCCAAACGTCTCGGTTGCGAGGGCGCGAAAGTCCTCATCGATTACGTCGGCAGCCAAAGCGGCGCCGACGAAACCCGCCGCGCGATTGAAGCCTGCGGCGGCGAGGGCGAGGTGGTGGCGGCCGACGTCACGAAAATCGACGACATCCGCAACCTTGTGGAAACCGCGTGGTCCCGCTTTGGCTCGGCCGACATCCTGGTCAACAACGCAGGCATGGAGAAGAAGTCCGACTTCTGGGACACGCCCGAAGAAGACTACGACAAGGTGATGGCCGTGAATCTGCGCGGGCCTTTCTTTCTCACCCAGGCCTTCGTCCGCCGTCTGCGCGAAGCAGAAAAGCCAGGGCGCATCGTCAACATCAGTTCCGTTCACGAAGACATGGCCTTCCCCGGGTTCGCCACCTACTGCTGCAGCAAGGGCGGTCTCCGCATGCTCATGCGGGACCTTACCGTCGAGCTTGGCCCGCTCGGCATTACCGTGAATAACGTCGCGCCCGGCGCCATCAACACCCCGATCAACGCGGCGCTGCTTGAGGACAAGCCCAAACTCAACGCTCTCCTGGCCAAAATTCCCCTCGGCCGCCTGGGCGAACCCGAAGACGTCGCATCAATGGTCGCCTTCCTCGCTTCCGACGAAGCATCTTATGTAACCGGCGCCACTTTCGTTGTCGACGGTGGGCTGATGCGCAACTACCAGGAGCAGTAAAGTTCTCCCCTGCCTATGGCTTCTAAAATCGAAGATTACGCCCTGATCGGCGACTCTGAAACAGCAGCGCTGGTCAGCCGAGAGGGCTCCATCGACTGGCTCTGCTGGCCCGATTTCTCCTCCCCAGCCTGCTTCGCCTCACTGCTCGGCGATGAGAAAAACGGCTGTTGGCAGATCCGCGCCGCGGGCAATGACTGGACGTGCAGCCGCAAATATCGCGACCATACCCTCATCCTCGAAACTACATTCGAAGATGCCCAGGGCGCCGTCCGCCTGATCGATTTCATGCCCATCCGGGGACGCAACTCCGATGTGGTGCGCATCGTAGAGGGTATCCGCGGAAAAATGGATCTGACCATGGTGCTTGCGCTGCGCTTCGACTACGGCCGGACCGTCCCCTGGGTCACTGCCATTGACGATGGCATTCGCGCCGTCGCCGGCCCCGGTGTCGCCGTCCTTCACGCCTCCGTCCAGGTTCACGGAGAAAACCTCCGTACCGTCGCCGATTTCACCGTCAGCGAAGGGGAACGCGTCTGGTTCACTCTCACGTACGGCGAGTCCTTCAAGCCCGACCCCAGCCCGATAGACGCGGAGCAGGCTCTGGGCGACACGGAAAACTTCTGGACGGAGTGGGCCTCACGCCTCAAATACGACGGCCAGTACGCGGCTATCGTCGAGCGCTCCCTCATCACTCTCAAGGCCATGGTTTTTCAGCCCAGCGGCGGTCTTGTAGCGGCCATCACCACCTCTTTGCCCGAATGGATCGGTGGCGAGCGCAATTGGGATTACCGCTATTGCTGGCTTCGCGATACGACATTAACCCTGCTGGCCATGACCACCGCGGGCTATTTCGAAGAAGCCTGCGCATGGCAGGACTGGCTCCTCCGCGCGGTTGCCGGCAGTCCCGACCAGGTCCAGATCATGTATGGGATTAAGGGCGAGCGCCAGCTCATCGAGTGGGAGGTTGACTGGCTGGACGGTTATGAAAATTCACGCCCAGTGCGGGTCGGCAACGGCGCGGCTACACAGGTCCAGCTCGACATTTATGGGGAGCTGCTGGGTACGTTTTACCAGGCTCTTGACGGCCTGGGGAAACACACCGCCGAAGATTTTCGCGTTCTCATGCTACTGCTCGAACATCTGGAAGATATCTGGCAGCGCCCCGATGAGGGTATCTGGGAAACCCGCGGCGGACGGGAACAGTTCACCTACTCCAAGGTCATGGCCTGGGTCGCGTTCGATCGCGCCATTCTGATCGCGAACAAGCTGGGCTGCGACGCCCCGATCGACAAATGGCAAAAGCTGCGCGACATCATTCACGAAGAGATTTGCCGCAAAGCTTTCAATCCGGAGATGAACAGCTTTGTTCGCTTTTACGGCGCGCAGCAACTCGATGCTTCGCTGTTGCTGCTGCCCATCGTCGGATTCCTGCCCGCTACTGACCCTCGCATCCGCGGGACGATCGAAGCGATCGAACGCGGCCTCATGAAGGACGGCTTTGTGATGCGCTACGACACGGAAAAGGTCAAGGATGGTCTCCCTCCTGGCGAGGGGGTTTTTCTGGCATGCAGCTTCTGGATGGTGGGCAGCCTGAAAGCCATTGGCCGCGAAGCCGACGCGCGCCAGCTTTTCGAGCGCCTTATCGCGCTCTGCAACGACCTCGGCCTCCTCTCGGAGGAATACGACCCCCAGCGCAAACGCCTGGTGGGCAATTTCCCGCAGGCCTTTTCTCACATCGCTCTCGTGCATGCCGCGTTCGCACTCGAACGCAAAGAAGAGACCCGCCTCCGCGCTGAACCCCAGGCTCGCGCGGAGCTGGCTCCCAGATCCTGATCCAAATATGTACCGTTGATCGTTACAATTCCCGAAAGAGAGTTGCCCCATGCATCGTTTCCGCCTCTGGGCTCCGAAAGCCGGAAAAGTGGGCGTCCAGATCGATGGACAAAAATACCCGCTCCAGAAAACCGAGGGCGGCTGGTGGCAGGCCGACGTCGACGCCGCACAACCCGGCAGCGACTACGCATACTTTGTCGACGGCCCCTCCCCCAACGATCAGGAGCTCGCCCTCCCCGATCCACGCTCTCTCTGGCAGCCCGGCGGCATCCACGGCGCATCACGCATCCTTTACCACGGCGCATTCTCATGGACCGACACCGGCTGGGAAGCCCCTTCACTTTCGAGCGCTATCATCTACGAGCTCCACATTGGCACCTTCACCGCCGAAGGAACCTTCGACGCGGCGCGAAGCAAGCTCGACACTCTTCGCGAACTCGGCATCACTCACGTCGAGCTCATGCCGGTCAATTCTTTTCCGGGCATTCAGGGATGGGGCTATGACGGTGTGGACCTCTTTGCCCCGCACGAACCCTACGGTGGACCGGAAGCCCTCAAGCGCCTCGTGAACGCGTGTCACGAGAAAGGCCTCGCTGTCCTGCTGGACGTCGTCTATAACCACTTCGGCCCGGATGGGAATTACCTTGGCAAGTTCGGTCCCTACCTGACCGGTTTGCACCATACGCCATGGGGCGACGCCGTTAACCTCGAAGACGCCGGGAGCTACGAAGTCCGCCGCTTTTTCTGCGACAACGCACTGATGTGGCTCCGCGATTATCACTTCGATGGTCTCCGCCTCGACGCTGTACACGCCTACATGGATCGCTCGGCCATCAACTTCATGGAACAGCTCACAGCCGAAGTTGACGAACTCGAGGCCCACACAGGGCGCAACTACGCCGTCATCGCCGAAAGCGACCTGAACGATCCGCGCGTCGTGACCGCGCGCGAAGCCGGGGGGTATGGCATGGACGCGCAGTGGAGCGACGACTTCCATCACGCCCTCGTCACCGTCCTCACCGGAGACCGCAGCGGCTATTACGCCGACTTCGGCACCCTGGCGGACCTCGCCAAATCGCTGCGCGACGTGTTCGTCTATGATGGCCGCTACTCGCCGTATCGCGATCGGGTTCACGGGCGGCCGGTTCCCAATCTGCCGGGCACGCGCTTCCTCGGATACTCCCAGGACCACGACCAGGTCGGGAACCGCGCCAAAGGTGAGCGCCTGGCGCACGAAGTCAGCGCCGGCCGCGCTAAAATCGCCGCCGCGCTCACGCTCACGGCCCCTTTTGTTCCCATGCTCTTCCAGGGCGAAGAATGGGCCGCCTCCGCGCCGTTTCAATACTTCACCAATCATGAAGACGAATTGGGCAAGCTCGTATCCGAGGGGCGCAAGAAAGAATTCGCCGCATTTGGATGGGACCCCGCGGAGATTCCCGATCCTCAGTCTCCCGAAACTTTCGAGAATTCCAAACTCAACTGGGATGAGCGGACCCAACCGCCTCACGCCGCAATGCTCGATTGGTATCGGCAGCTCATCGCTTTGCGCCGGTCTACAGCCGACCTTGCCGATCCCGATCTCAGCCATGTCCATGTCCGCTTCAGCGAATCCGCACAGTGGCTCGCGATGGAGCGCGGCGCGGTCACCGTCGCCTTTTCGCTCGCGTCAAACCCAGTCCAAATCGAAGTGCACCCCGGATCGGCGATCATCCTCGCCTCCTCGCCCGACATCGGCCTCCACGCAAACAGCCTTACCCTCCCGCCCGACACGGTCGCTGTTCTAACATCGAAATGAGCAGCATATTGGAGAAGCCCGACAGATCCGCCAGGAAACAACAGAAGGCGATCCTTAGCGCGCCAACTGCGCCGCCCGGCGAGAAGGAGAATCTCGCACAATTTCCGATGTCGTTCCCACGGCGTGGTCTGCGGATCGAGCGGCTCAAAGGAGGTCTGCGAAAAATCGATCTTTAAGTCGTCCAGCCTCTCGCGCTGTACCCTGTTTCCTGCACCCTGCAACCTCGAATGACAGCCCTGGAGTTCTCCCTCATCCTTTTCGTCAGCTCGATCGCCGCCGGTCTCCTCGGCGCGCTCAGCGGACTCGGCGGCGGCGTGGTCATCGTCCCCGTCCTCACCATCCTCTTTCACGTCGACATCCACTACGCCATTGGCGCGTCCCTCGTGTCCGTCATCGCAACATCTTCTGGAGCGGCCGCAGCCTATGTGCGCGAGGGCTTTTCCAACATCCGCGTCGGCATGTTTCTTGAGATCGCCACCACCCTGGGCGCGCTGCTCGGCGCATGGCTCACCACGCGAGTTCCCACCCACTCCATCGGATTCATCTTCGGCCTCGTGCTTCTTTACTCCGCTTATGCCTCACTCAAACAGCGCCACGACGCGCTGACCCGGAAGCCCGATCCCCTTGCTCTACGCCTGAAACTCGAGGGCAGCTTTCCCTCGGACCAGTGCGGCCAGCAGAGTTACGTCGCCCAGCGCGTTCCCGCCGGTTTTGGACTCATGGCCGTCGCCGGCACTCTCTCAGGCCTCCTGGGCATCGGTTCCGGCGCCGTCAAAGTGATCGCTATGGACCAGGCCATGCGCCTGCCTTTCAAAGTCTCCACCACCACCAGCAACTTCATGATCGGCGTCACTGCTGCCGCCAGCGCCGGCCTCTATCTCCACAGCGGCTACTTAGCGCCGGCGCTCGTCTTCCCCGTCATGCTCGGAGTCCTGGCCGGCTCGCTCATCGGGTCACGTCTCCTCGTCAAGGCCCAGGTGCGTACCCTGAAAGTCGTTTTCGCCCTGGTCATCGTCGCCCTCGGCATCGAGATGATCGTCAACAGCCTGCGAGGAACCCTGTGAATTCGCCCACTGCGTGGAACGACCAGCGGATCGAAACCTGGGTTGGAGTATTGCTGCGCACCGGCGTGATGATGGCCGCCGCCATCGTGCTTACCGGAGGCATCCTGTATTTGGCGCAGAACCATGGCCCTCGCGCCGACTACAGCCACTTCCACGCCGAGCCTCAACGGTTCACGCACTTTTCGTCAATCCTTCACGGCGTAGCGATCTTCAACGCCGAAAGCATCATCATGCTCGGACTGCTGGTCCTCATCGCCACACCCGTCGCCCGCGTCGCGATGTGCATCGCCGGCTTTCTCTTCGAAGGCGATCGGCTTTACGTCGCCATCAGCGCCGTGGTGCTCGCGATCCTGCTGTATAGCCTGTTCTTCCACAAATGATTGTGCCCGGTGCTCGGTTTCCGATGCCCTGTCTTTAGACCGGCGCCAGCATCCGCACAAGCACAAAAATCGCTACCCCAGCGAAGAAGACCAGCGCCATCCGCACCCCCGGCTCGCGATTCACCTCCGGAACCAGGTCCGTCGCCGCTACATAAATCGTCACGCCCGCGGACAGCGGCAGTCCCGCCTCGACCCACCGCGGCACGAACCCGATGATCAGCACGCCCGCAATCGTCGCCAGTGCCAGCGCTGTCGCCGACACTACCGCCGTTCGCCGTGTCTGGCCCGACGCCAACATTACCGACGCGATCGTGAACCCCTCCGGCACCTTGTGCAGAATGATCGCCACAAAAATCATCCATCCCAGCGCATTCGACAGCACGAACCCCGAAGCAATCGCCACGCCGTCGAAAAACGCGTGCGCCGCGAGCCCGCAGAGGACGGACCATCCCGTCCTGCGGTGCAGAAATTCGTGCGCGTGCGTCTCTTCGCCGAAATGAAAATGCGGCGTGATGGTGTGCTCCAGCAGATGGATCGCGCAGTACCCGGCGAGCACCAGCATGGGCGCCCACACCGGCGAAAACTTCATGCTCTCCGGCAGCATATCCAGAATCGCGACCGCCATCATGAAGCCGGCACCCAGCGCAATCGAGTAACGCAGATACCGCTGCGTCCAGTTTCGCTGCACCAAAACCACGCCGCCGACAATGTCAGCAACCGCCGCCAGGCTTCCGAGCACAAGAGAAAGAATCATAAGTCAGGGTACCGGGCTCCGGGCTCCGGGTACCGGGTACCGGGTACCGGGTACCGGGCTCCGGCTACCGGGCACCGGGAAAATCAGAGCTTTTGCAGCAGCCCCCACAGCATTTTGCCAACCTCCTCGGCCTGAGATCGAACGTCCTTCATCAAAGGCGGCCGGCCGATTCCCAACTCGCTTGCGATGGCGAGTTGTGTCTGTAACTCCAACACCGAGCCGCGAGTGATGGAGATGAAGCTACGATAATCCCGCCTTGTTCCTGACCATAGCCTTCGGCAATGTTGCTCGGAATCGATACAGCAGCTCGCCGGAGCTGCGAACTAAGGCCGTACAACTCTTCGTGCGGAAAGTCACGCGTCAGCTTGTAAACTGCAACCGAGAGCGCGAAAGACTCCTGCCACACCCTTAAGTCCTTATAGGATCCGCCCACGCTCTTCCTCACTTCCGTTCCTGTATCCGGTGCCCAGCTCCCGGTACCCGGCTCCTGGTGCCCGGCACTCACCCGCTGTGCCTGATATGCAGCACATCGCCATCCTGCACCAGATAGTCTTTGCCCTCCAGCCGCAGCGTCCCATGGGATCGCGCCACCGCCTCCGACCCCGCCGCCAGCAACGTGTCCCAGTGAATCGTCTCCGCCCGAATGAAATGCTTCTCCAGATCCGTGTGGATCGCCCCTGCCGCCTCCTGCGCCCGCGAATTGGCCGGCACGGTCCACGCCCGGCACTCGTCTTCCCCGACGGTGAAGAAGCTGATCAGCCCCAGTAGTTCATAGCTCCGCCGGATCAGGCGCACCAGCCCGCTCTCCTTCAGCCCATACGAAGCAAGAAACTCCGTCGCCTCCTCGTCGTCCATCTCCGACAGCTCCGCTTCCACCTTGCCGCAGAACGCCGTCGCCCCCGCATTCGGCCGGCCCGCGATTTCCGTCAGCCCATACTTCGCGGCAGCCCCCTCCAGATCGGCACCCAGAGTCGTGCTCTCCGACACATTCACCGCATACAGTACCGGCTTCTGCGACAAAAACATGAAGCCGCGAATCAGCTTCTTCTCCTCCGCCGTCATCTCCAGTTCGCGCAGAGGGATCTCCTTTTCCAGAGACTCCTTCGACCGGAGCAGCAGCGCGTTCTCTTTCTCGAGATCGGCCGTCCGCATTTTCTTCAGATCCTTCTCCAGCCGCTCCAACCGCTTCTCCACCTGGGTCAGATCGCTGAGCATCAGGTCGAACTCCACGCTCTTCGCGTCCCGCAAAGGATCGATCGCTCCCACATGCGCAATCGAATCATCCTCAAAAGCACGCAGCACGTGGATGAGCGCGTCCACGTTGCGGAGGCTCGCCAGAAACGCCGTTTCTTTCAGCGCCTCCTGGCCAATGGCCGCGACGTCGGCGTACTCCACAGTCGCATGCACGAGCTTCTTCGGGTTGTAGAGCGCCGCCAGACGATCCAGACGATCGTCAGGCACCCTGGCCACGCCCAGATGCGCGTCGCGCGAATATCCGCGGTCCTCAACCTTCGCCCGCGTCAGTATTTTGAACAACGAAGTCTTGCCCACCTGAGGCAGGCCGATAATGCCGGTTTTCATCGTGATCCTGAAAGGAAATATGCGCTCTTAGTCAATTCTCGATCATAAAGCCTGGCGAAGTTGTCAACCTCCCGGCGATCGATCGCAATGGGGACGCGAATTCCACAGTTTGCAGGACACCGATTCGCGGTAGGATACCTCACTGTTGAGATCAATGGTTCGCAGTGGCGAAAAGCTCCCACTATTGCGTTGACCCCGTCTTGCCAAGCCGTATCGAATGATGAAGGGTCTCCTCACTGTAGTCGTCTCGGAGACGTTTCGGATGGGACCCTTTTTCGCAGCGGAGCTGTGCGCCGGGCCGTAACCATCGGCAGATAAAAAAGAGCACGCTTGAAGCGGCCTGAATCAGCGGTATTTACAGCGGTTGCGAAAGGCCCGTAAGAATGAATTTGGGTATCGCGGTTCCGTTTCCAGGCGGATCCATTCTCTGCGCCGATTCTCGAATCGAGCCCGAGGACGCGTCGTCGACCGGCGAAGACGAGGCCGCCGTCATGTCCTTTACCTCCGGCAAGCGCATCTTCGCCATCACCTGGGCGGCCAAAGATCCGCGCGCCGCCAAAATGCTGGCCTCGGAAATCGCTAACGTCGCCTGCACCTCCAGCAACCGCCAGGACATCATCCCCGGCATCAAGCGGGTGATGGGCGACTGGTTCCGCTCCTACGGTGTCGCCCAGATACCCGCTCTTCAGTTCCTTCTCGCGAGCAATTCAACAGACGACAATCCGGGCCGCGTCCTGCTCTGCGAGCCTCCCTCCACTGTCATGGAGACATTCGGCCCGAGCGTCGTCGGCAATGCATCCCGCCCCATCACGCCTATGCTCAAGCTGGTCACTCCGCGGTTCAATCAGAGCTTCAGCCTGCGCACCACCGTCCTGCGCATGACCTACCTCATGTATCTGGCCCGCAAATACAATCCGCAAACGGTCGGCGAAGAGACCGAGATGATCGTCCTTTCCAACCGCGGCTCTTTCACTTACATCGACAGCCGGGAAATCAGCCAGGCCGAGGGCGTCGGCGAAAAGGTGGACTCGCTCCTTATCGACATGGCGCGCCAGGTTCTCTCCACGGAACCCGAGCAGTCGCCCCAGGCAATCGCTGAGGAATTCCTGCGCGGCTACTTTGAAGTCATGGAGCAGAATCCCCAGGTCTACTTTCCGTCTCTCGGCTACCTCGACAAGCCACACATCGGCCCAATCCCTGTTGCGACCACTAAGCCAACGGGCACCCTGGGATAGGCCACTTCGGCGACTCCGCTTCGAGAACCGGGAAACTCGCCATATGGAAAGGAAACTCCGGCGTGGTGGCGTCCTGGTCGCGACCTTTAGGTGTTACAATCCGTAACATTAACGAACCAGCTGCGGCTCCGGAACGTAACGAATAGACAAGGTCCATCCCCGGCACGAGAACACCAGATCCGAAAGCGGCACAGTATGAGCGAGTTTCTCGCCGATCTCCGTTACTCCTTCCGCGTCCTCATCGCCAACCCCGCGTTTACCTTCACGGCCATCGCCGCCCTCGCACTCGGTATAGGGGCCAACACCGCCATTTTTTCGGTGGTGAATGCCGTCCTCCTCAAGCCCCTCAGCTATCCTGACCCCGACCGCATGGTTCAGATGATGAACATCACGCCCGACGGCAACTGGTCCGGCGCTTCCCCCACGAAGTTCAACAACTGGCGTGCGCAAACCAGCGTCATTGAGGACGTGACCGCTTACGACTTCGGCGGACCGGGCTTCAATCTCACCGGCTCTGTCCCCGAGCAGGTCCACGGCCTCCACGTCTCGGAGGCGTACTTCCGCCTCTTCGGCGCGCCGATCCAGATGGGGCGCACCTTTACTCCCCAGGAAGATTCCCCCAATGGCGGCAAGGTTGTCGTCATCAGCTACGGGCTGTGGCAGCGCAAGTTCGGCGGTAATCCGAACATCGTCGGCACATCTCTCTCCCTCGGCAACGAGCCGTACACCATTCTGGGGGTCGTCGGAAAATCCTATGTCGCCGATCCGCAAGCCGACATCTGGCTTCCGTTCCAGATCGACCCCAACAGCACTAACCAGGGCCATTACTTCATGGCCGCGGCCCGGCTCAAGCCGGGCGTCACCCTGGCCCAGGCGAACGCTCAGCTCAAGCTCGCCTACGGTGAATTCAAGCGTCGATATCCGCTGGCCGATCCCAAAGCCAGCTTCGGCGTTCAGCCTCTGCGCGATTCCATCGTCAGCGATGCGCGTTCCTCGCTTCTCGTCCTCCTCGGGGCTGTCGGCTTTGTCCTTCTCATCGCCTGCGCCAACGTCGCCAATCTACTGCTCGTCCGCGCCACTGGACGCAAGCGCGAATTCGCCATTCGCGCGGCGATGGGCGCAGGCCCCGCCCGCATCGTGCGCCAGCTCCTCACCGAAAGCATCGTCCTCTCCGTCACCGGCGGTATCCTCGGCCTCATCCTGGGCTACGCAGGCGTCCGCGCCCTGCTTTCAATCGGATCGGCTAACCTTCCGCGCGTCGGTGAAAACGGCGCGTTCGTCTCCCTCGACTGGCGTGTCCTCGCCTTTACCCTGGGCATCTCCTTCCTCACCGGCATGCTCTTCGGCCTGTTCCCGGCCATTGGAGCCTCGCGCCCCGATCTCAACACCACGCTTAAGGAAAGCAGCAACCGCTCCGGCACCGGCTTTCGCCAGAGCAAGATGCGCTCCCTGCTGGTCATCAGCGAAGTCTCGCTCGCCCTCATCCTCCTTATCGGCGCCGCGCTCCTCATCCGCACCTTCATCGCGCTCCGGCATGTCAATCCGGGATTCGATCCGCGCGACGTCCTCACCCTCGAAATGTCTCTCACCGGCGACCGCTTTCAGACGACCGCCGGCGTCGCCCAGCTCTCCCGCGATGGCCGCGAGCGCCTCGGCACCATTCCCGGCGTCGAAGTCACCGCATCCACCTGCTGCCTGCCGCTCGAAGGCGGCTTTGGTCTGCCCTTTGACATCGTGGGACGGGCTCACGGCAAGGATCCGATCAACAACACTGACGGCGCGGGGTGGATGAACACTTCCCCGGGCTACTTCGCCACCTTCCACATTCCTCTTCGTGGCCGCGACTTCACCGATCGCGACAACGGCGCAGCCCCTGGGGTGGTTATCATCAACGAAACCCTGGCAAGAAAATACTGGCCCAAAGAAAACCCGATTGGCCAGCAGATCGTCATCGGCAAAGGCGTCGGCCCGCAGTTTGTTGAAGGACCGCGCCAGATCATCGGCGTAGCAGGTGACATTCGCGACGGCGGCCTCGACAGCGACCCGCGTCCGCTGCTGATCGTCCCTCAGGCCCAGGTCACCGACGGCGTGACCGCCCTCAATGCGGGCATCGGCCCTGTGGCGTGGCTCGTCCGCACCCACGGCGATCCGCACCAGTACATCGCCGCCGTCACCGAACAGCTCCGCCAGGCCAGCGGCGGTTTCCCCGTCGCGCGCGTGCGCCCCATGACGGAAGTCGTCGTCAACTCCACCGCGCGTCAGGATTTCAATATGCTGCTCCTCAACATCTTCGCAGCCTGCGCACTGATCCTTGCGGCTATCGGTATCTACGGTCTCATGGCTTACTCCGTGCAGCAGCGCACCCAGGAGATGGGCATACGCATGGCGCTCGGCGCGGACCGCGCCGGCATCCGCTCGCTGGTTGTCTGGCACGGTATGCGGCTTGCCATCGTTGGCGTCGTCATCGGTATCGGCGCCGCCTTCGGACTCACCCGCTTCATCGCCAGCTTCCTGTTCGGGGTCAAGACCTGGGATCCAGTTGTATTTGTAACCGTCCCGGTTGTATTAAGCCTGGTCGCGCTGCTCGCCGTCTGGATGCCCGCTACGAGAGCTTCGCGCCTCGACCCCCAACAAGCCCTCCGCATCGAGTAACGCGGCTACTGCGAGGCATCGTCCTTCGGCAGTTCCAGATACACCAGCCCAAACCGCGTATTTCCCGCATCCGTGTTCTCGATGCCCACAATGCGGAACCGCAGCGGAGTCCCGGCGCGCAGTTCGTGCTCGTTCGACGAATCCGGGATGCCGTTCACCTGCACATGTTCTGCCTGCTCACTGGAGCAGGTCAGCCCGCTGCTGGTCCTGGCGCGCTCACCTACCGGCTTGCCGTGCAGGCACTCCAGCACCTCACCGTAATGCGAGAGCGGTTTGCGATAGAACTCGAGCACCTTCGCGGCGGGATCTCCGGTTACGTACTTCACTGCAAACAGGCTGAAATGGAAATCTCCGAACGCGAGCCCCAGATCCGCCGAAGAATCGTCTTTGTCCTGATAGATTGCCGCTCCGGGATAAACCGGCAGGCCCACCTTCTCAGCCGTCGCGTGGGAATTGGCGTGCACGCTGAGATTGAAATCGGAGTCCTGCGCAAAACAAAGAGCACCGCCGGCAATGAACGCGGCAGCGACGGGAACGCAGAAGAAACAGAAGCGGCTACGCACAGAAGGATCGATTCTCCGTATCGGCATAGAGACGTTACGCCAAAACAGTCCATGAAGTTCCGAGCCCGCACCCTCTGCGCCCCCTGCTGAATCCAAATTAAGGAGCTTTTCTTCGGAGGATCGTAGTGGACCTGAAACTAACCGGCAAAACCGCCCTGGTCACCGGATCGACTGCGGGCATCGGCCACGCCATCGCTCAATCTCTTGCGGCCGAAGGCGCTCAGGTCTACGTCAATGGCCGCAGCCAGCAGCGCGTCGACGCGGCCATCGCCGCCATCCGCAAGCAGGTCTCAAACGCGAAAGTCGAAGGGATACCCGCCGACTTCTCCTCGGCCGCAGGCGCCGAGACGGTCACCGCCAAACTTCCCGAAGTAGATATCCTGGTCAACAATGTTGGCATCTTCGACATCAAGCCCTTCGCGGAAATCCCCGACTCCGAGTGGTTCCGCTTCTTCGACGTCAATGTAATGAGCGGCGTCCGCCTCTCCCGCCACTATCTGCCTGGCATGCTCAAAAAGAACTGGGGGCGGATCATCTTCATTTCCAGCGAATCGGCCGTACAGATTCCCGTGGAAATGATCCACTACGGGATGACCAAAACCGCCCAGGTCGCGGTCGCCCGCGGCATTGCGGAGTCCGTCGCCGGGAGCGGAGTCACGGCCAACAGCATCCTCGTCGGGCCCACCCAATCCGAAGGCGTCGGAACCTTCCTCGAGTCAATGGCAAAACAGCAGAAAAAATCAACGACCGAGATCGAAGCGGATTTCTTCGAGCGCGCCCGCCCTTCATCCCTGCTCAGGCGCTTCATCAATGTCGAGGAAGTAGCAGCCATGGTTACATATATCGCGAGCGAACAGGCATCGGCCACCAACGGCTCTGCGCTCCGTGTGGACGGAGGTGTAGTCCGCGCCATTCTGTAACAACCGCTGTTACCGGTGGGGTTCAGCCAGCTGCCGCCAGGCACTACCAGCTATTGGCTCTCCTCAGCAACGCATTGTCTTCCGCTTCTTCCCCACCCGCCCCATCTTCTCAACCTTTGCGATATAAGCCGTCGCCAGCGGCACCTGACATGCCGTCTCTCCCACATCCACCGACACATTACCGAGCTTCTCCGCCGCAGCCCTCGCCTCCGCCAGCATCGGCTTAACACAGGCGCCCACCGCGATCACAAATCCGTTCATTGTGTAACGCACTCGGTTCTTCGCCTGGTGAATCGACCGCACCGCCCGAGCAAGCAGCTTCTTCAACTCCGGCAAATCCAGCTCAGCATCCGGCCTGGTCGCCACCAGCCCCGACAACGTGCACCATCCCGCCGCCGCCACATGCTCCTTCTTCGACTCGATCCACTTTAACGCGCACTCCCGCGCCTCCGGATGATCGAGCGCCACCCACGGCACTGTATATTCCGACACCATCTGCATCCCCGCCGACCCCTCCGCCCAGGCGTCCAGCTGCTTCCGCGTCATCTTCTTTCCATTCGCGATCATTCCCGCCAGATACTGCGCTTCCATAATCCCGGATGCATACAACTCCATCGCCACTGCCTGCTCCCCGCGCAGTCTCTTCGCAATCGCCTTCATATCCGCAACGCTCACGCCCAGCGTCCGTTCCGGCGCCATCCCGTGACGCGCATACGTCGCGCGCGTCTTCTCATTGCCCTTCGCCCGCAACTCCGCTAAAACCGACTGCACAGTCGCCATGCTCTCCCCCAGCCCGAAAAAGTGTGTGCCCCATTCTGCTCCACTCCAATCCTGTGAAAAACTCCCCAGCTCCGCATTGCCTTCCACGCGCCAGCGTGCTAGCCTGGGAACTCTTCAGTCCCCGGCTCCGCTCCCTGGCCACACCGAAAAAGAATCCGCTCCACCGGATCATCCACAGCGCCACTCCCCGGGAGGATCCATGAAGACCCACATCGCTCTGCTCGCCGCCGTCGTTTTCATTTCCGTCCTCACCACTTCCGCCGCAGCCCAGTCCACCATGGTCCCGCTCCTTACCCGTGCCTGGGACAATGATCGCAGCGGATGGAACCAGCGCGAAACCACCCTCACCCAGGCCAGGGTCAAGGCTCGGGGCCTCGTCCGCGTCACGAGCATTCCCGTCTATGGCGATGCCCGGGGCATGGAGTCCCAACCGCTGATCCTCCCAGGCGTCACCATCGGCGACGGCACCACCCACGACGTTATGATTCTTCCCTCCATGGCGAACATCGTGCGCGGTGTCGACGCCGCCACCGGCGTGGGCCTCTGGCAAACCACCCTTGGCTTGCCCGGGTTGCCCATCACGGGCAGCGACTCCCTCGGGCCCAACCCGCCCAATGCCATGTGCGGCGGGCCCGTTATTACCATCGACTGCTATCAGATCAACGACAAATGGGGCGTTCTCTCGACCGGCGTCATCGATCAGGACACCGGCCTCGTCTACCTCGTCTCCTGGGTCTCTCCCGACGGCACTCCGCAAAACGGGCAGCACTTCATGAACGTAGTCAACGTGGCCACTGGCAAAATTGTGCAAACCGTCCTGCTCGATGGCACCAGCGGATCGCAGACCTGGTCCAGCCAGATGCGCAAGCAGCGAAGCTCTCTCGTCATGACCAACATTGCCGGCCGCAAGACCATCTTCTTCGCCTCCGGCACCATCATGGAACTGGGCCAGGGAGCGGCCGGCTGGGTGCTCGCCTACGACGTCGCCACCAACAAGGTGACCGCCGCTCTTGCCACCACCCTCGGAGGTGGCGGGGGCATCTGGATGGGCGGCCAGGGCCTCGCCGCCGATGCTCAGGGCTTCCTCTATGGGGTAACCGGCAACGGCCCGCTATTCGACGGCGTCAACAATTTCCCTGAATCCATCCTCAAAATCCAGTACACTCCGCCCGCTCCGCCAACCCCTGCAACTCTCAAAATCGTCAGCTGGTGGACCCCCTACACCGACGCTGCCCGCTCACCCGGCGGGTACCCTGGAGCCGGAACGCCCCTCGCCGCCGCCCTCGCCGCCAAGCCGGCCGGGGTGAGCGCACCATCCGGGGCCCTCCACCCCGTCAACGCCGCCATGAGTCCCTCTCTCCAGGGGGCGACCGCCGTCACTAAGAAGAACGGCTTAGGCAGGAACGTGCGGCTCGTCTTTCCCAACGCCGCCAACAACGGCGCCTGGTGGGACGAAGACCTCGGCTCCGCCCAGGGCGCGCTCCTGGAAAATTACGGTTTCTATGTCGTGAGCGGTAAAGACGGCATTGCCTACGTCACTAAGACCGCTGACCTGGGAGAAACGAAACCCGCCGACTTCACGAATCAAAGCGCGAACTGCGCCAAGCTCGCGTCGCCGCCCGTCTGGCTCACCGAAGACCCCGGGCCAGGCAACGACCCTTGCGCCAACGATCAGACCAAGCTCAACTTCTTTCCCTGGGGCAAGACCCGGCACATGCACATGACCCCTGTTCAATACATGAGCCCGACCCGCGGCCAGGTTCTCTTCGCGTGGGGAGAAAACTCCCAGCTCCACGCCTGGGCCATCTCCCCCGCCGGCGTCCTCACCTACCTCGCCCAGGGAAATGAAATTGCATCCGTGAATGTTACAAATACCCCAGGGGGAATGCCGGGCGGATTCTGCTCAATGTCCAGCAACGGCGCAACCGCGGGCACTGGGCTTCTGTTCTGCACCATCCCCTATGGAGACGCCAATACCACCGTGACCAATGGCCGCTTGCTCGTTTACGATCCCGACAACTTCGTCACCAACCCCGACGGCAGCCAGACCATCCCCGTTCTCTGGGACTCGCAGCAGTGGAACATCCAGTTTCTCTTCAACAAATTCAATCCGCCCGTAGTCGACGGCGGCCAGGTCTACGTCCCTAACTACAACGGAGGGGTGGACGTCTACGCTTTGGGGCAATAACCCTGAGCCTTCGCCTGCCGCCGCTTTCATTCATCCTTCTGAGTCTGCCGCTGCTGCACCTGCTTCAGAACTCGCTCGACCACGTCCACTTCGAGCGGAGTTTTCGCGATTACCTGCGCCGCCTTGAGAACGCGAACGCTGTCGTCAAAGCGCCCCATCTCCATCAGAATGTTCGCGGCATTCAGCCGGAAATTCACATTGCCGGGCTCCAGATCCACCGCCTGCAGATTCAGCATGTGCGCCTCGTCGAGTTTTTCGTGGCGTTTCCCGTACAGCACCGCGAGGCTGTCGTATGCAGGCGCAAACCGCGGATTCAGCTGGATTGCCGCCCGCAGGCTCTTCTCCACGTCGTCCCCGGTCGACCCATCCATCACCGACAGCGAGCCGAAATAGTACTGCGCCAGATAGCTCTGGGAGTCGAGCGCAACTGCCTGCGCGTACCACTTCTTCGCCTCATCGCGATGCCCTGCGCGAAACTCGATGAACCCCATCGTCTCGTGCGCCTGCACGTTGTTCGGATCGGCCTTCAGCACCCCATTCAGCATCGTCCGCGCATCGCCGGTCCTTCCGTTGTAAGCCAGAAAATCCGCGCGAATGGCATCGGCCTGCGGCTGCGCCACAGGCGCCACCGTCACGCTGTTTGGATCGATGGCTGCTCCTGCGCTGTTCATGCGGAAGTACATGTACTGCTGACGCCGTGTGTAATCCTCCAGCGCCGACTGCAACTTCTTCAGGTCCCCAAACGCCTGCTCTGCCGCCGTCACCGGATCGACTTGCCGGCTCACCAGGGTCAGATAATTTCCAACATGATTGGTGTGCCCGTTGTAATCGGTGACCTCAAGGTAGTGGGTCAGCGCCCACGATTCCGCATAGAAAACCGACCCCTTTTGTTCCTCGTGATAGTAAGGCGAGTCAGCATCCACCTGAAAAAGCGCCGGCAGAGCAATAAGCCGGTTTTGCTGCAGATAGATCAGGTCGTCGGCGCTCGCCTGTCCCAGGACAACCTCTTTATCTCGAAAGTCGGTGTTTTGGAAAAACTCAGCCAGACCCTCGTTCAGCCACAAGGGCATTCCTTCGGTGCCCAGTTCCAGGTGTGTGTACTCGTGATAGACCGTCGAGTACGGGTGCTCTCCCTCCACGTCCGTGCGCACCAGGATGTAGTTCTTGTCCGGCGCTCGCAGAAACAGCCCGGCAATGGCCAGCTGCCCCTTCGCCAGATAGGCCTGCGGCTCGAGGGCCTGCATCCCCTTCTGGTTCTTTACCGCGAGAACCACGATTGGCGCGATCGGATCGACATTGGCCTTCGGGAAAAGTGTTTGAAACACCCAGCGCATTCGCTCGAACTGATCGGCGAGTCGCCGGCCCTCGCGCTCGCCATCGTCCGTCACCACGCTGAAATGAGCGCTCCGCACCTCCACCCACGCCGGCGCATCGCGCGTCCAGGCACGCGTGGAAACCAGCAAAAGCAGCAGAGCAATCCTTCGCGCCATCATGAACGCACGAATCCTACCACGCCATCGCAGCGCGAGAAATACCGTATTCGTAACAAATGCGAAGTGCTCCGATTCAGGCTCCGCGCTCTCCCCGGGCCCTCATCGCCACTCCTCGTCGCACCCCTCCGATAAACTGACATCAGGCTCGAACCTTTCATGACCCTGCTCAAAGCGGTGCGCGGCACCCGCGACCTGCTGCCGCCTGAAACCGAACTTTGGAACCGCGTCGAGGCCACTGCCCGCAGTGTCTTCGCCCGCTACAATTTCGGCGAAATCCGCACCCCCATCTTCGAAGACACGTCGCTCTTCGCCCGCGGCGTGGGCGAAGAAACCGACATCGTCTCGAAAGAGATGTACACGTGGGAGGACCGCGCCCGCGCGCAGTCCGAAAAATCCCAGTCCTTGACGCTCCGCCCCGAAAACACCGCGGGCGTTGTCCGCGCCTACATCGAACACAAACTCGGCGAGTCCGGACTGCTCCAGAAGCTCTATTACATCGGCCCGCAATTCCGGCGTGAGCGCCCGCAGAAGGGGCGTTATCGGCAGTTTTGGCAAATCGGCGCCGAAGTGATCGGGCCGCCCTCGGCTGGTTCTGAGTCGCCGCTCCGCGACGCCGAAGTCCTCGAAATGCTGGCTGGTTTTCTGGACGAACTCGGTATCGCCGGCTGGACCCTGGTTCTGAATTCAGTCGGCTCCGCGTCTGACCGGCCCCGCTACGTTGCCGCTCTTCGCGAAGCCCTCGCGCCGGTGAAGGACCAGATGTCCGCTGACAACCAGCGCCGCGCCGAGACCAATCCCCTCCGCGTCCTCGACTCGAAAGACCCCGCCGACGAAGCCATCATCGCAACCCTGCCCAAAATCGCCGACTTCCTCGACGACGAATCAAAAGCCCACTTCGCAGCAGTCCTCACCGCCCTCGACGCTTGTGGCGTGACGTATGAAATCAACCCCCGCCTGGTTCGCGGCCTCGATTACTACACCCGCACCACCTTCGAGTTCACCCACGGCGGCCTCGGCGCGCAAAATGCTCTCCTCGGTGGAGGCCGCTACGACGGCCTCTCAGAAATGCTCGGCGGACCCAAAGCGCCCGGGATCGGATTCGCGATGGGCCTTGATCGACTGATACTGACTTTGCAAAACCGCCAAGCCGAAGAGGCTCCGGGTGACTCGCAGCTTGCGCTGGCCGACGCCTTTATTGCGCCTTTGGGCGAAGGCCTGAACGCTGCGGCGCTGGAATTGGCCCGCGAGCTACGCCGTCAGGACGGGAGCCGCGCAGGTCTCCGCATCGAGCTTGGCGATGGTGGGTTCCGCCTCAAAAAATCCTTCGAAATCGGAAACAAGCTCGCCCGCAACATCATTCTGCTCGGCGAAGACGAGCACGCCTCCGGTATCCTGACAGTCAAGAGCTTCGCCACCGGCGAGCAAACCAAAATCCCGCGCGACCAGCTCGCGACCGCGCTGAAGAACAGTTAGGAACCTCCAACTTGCTCGACTTTCCAGGCACACGT
>CAZSWI010000042.1:0-4685 GCA_964610635.1 uncultured Acidobacterium sp.
CCCGACTTCTTTCGCACCCTTGGCGTGCCCGTGCTCGAGGGTCGCGACTTCAACGACGCCGATACCGCGTCCTCGCCTCACGCCGGCATCATCAACCAGGAATTTGCCAGGCGCTTTCTGCCCAATCAAAGCCCGCTCGGCCACACCATCGGCACAGACGACGGCCGCTACACCATGACCATCGTCGGCGTGGTCAGGGACCACAAATACCGCAGCATCGACGAAGCCCCCATACCCATGGCCTGGTACATGTACGCGCAGATTCCCGTCATCGGCGGAATGCAGGTCGAGCTGCGCGCCCACGGCGATCCGCTGGCCATTCTCCCTGGGGCACGCAAAGCCCTCCAGCAACTCGATCCTAACCTTCCGCTGATCCAGCCCATCACCCAGCGCGCGCAATTTGAAACCACCATCTCCAGCCAGCTGCTGTTCGCGCGACTCGCGGAATTTTTTGGTCTGCTCGCGGTCGTCCTCGTCGCCACCGGCCTCTACGGAACCCTCGCTTACCGCGTCACCCAGCGCACCGCCGAGATCGGCGTTCGCATGGCGGTGGGCGCGCACCGCACCCAGGTCGTCTGGATGATCCTCGCCGACAGTCTCTTCCTCACCGCCTGCGGGGTGATCACCGGCATCCCGTTGGCCATGCTCGTCGGCCGCGGCCTCACCTCGTCCCTCTACGGAGTCAAACCCCTCGATGCGCTCAGCTACCTGCTCGCCGTCATCGGAGTCGCAATCGTAGCCCTCGTCGCCAGCGCTATCCCCGCCGCCCGCGCTGCCAGCATCGACCCGCTGCGTGCCCTGCGCACCGAATAGCCCCCCTGTTCCCTATTGCCTGTTGCCTATTGCCTATTCCCTGTTCCCTGTTGCCTATTGCCTATTCCCTGTTCCCTGTTGCCTGTTCCCTGTTCCCTGCCTTCCGGCCACAGCAGCTTCAGCTTCTTGTCCGAAACCCCGATCGCCGTGTAGCTTGCCCCCAGCACCTCGCCGTCCGCCTCCACCAGCAGCGGCTGGCTGTAATGATTCCCATTCAATGGCCGGCAAATCATGCTCGTGACTGTTACATATTGTGCAAACGGCAGCCCGCCCCATCCCCCATGCCCGTTGCTCTTGCCCGTTGCCAGCGCATGAAAGCTCGCGTGCCCCAATCCCATCCGCCCCGTGGGAGGAACCCATGCCACCCGCAGCCATTCCGCAAAAGGATCGCCCCCCGGCCGCCAGCGGTTGATCTCCCCCACGTGCGTCGCAATCGCCTCGCACGCCTCCACTCGCTGTGTGCTCCCATCGCTCAGCTTCATCTCCAGATCGAACGCCTGCACCGGATGCTCCACCAGCAGCCGTGCCCCGCCCACAAAATATGCGAGCCGCCCGCCCCGCCGCTTGCCCTGCCCGGTCGGCGCCAGATTCATCAGCGCGGCATGCACCCCCATCCCGGCGGCGATAAAGAAATACCAGCTCTGCATCCGCTTGTGTCCCACCGGATTCAGCGTGATCTCCCCCAGGCTCACCTCGCGCGCCTGCGCTCCCACCAGCAGCTTCGCCGCCGCCAGCGGATTCCGTGGCATTCGCAGGTTTTGCGCGATCACGTTCCCCGTCCCGAACGGCAACACGCCGAGCGTAGCCTCCGATCCAGCCACGCCCTGCATCACCTGGAAAACCGTCCCATCCCCGCCGCACACCAGGAACGCGTCGAACCCCGCCGCAACCGCCTCGCGCGCCTGTTGCCCCGCCGAATGCGCCGACAACGTCTCCTGCAGATGCACATCGCTGCCGTACCCGCTCAGCAACTCGGCAATCTGCTCCACGGCGGCGCGCCGTTTCTCGTTGTGGATCAACAGCGGGTTCAGGAACATCATCACGCGGCGCATCAAGTCAGATTAGGACAGCTCCCTCACACCTCTGATGAACACTCCGTGAGATGCGCTGCACCCGTACCCACCTCATCACCCCGCTCGCAAACTGATCCATGCAGTCCGGTGAACCTATCTGACCTCGGATGTAAACGATCTGGTCCATTCATGTCCCTTCACCACGAATGTCTTCCTCGGAATCGCACCCGCGGGAGTAATATCGGTGATCTGAATTCGCATCGCAAGCGAGCCATCTTTGAGGACATCGATGCGACGTGCCAGCTTAACGCCATCGAATTCCTGCAAATCCGAACGTCGCGTTTCGATCCCATTGAAGAATGTCTTGACAAGGTTCCCGTTCGGCTCGAACCAGAATCCCCGAGCATGCTCTGCATCGAGCTTTCCGTCCGGGCTCTCATATCCGCTGAGCACGCGCACCGTTTGGACGCCGTCAACGCTGTCGGATTTCATTCTCCAGTCGGACTCGACGAACGTGTCTATTGCAGGGATCGGTTCAATCATCTGGAACACGAGCCCCAGCAATCGGGCGTCAGGACCTTCGGCGAGAAGATAGCTTTTGTCCCCGTCCCTCGATCGAACGTAATGGCTCGACCTCAGGGACGCCTCCCTGCGCCACTGC
The DNA here is from genome assembly GCA_964610635.1 of uncultured Acidobacterium sp. Classification (GTDB taxonomy): domain Bacteria; phylum Acidobacteriota; class Terriglobia; order Terriglobales; family Acidobacteriaceae; genus Palsa-343. Next base: position 2,488 of record CAZSWI010000042.1, read on the forward strand.
AAGTCGCTGATCCAGATGTCTTCGTAGTTGCCGGTTTGGATCGAACCCCCGCTTCCCGTCTGAAAAGTCGCATGCAGGACATAGGGTGCCCCCGCTCCGCCTGCCAGGAAGCTGGCTCGCCTGCCTCGCTCAAACCACGTGCGCGCGCTTTCAAAAGTTTCTGTGCCCTCAGGTCGAACAGTCTTGAACGACAGCGTGACCCGGGAAAAAACCTGCACGGGAACCCCGTTCTCCTGAAACGGAGTGAAGCGCATCGCGGCGATCTCTGCTTTCGCAGCCTCGTCTACTCCAGGATTATCCGAAACTATTACCCCAATCTCACGCACCTTACCTGACCTGTCAACGGACACGTCGGTTGTGAGTACGCCTTCCAGCGGACCATCCTTCAGCGCAGGCCACGATACTGCCTGCTCCGGCAGCAGCTTCTTCCGCAACGAGGCTTCGTCCAGCAACACCGTTTTGATTGGCTGTGGATCGCCGCCGTTCGCATCGGCATCGAACCAGCCGGTTGATGTCAGGCCCAGATCCTCCAGGGTCGTGATCTTTGCCGTCACCTCAGGCTCACCGCCGCTCACCGTTTGCGCCACTTCGCGTCCGTGGAACGCCGTGTAATTCCGGAACCACCCATTCCAGCCAAATCCGTTCGCGGTGAAAAGAAAGCCTGTGTCGTCCGCAATCGAGATTCCGGCGCCCATCCCTTTCTGGACATCGCCGTTGCTGCTCATCATTGTCCAGCCCAGGTATGTATTGTGCGCGAGATGCCGGATCTCCGCGCTCCGAAGCTGCCTCAGCACCTCGCTGGAAAGAGGTACGGGATGAACAATCGCATCAGAGATCTCGCGGAGCCATTCAGGAAAGTAATCTCCCTCATTCTTCTGCCATACGTGACCTCCATCGATCACTTGGATCTGATGGAACTCCGGGGAGCGAATTTCACGCCTCCATTGGCTTGGCGACTCCCACCATATCTCGATCTCACCCGTGCGTCCGAGTTCCTTGTCGCGCTCAAAACTGGGAGCAAGAACAGCTCTCAGATGGAACGGGTGCGTCCCGACCTGATCGAGGGTGCACAACTCGACCGCCTTCGTGACCCGCTTCACCACGTCCTCCGCATGACCTGGAGACGGCCAAAAGAAACACAAAAGAAGGAGCAGGGAGATAGACCATCTGGAATGCATGGAGCCCACTCTAAATGACATTTGCCGGATACGCTTGTTAGAAGTCATTTGCCTTCATTAGTAGTCTCAATCGCCCCGCCACGCCAAGACTCTCACCGCCTCGTCCGACCCTTTTGGGCCCGCGCCGCCACCCCCCGCGCACGCGCCTTCACAATGCACTCGATCAGCCCCACCGGAACCGGCTCCCCAAGCGGAAACCGGATCGTGCTCTTCTCCAGCGTGTACGCTCCCTCTTCGCCGCTGCACTCCGCCAACACCGAAGCGCTCACCGGATACAGAGAATAATGTTGTTTCCACCCCGCAAAATAGATCACCACCACTCCATCTACCTTATAAGTTGGAATGCCGTACGAGATCGTTTCTTCGGCCTTCGGAATCGCCTTCCGAATTGTCGCGCGCACCTGCTCGAGCACCTTCCGCGAACCCGTCGGTTGCGCGTCGATATAATCGTCTACCGAGCTAACACCGACTTCCGCCATCGCACCCACTCCGTCCAGCACTACTATCTCACCACGCAGACTCTTCTGCAGAACGCCTCGTCGTCGACGCCACCAGCCCTGACCCGCGCCCCGGCGACATCCTCATTGAAGGCGGCCTCATCCGCGACCTCAACGCCGGCGTACCCGCCTCCACCTGCCGGATCATCGACCTCAAAGCCCGCACCGTCATCCCTGGCCTCATCGATTGCCACGTCCACGTCGTCGCCAGCATGATGGACCTCGCCGCCAAACCAGCAGCTTCCCTCAGCCACCACTGTCCTCCGCACCTTGTCCATCCTCAAAGGCATGCTCGAGCGCGGATTCAGCACCGTCCGCGATCTCGGCGGCGCTACCCACGCTTTCGCCGAGGCCATCGCCCAGGGCTTCGCTCCCGGCCCACGCCTGTTCGCCTGCGGCAAAGCGCTCTCCAAAACCGGCGGCCAATCCGACGCGCGCCCCCGCTGCGACACCCACGATCCCAATCGCTGGTCAACGAACTTCGGCGCTCGCGGTAGTATCGCCGACGGCGTCGAAGAAGTCC
>CAZSWI010000042.1:4785-19887 GCA_964610635.1 uncultured Acidobacterium sp.
CCCCGACGCAAAGACCTGTGTCGCCGCACCTCTACACCGCCGAAGGCATCGTCGCGCTGCCGTGTGCGGCGTCCACTCGCTCGAGCACCGCAACCTCATCGACGCGCCCGCCGCCCGTTTCGCCGCCCAAGGCAAAACCGTCGCGGTTCCAACCCTCGTCACCTGCGAGGTTCGTTCGCATCTGGAGTTGGCGGCCGATGAAAACCGGCGGCGCATAATGAATGATGAAAAAGCTCGGAGGAAGGCGATGCGGGATTTTGGCGGACTGACCCAGGTGCGGGAGCGGGTGCGAATGCGGGCGGGACTTCCCTTCTTCGAGAAACTGTCGCGCGACCTGGGGTACGCGCTTCGCATGCTGAGGAAGAGTCCGGGATTTGCCGCGATTGCAATTGGTTCCCTGGCGCTGGGGATTGGCGCAAACACGGCGATCTTTTCGATTGCGAAGCAGGTGCTGCTGGATCGGCTTAACGTGCCTCACCCGGGGGAGCTGCGACTGTTCGCGTGGAGGTCCGCACGAAAAAGCGTAGTCCACAGCTCGTGGGGCGACTGGGACAAGACAGCGAACGGTGTGACCAGCACATCGTTTTCGTATCCGGTGTACCAGTTGATGCGGAAGCAGAATCACCAGCTCGCGGACCTGTTCGCGTTCAAGAATGTCGGGCGGATGAACGTGACGGTGGATGGCGAGGCGGAAGTGGTGCAGGGGGACCTGGTCTCGGGAAATTTCTATGAGCAGATGGGCGTGCAGCCGCAGCTGGGTAGGGCGATTGGGCCCGTGGACGATGAGAAGCCAGGCACGTCGCCGGTGGCGACGATCAGCGACGGCTATTGGACGCGGCGGTTCAACCGCTCGCCGTCGGTGATCGGGAAGACGATCCTGGTGAATCTCGTAAATGTAACGGTCGTTGGTGTAAATCCGAAGGGCTTCACGGGCGCCAAGGGGACGCAGAACTCGGCGGAGATTTTTCTGCCGTTCAGCATGCAGCCCCTGGTGCAGCCCGACAGCAGGGAAACATCGCTCTTGACCAGCGACCGGCTATGGTGGATGCAGATTATGGCGCGCGCGACGCCGGGCGCGGATGAAGGCCGGGCGCGCGCGGCGCTGGATGTGGCGCTGAAGAGCGCGGTGCGGGCGACAATGACGGTAAAGCCCGAAGAGTCCCTGCCGGACCTGATGCTGACCGATGGCAGCCGCGGGATGAACGAGGCCGGCAGGGAGATGTCGCGCCCGCTCTTCGTGCTGATGTCTCTGGTGGGACTGGTCGTGTTGCTGGCTTGCGCGAATATGGCGAACCTGCTGCTTGCGAGATCCGCGGCACGCCAGCGGGAGATGAGCGTGCGCATGGCGCTGGGTGCTGGACGAGCACGGATTCTGCGCCAGGTGCTGACGGAGACCCTGCTGCTGGCCGTGCTCGGCGGCTTGGTTGGATTGCTGGTGGGATATTTCGGGCGGCAAGCGATTCTCGCGATGTTGTCGAGTCCCGCGGAGCCGATGGAGTTGCCGGGCGGGTTGGATTGGGGCGTGTTTGCGTTTAACGCGGCGCTTTCGCTGGCGACGGGAATTCTTTTCGGAGTTGCTCCGGCGTGGCAGGCGACGCGGACGCAGGTGAGCAGCGCGCTCAAGGACAATGCGCAGACCACGACGCGGCGCCGCAAAGGGCTGGCAGGCCGGGCGATTGTGGGATTCCAGGTGGCGCTGTCGACGCTACTGGTGGTGGTCGCTGGATTCTTTTTGCGGACTGTGATCAACCTGAACCGGGTCGATCCGGGGTTCGACCCGCGGAACATCGTGCTGTTTGAATTGCGGCCGCCCCAATCGCAGTATTCGGGGGCGAAGCAGGTTGCGCTGTTTCGGCAGATTACGGAGCGGCTGGCAGCGGTGCCGGGGGTGGAGTCGGTATCGCCGACAAGCGTCGCCCCGCTTTCGCACAGTTACGAAAGCGATGATTTCGTGCCGGTGGGGGTGAAGGTGGCTCCCGGCACCGAGCAGGACGCCGATAACACGACCGTCGGCGATCGCTATTTCGCGACGTTTCGCATCCCGATTGCAGAGGGGCGCGGCTTCGCCCCGGCCGATACGGAAACATCGCCGAAGGTCGCGGTGGTGAACCGCGCGCTGGTGAAACAGTTCTTTGCGAACACGAATCCTGTCGGTAAGAGCTTTACGACCTCGGGGCCGAAGGGCCAGAAGCTGCTGTATCAGATTGTTGGAGTGTGCGCGGACACGCGCTATGGGAGCCTGCGCGAGGAACCTCCGCCGGTTTTCTACCTCGACTATCGCCAGGCGCCCGAGATCGATTGGGGTATGACGTTTGCCGTGAAGACGCGCACGGCGCGAGCGGGGATTACACCTTCGCTGCGGCGTGCGGTGCAGTCGGTGGATCCGAATCTGCCACTGACCGATGTGCGAACCCAGGAGGAGCAAATCGACGAGCTGCTGATGAACGAGCGCATCTTCGCCGATCTCTCGGCAGGCTTTGGCATTCTCGCGCTGGTGTTGGCATGTATTGGGATTTATGGGCTAATGGCCTACTCCGTTTCGCGGCGCACGAACGAGATTGGCATTCGGATGGCCCTGGGTGCGCAATCGGAGCAGGTGTTGCGCATGGTGCTGGGTGAGGCGGTGTGGATGACGGTGATGGGCCTTGTCATCGGCCTGGGCGGCGCAGTGGCAGTCGGGCGGTTGATCGCGAGCCAGCTCTATGGGCTGAAATCGTGGGATCCGGCGACGCTGGTGGCATCGGCGACACTGCTGATTCTGGTTGCGCTGGGGGCAAGCTGGGCACCGGCGCACAGGGCGGCCTCGATCGATCCGAGCCTGGCGCTACGGGCCGAATAGTTGCACGGCCCACAGGTGAGTTTACGCAGATGTTTATCCGCATCGGCCTGCCGATGCGACTGCCAATCCCGGCAGGCTTAGTCTCATTCCTGTTTCCGGGCTACGATTTCGAAGGAGAACCTAAGCTCATCTTTCAGCTTGAGAGCGCCCCCGGCGACGGACACGAGTTTGATACCGTAGGAACTCTGGTTCAATGTGAACTCGCCGGATGCGCGCAGCATATTCCCTAACAGCGAAATTCGCGCTGAGATTGGCTGGTTTCGTGTAACACCGCGCAGCGTCAGGTCTCCGTTCAGCGTAGCCGCATACAATGTGTCCGATGTCCTTGTTACCGAGACGCCGGGAGCTTCGTAAAGGATCTCCGGAAACTTCGACGTCTCAAGAACTTCCTGGTTCATAAGACGTTCCATTTCCCGGCGATCTTTGTCGCTGATGTCATCCTGCACGCTGAGCGAAGAACTCTTGATCGTCAGCCGAAAGGAACTGGCCGCGGGCATGTCAGGATTGAACTTCACCTCGCCGCTGAGGCCGTTAATACCGATGGTGGGGTTATGACCCATGGCAGACAGTAGCCCGGCTGCAAAGGCACGTACTGTGAATCTGCTCGCCCTGCCATCGATTCTGTACAGGCCGGTTGCCTGTTCGGCCTCTTCCACAGTGGTTGCTGAGGTCTGGCTCACGCGCACCTCCGCTCAAGGCACACAACGAGCACCAGCTTCTTATGCATTTGATCCACCAATTGCAGCTGCGCTCACATTGCTCGTAGTTTCAAATAACGCTCGATATCGGGCATCGCCGCATGGGCCAGATCGCCGACACCGAGTTGAGACAGCTGGCGGCGGACGAATGGATTGGAGAGAACTAATCCCGTCCCGAAGACGATCAAAGCCACACCCCCCAGCATGTAGAGCATATCTTTGTCAGTTCCATTTCCGTTTGCGGTGCTTTCAACCATATCCATAGGCACTTTGTATCTCCCTTCACTTGCCAGCTGTCACTTTTATCTCATAAGTTCGACGACCAGTTTCACGGCTTTCTGCACGACGGCCTCTCCCGGATCAGGGACAGTCATTCGCAAAGAAGCCCTCGATGGAGACCTGTCGGGCTCATGCATTCACTGCCTCTTCCACGGAAAGCACCTTCTCCAGAACTTCCTCCCATGTAGGGATTCCATGCTGAACTTTGTACTGGTACAGGCGGTCAAAGGCGTCGCGGCGCATATTCAACCAAACATTATTTGGATAGTAGGCATTCATCATGTCCCGCCACACTTTGACCGGGAGAAAGAATCTTGCTTCCTGCGCCCACGAGATCGGCGCTACCTGCAGTACTTCGTCCGCATCCGCGTAGAATATTGAGCCGCTGAACATGAGATGAACGGGAATCTCCCCGTCGGTCAGGCCTTCGAAATACTTTGTGACAGCCACGTTGAAATCGAAGGTGCACTGGATGGGAAGATCGCTGACCGTGGTGTCCCGGAAGCTCGGTATAACAACGGTGGCATGGGTCCACAGGAGGTTACGAAGTGTCCGGCTCCAGCGCTCCGGCTCACCAAAAAGATCGAGCATGCGGCCCTGCTCTTCGGCCGTGTAGCGGCGGCGCGTTACCTCTATTTCGATCTGGCAACGAAGAACCACGGTATGGATCAACTCGCCGGCGATCGCATTCGTGCTGCGCAGCTTGAACGCGAGGGTGGGAACAACAGCAAAGGGAACGACGGCTGTGTCTTCAACCCTGAAACTAAGATCGGGCATTCGGCTCACCACCCAACGTGTCAGCTCGCGATTTTAGCTCGGAGAAAAAGCGCCCTATCTCAACCCATACCTCGGACCCCCCGGACAGGCCCTTCCAATTGGCCCGAATCAGCCCCACCAATTTATAGCATTCGTCAATGGGTACGATGTAGTACTCGGCCTCCGACATATCACGTGCATGTCCTACGCGGTTGACCAATAGAGCCTCGATGTCTGGCTGCAACTGGCCCAGAACCGAATTCTCCCGCACAATTTCGGTCCAGGCGTCGAGTGGTAGCAGAGATTCCACGGCGCCCGCGGGACTCGGGTAAAGCGGGATAACTCTGCCTTCCACACTGGAGTCAAAAAAGAATGCCATATTAATGGGGATCAGGAGGCTCTCCCACTGTGGGTCGGTCAATTTGAAGTTTGTCAGAAGCTGTGCGCGCCTGCCAACCCGGCGGTACCTGCTTCCCGCTCTTCCATCGAAAAGGGTAGCGCAGGCTTGACAGGCGCAAACAATCCGCCTGGAGTCGATCTCTACTAAGTGAGGATGTTCATGTGCGACAGCTTCACTGCATAACTCGCAACGCTCCGCCAGCGGACGCGAGCGCGCAAATTGCCGGAGAGTAGCGAACGCCTGATCAAGTGGAGCAGATGTTGTTCCGGCCGGCATGATTACTCCTCTCTCACCCCCAACAACCAACAACCTCAATCGGCTCCGTTCGCCGGGCCATGAACCGCTGCCATCTGCCCGGGCAGGGATTGTTTCAGTAAGTCGCCCAGGGGGACAAATCCCGATGCTGACGCCTCCGAGGAATCGAATATCTCAACCGATGCCACGTCCGGTGCCAACTCGCAGATAATTGCCTCAATCGCGGATTTGAGATTCTTCGTGGTGGAACCGCAGCCGCGACCGGAACTGTGAAGGCGAAGCCGAACCGATCCCTCCTGAATGCTGACCAGCTCGACTGTGCTGTCGTGCTTACGCAGATATGCGCCTGCGCTTTCCAGCGCTTTGAGGACGCGGGCTTCGAGATCCTCGGGATGGAGTGAATAGAGGAAGAGCAGGTTCCTGACGATTGGATCCTGACCAAACTTTCTGATGATGGCCTCGCCCGGCGCCCCTGACTCAAAGGCGATCTCCATCATTCGTTCCAGGCCGGCGCTGTGAACTTCCATAAGAACCTGGGTTAGCTCCCTGGCCGCACCTCCTGCTAGACCGCCCGGGACGCGATCGATTTCACCGACGAGTGTGCCGAGTCGGCGGATTTTTTCCTGATATTCTTTTTCGCTCGTCACACTTCTCCTACTCGATGGGGAACGAGGTTAGCCCCGAATTGAACATACACGCAGGCGGTTTGCACCTTTGTACCTCTCGGCCGCGTGCGCGGCCGAGAGGCTATATACTCCAGTGCACTCAGGGTTGAAGACCAAACATCGGAGAATGGCGCGTTTCGAGCACCTTGCCATTCCCCAGATACATGTGCACACCGCACGGCAGGCACGGGTCGAAGCTTCTGACGGCCCGCATGATGTCGATGCCCTTGAAATTATCCGGACCGTTTTCCTCAAAGATAGGTGTGTTTTGAACCGCATCTTCGTAGGGCCCCGGAGTTCCGTAGATGTCGCGCGGATTTGCATTCCAGGGGGTTGGAGGGTACGGATGGTAGTTGGCAATCTTGTGGTTCCGTATAACCACGTGATGCGACAACACTCCGCGAACTGCTTCGTGGAAGCCGCATCCGATAGCTTCGTCCGGGACCTTGAAGTCGTTCCAGGTTTTGGTTCTGCCGGCGTGCAGTTCGGCCAGAGCCTGTTCGGCAAAGTGAAGGGCACAACCGGCAGCGTAGGCCTGGAAGTAGGTCCGTGCCCGATCGCGCTCGATGGCATTGCTCCATTTGGGGATCCTCCACTCTAGCTCCGTTTCGGGCAGAGACATAGTCTTCGGGAGGTAAATCTTGACACTTTGACCTGTGGCTTTGACATAACCAATGTCCACCAAACCGGCCAGCGCGGTCGCCCAGAAGCGGGCAATAGGACCACCGCCCGTATCGAGCGCGAGGTATTCTTTAGTGCGTTTATCGTACCAACGGGGAGACATAACCCACGTATACTTTCCGCCGAAATCGCGCTTCTGCGGCTTGGGGAACGTGCTCTGGTTCCATGGGTGGCGCTGATCCACCGGATTTCCGAGCGGGTCCTTGGTCACAAAAGTTTCGGAGTTCTGCCAGTCGTCGTAATACGAACTGCCCAGCAGAATGCGGATGTTGAGGTTAATGTCGACCAGGTCTGTCGTGACTAGTTTGCCGTCGACCACGACGCCGGGAGTCACGAACATGCCGCGGCCCCAATCAGTCATCTTCTCGTAGGTATAGTCACAGACATCGGGGTTGTTGAACGAGCCCCAGCAGCCAAGCAGGATGCGCCGCCTTCCGACCTCTTCGTAACCGGGGAGAGCTTCATAGAAGAAATCGAATAAGTCGTCGTGCAGTGGCACAACCTTCTTCATGAACTCAACGTATTTCATCAGCCGGACGATGTAATCGGTGAAGAGCTGAACGGTTGGCACTGTACCTACGCCACCGGGGTAGAGCGTGGAGGGATGCACGTGCCGTCCTTCCATGAGGCAGAACATCTCGCGGGTCATGCGGCTCATCTGCAGGGCTTCGCGATAGAAGCTGCCCGTGAATGGATTGAGGGCCGTCATAATGTCGGAGATATTGCGGTAGCCGTGTAGTTCGGCATGCGGCGAGGCAGTCCTGGTCGCTTTCTCCCAGACGCCGGGGTTGGTTTCCTTCACCATCTGTTCACAGAAGTCCACGCCGACGAGATTGTCCTGAAAAATGTTGTGGTCAAACATATACTCGGCAGCTTCACCGAGGTTGACGATCCATTCGGCCATGGGCGGAGGCTTGACACCGAAGGCCATATTCTGTGCATAGGTTGCGCAGGTGGCGTGGTTGTCGCCGCAGATGCCGCAGATACGGCTGGTAATGAAGTGGGAGTCGCGCGGGTCTTTCCCCTTCATAAATATGCTGTACCCTCGGAAGATTGACGATGTGCTGTGGCACTCGGCGACCTTGCGTTTGCCAAAGTCGATCTTGGTGAAGATGCCGAGGCTACCCACGATGCGGGTAATCGGATCCCAGTTCATCTCGACTAACTGGCTCTTTTTCGCATCCTGTTCCGTGCGTTCAACAGTAACTGTTCCCATCGTAGTGGCTCCTTGTGTCGAGTGAGTTAGTAGGATCCGGGGTGATAGCCGGTCGTCAGTTCGGCGCGCGGATGCCGCCACTTCGGTTCTTTATTGACAGTTGAATTGGTGAGCGAACGGAGGGTTCTGATGGCTTTGCCATAGGCGCCAATAGAAGCACTGGAGATTTTGGCGCCCGGAGGCTCATCCATGAAGGGCATGAACTTATCGGGGAAGCCTGGCATGGTGCAACCGATGCAGATGCCGCCCACGTTGGGACAGCCACCGATTCCGGCCATCCAGCCGCGCTTTGGGACGTTGCAGTTGACGACCGGCCCCCAGCAGCCAAGCTTCACAATGCACTTGGAGGAGCTGTAAGACGTGGCAAAATCCCCTTGCTCGTAGTAACCGGCACGGTCACAGCCTTCGTGCACCGTCTTGCCGAACAGCCAGGTGGGTCGCAATTGATCGTCGAGCGGAATCATCGGCGCGAGGCCGGCAACCTGATAGAGCAGGTAGAGGACTGTCTCCATAAAATTGTCAGGCTGAACCGGGCAACCTGGTACGTTGACGATGGGAAGACCGGCTTTTGACTTCCAGTCCCACCCGAGGTAGTCAGCCAGGCCCATACACCCCGTGGGATTGCCCTCCATGGCGTGAATGCCGCCATAGGTGGCACAGGTACCGCAGCCCACGACTGCGAGGGCTTTGGGAGCCAGGCGGTCGATCCATTCATTGGTCGTGATCGGCTGACCGGTCTGGGGATTGGTTCCAAGCCCTGCCCAGTAGCCTTCTTTTTTGATCTTCTCGTTGGGAATAGAACCCTCGACGACCAGAACGAAGGGGTCGATCTTCCCTTGTTCCGCGAGGTACCAGTACTTGAGGAAGTCGTCACCGTTCTCGTAAGCGAGAACCGGATTGTGCAGGTGGACTTTGGGCAAGCCGGGAATGGCGCCCAAGAGCACATCCTCGATGCTGGGCTGGGTAGCGGCGGTGATGGAAACGGAATCTCCATCACAGCCGAGGCCAGCTGTGATCCAGAGGATATGGACTTCCGCAACCGCCGGTTTTTTCTGCGTGACCCGACCGTAAGGCGCTGCTTGCGCTGTCATAATACTGGAATCTCCTCTCAAGGGTGGGCTCTTGGCTTTGCCTGGATGATCCGAAATCTATGATGGCCGTCACTCCTGACGGTGATTCCCATCACTGACAAACAAGCCATAAGACCAAATGCGAGTTCCGGCTCACAAGCGGGATGGGCCTTATTTTGGACTCATCCCAAATACCAGGAACGGCATAGGAGGTTCCCTGATGGGGCCCTTCGTTGCGCAGGGCCGACCGTGAGAATCGCGGTTATCAGGCGGACGATTTCAAGAGGCCTTTTCGATGATTTTGGCCTGAATAGCGTGCTGAACCAGCTCGCGGCCGCTGCGGAGAGACAATTTGCTTTTGATATGAGCCTGGTAGGTTTCCACCGTTTTCATGCTGAGGTGCAGTTTTTCAGCGATCTGGCGCGTGCTCCGGCCTTCACCGATCAGACGGAACACCTCGAGCTCACGATCCGAAAGCGCCGAGAGCTGAGAGGTCATGTCGGTTGGCGCGCCGGTTATGAATTGATGGAGCAGTTTGTTCGCCATCCGATCGCTGAGGTAGATATCTCCCCCAAGTATGCGCCGGACGGCGACCAGAACCTTCTCGGCGGCCTCCTGCTTCATGATGTAGCCGTTGGCGCGAGCCCGCAGAGCCCGCTCCGCATAAATCGACTCGTCGTGCATAGAAAGAATCAGCACCGGTAGATCCGGGTACACGGTTCGGAGGCTCTTGAGTAAATCCAACCCATCGGGTCCGTTGAGCGAGATATCCGCGATCAGAATATCCGGTTGTCTGACAGCGATTGCCTCCATTGCGGAGTGCGCTTCTTCAGCCTCGCCACAAACGGAAAGATCCGGTTCGCGGTTAATCAGAAGCGCGAGGCCCTGCCGGAGCAGCGGGTGATCGTCCACAACGAAAACAGTTTTTTTTCGGCCTCCCGAGGCGCTGCGCGATGTAGCGGTTTCCATCATGGGTTATGCGGCATCCTGCGCCGGAAAGATACAAGTAACCTGAGTGCCCTGTGGTGTGCCACGTTTCACTTCGAGTGACCCACCGATCATTCCCGCTCGATAGTTCATGATATGGAGCCCCATGCCCTGAGTGGTTTGGTGCATTTCTCCTATTCCCCTCCCGTCATCCTTAACGATTAAGGCGCCCCGGCCGTTTTCAGCAGCCAGTTGGACCATGATCCTGGTGGGGGCTGCATGCTTGATTGCGTTGTTCACTGCTTCCTGAGCGATGTGGTAGAGATGGGTCGCCATGGAGTAGTCATGAATCAGGACCGGTGTTTCGCACTGAAAGGTGCACGATATACCAAACAGATCCTGAACTTCCGAAACCCATAGTTGCAGGGCTGACATCAGGCCATGAGAATCGGAAACGACCGGCTGGAGTCCGCGCGCGAGTTCGCGGGTCTTGTGGATCGCCTCGTTCACGAGCTTCACGATCCTCGATGCATCTTCTTTCTCCGATCGTTTATGTTCGGCCAGGCGAGCTTCGTGCGCCTTGGCCATAAACGCGATGCCGGTTAAATGCTGCCCGAGGCCGTCGTGCAGGTCCTGCCCAATGCGCCGCTGTTCCCTGTCGCTTATATCGAGGATGGCCTTTTCGAGCTGCTTGCGCTCGGTAATGTCGATGCCCGTGGCGATGATGTAATTGGCGGTGTCGCTCGCGCCGGGCAACAGGGTGCTGGTCCACGCGATTAGCCTCTGCTCCCCTCGCCTGGTAACCCAGCTGCTCTGATACGTCTGAGGAAGTAAGTCGATGCGCAGTACTTCGAATTGCGCCCGGAAACGCCTTGCCTCCTCAGGGGAAAGAAACAGATCCCATATACATTTCCCGTGGACCTCGTCCATCGAATAGCCAGTGATGAGCTCGCAGGCAGGGTTGAAGCGGAGGATGCGTCCCTCGCTGTCTAGCACGACGACCAGGGCTCCGACGGTGTCGAGGATCGCCGAGATAAAGTTGCGTTCTTCCTGGAGTGCCTCTTCGATGTGCTTCATATCGGATATGTCGAAGGCAATACCGTGAATGAACCACGGGCGGCCGTCTTCATGGCGGATCATGCGTGCATCGCAGTGGAACCAGATAACGCGGCCGTCTCGCGCAATGACTCGATAGGAAGAACGGAGCGGCTTGCCGGAGAGAAACATCCCGGCCGCCTCGAGGCTCCAGCGTTGTTTGTCATCGGGGTGAATGTGTTGGTACCACCGAACCGGGTCTTCGAGCCATTCTTCGCGGGAGTAACCGAGGGAAGCTTCAATCTGCGGGCTCACATACGCCTCGCTGATCCCCCGATCGAGATAGGCCATGAAGACAACGGCGGGGATCTGCTCAAGTAAAACGCGATATTTCGCCTCGAGATTGGGCGCTTGCGGATCAACAGGGGCGTAACCGTTTCCGGTGAGATGGCCCGGGGGAGCATAGGCGGGAATCGCGGCGGCGTCGCCGAATACCCTGGCCAGATCGAAAAGGACGGCTTCGGCCTCGGCCAGATCCGGCTGGGCCTCGCGGTCGCCTGCGCCGCCACCACGGCCGTTGCCAGGGCCTTGGTGAGGAAGGGGCTTGCTGCGGCTTCCGGGCGATCGAACCTTTCGCGCAAACGAAGACATCTGTAACTCCAAACGGCGCATATTCCGCCGCTCCCCTCGGACCTCAGCGTTCCGGCGTGGCGTCGACGCGCTTTGCTGGGTCGCGCTTTTGCCGCCACACTGGCTCCTTGTTGAGCGACGCCTGGGTAAAACGGCGCAGAGCGTGGATGGCTCGCCCGTAGGTTTGAACCGCGGCGGAAGACAGCAGCGAACCCGGAGGCTGATTCATAAACGGCATAAATTTATCCGGAAACCCGGGCATAGTGCATCCGATGCAGATTCCACCTACATTGGGACACCCGCCGATACCCGCCATCCAGCCACGCTTGCCGACGTTGCACTGCACTACGGGCCCCCAGCACCCAAGCTTTACGATGCACAGCGGCGACCCATATTCCTCGGCGAATTGGGCCTGCTCATAATAGCCGCCGCGGTCACAGCCCTCATGCACGGTGCTTCCGAAGAGCCAGGTGGGACGCAGGGCGTCATCGAGGGGGATCATCGGCGCGCGGCCGCCGGCCATGTGGAGGAGATACAGCAGAGTCTCGGTGAAATTGTCGGGCTGGACGGGGCAGCCGGGAACGCAGACGATCGGGATGCCGGCCTGCGAGCGCCACTGCCATCCAAGATAATCGGGCAGGCCCATACAGCCGGTCGGATTGCCCTCCATCGCATGAATTCCGCCATAGGTCGAACAGGTTCCCGCAGCGATGACCGCCCATGCCTTCGGCGCGAGCCGGTCGATCCACTCACAGGTGGTGATGGGCTGGCCGGTTGCCTGATCGGTTCCGAAGGATGCCCAGTACCCTTCTTCCTTGTTGCGCTCATCCGGGATTGAGCCTTCCAGAACCAGAATGAAGGGGTTCGATTTCCCTTCCGCCGCAAGATGGAAGCGCTTCATGAAGTCGTCTCCAACCTCGCAGGTGAGAAAGGGATTATGGAAATGGACTTTCGGAATCCAGGGGAGCGCGCCGAGGACGATGTCCTCAAGGCTGGGCTGGGTGGCCGCGGTCATTGCGATGGTGTCCCCATCGCAACCAAGACCTGCCGTTATCCATAAGACATCGATTTCCGCAATGGGCGGCGATGCCGGTCTTGGGCGGCGAGCGGATCCCATGAATGAGAGGGCCTTCCGTCCTATGCGGAATCAGCGCCGCACGGGAATTTTGACGCCCTCCATCTTGGGCCTTTAAACAGTGTTTAGGCAAGCCCGCCCATCTGGGCGCGATTCTCCCCTTTGCGTTGTGCTCCGCCGGCAGGAGCCTTGCAAAATGGGGAGGGTTTGTCTGCGAGTCAGCGATTCGTCAGTTGGGCCGCGACTTCGGGCAATACTGCTGCGCCCTCTATCCTTACGGCGTCAAGCGCCTTCGGATCGAGACCGAGCGCCTTGACTATAGTGGGTGCTACCTGCAGGGTTGTCGTTGCCGAAAGAGACTGTCTGCGGGTGGAGCATGCCGTCCAAGCTGATCGACAGGACGTGACGAATCCGGCTGTGGTTCCGGTCGTCATTGTCCTGCGCTTGCGCCGCCGACGCAAGGATGGCGCTCACTCCGAGAAGAAAGATTATGGGTAACTTCCTGATTGCTCCCAACAAGTCCGTTGTTGGATCAAAATTTCATGAATCAGGAAAGGTTGCTCATTGGTGGACGAAAATTCCGCAAAAACGGGAATTTCAAAGGAGCGCGGTCAATCTGCCGCAGGGTCCGCTAACGGGAATTCACGGCCGGGACCATCAATTTCAGGCCAGACAGGTGCTGAATAGTTTGAAGACGCGCCCAGCCTAAGTCTGGGCCGCTCGTTCCGGCGCGAGGGATAACGCTGGCTTTTAACGGACGAGGAGGCGCTTGGCACTGTGGATTCACGGTCATCCGGAAGCTGCGCGAAGATTTGCATCGGATCACGCCATCAATTCTGTCCGCGCGATTCGACGGAAACATTGGGCGTTGGGTAGCTGCTGTCACGTAACTGAGGTCTGCGGTTGAACAGTAGTACGACCAATGTAACCTTCCCCTGGGTTACTGCAGGGGACTCGCGAGATGCTCGGTTTTAATCTGGAAAAACGGAGTAACTCGTCATTCTGGTTATCTCCGTGGGTAACTATCGAGCCATTGAGGGAAAGCCGTTTTTCTCTTAACGGCAACGAACAATTCGTTTACTATAATTGCAGTAGCAATCTCTACATTTTTCAGCGTGGTATCTCAGTCAGAGAGAGAAAGGTTTTGTTCGTAAGGGTGCTCCGAGCAACAGCGACTCCATTCTTAACGTCCTACTTAATTCTTAGCTCATTGCAAGACACTTTTACCGGTCTTTTCTTTAATCAGACAGAGTCAGGCACGCAGCCCCATCCCCCCGGTCGCCTATTCGCGGAGAAGTCCCCGCGCGAACGACGGCGGCACGTGTCGCACTCCAGAGGTGCTGCTGCATGTTTGTAAATTTGTTTTCCCATGCGTTTGCTCGCGGACCCGCGGCGTCAGGCCCTGATTCTTCCAACCGGCCCCTGATTTCCGGCTCAGTTCCTGCTGCGCGCCAACTTTGCCTCTGGCGAACCGGCCTTCTGTCCGTCCTCCTCGGTATCGTTCCTCTCTTTTTATATGCCGCCAACAGCACTCCGATCGTTCCCTATATCCAGGTCAACGGAGGAACCTGGGTGGGGGCCAGCACCGTCACGGTCAACGTAGGCGACACGGTCAATCTGGGCCCGCAACCGACCACCGGCGGTTCCTGGAAGTGGACAGGTCCGGGTGGGTTCACATCCACCTCGCGGCAGATCAACAGCATTCCGCTGAATTTGCCTACGAATACTTTCACGGCTGCTTACACGAATCCTGCCGGTGCAACAAGCACGGAGACGTTTACGATCACGATCGCCCCCACCCCGATCGTTCCCTATATCGAGGTGAATGGCGGAGCCTGGCAGTCGACCAACACCGTAACGGTTGCGGCCGGCAGCACGGTCAACCTCGGTCCACAACCGTCTTCCGGTACATGGAGCTGGACGGGGCCGGGTGGATTCAAGTCCACAGCGCGAGAAATCGACGGAATTCCCCTGACTGCATCTACAAACGTTTACACGGCCACTTACACCAACGCGGACGGAGCCACGAGCACGGAGACGTTTACGGTGAGCCAACCGGGGGTGAGCGCGGTATCGTGCGCGAGCTCATCGCTGACCGGAGCCGCCACGGACGCCTGCACGGTAACACTGACAGTGGCCGCACCCAGCGCAACTTCGGTGAGTGTGACGAGCAGCAGCAGCGCAGTGACTGTGCCGGCTTCGGTTACGGTGGCTGCGGGGGCATCGAGCGCAGCGTTTACGGCAAGCGCGACGCCCGTCACAACCGCACAGACGGCGATGCTGACGGCAGCAGCCGGAGGAGCTTCAAAAACCTACGCAGTGCAGCTGAATGCGGCGGTTCCAGCTCTGAGTCTGAGCTCAACAAGCCTGGCATTCGGAACCGACCTGCTGAACGCGGCGACCACGCAGCTTGTAACCGTGACGTCCTCTGGGACATCGGCTTTGACCATCAGCGCGGTTTCAGTTGCCGGGGCTGGATTTTCGGGGTCGGGGATCAGTACGCCCCTTACGCTGAATCCTGGCAAGACTGCGACGCTGTCGGTTAGTTTCGATCCGACCGTGGCCGGAGCGGCGAC
>CAZSWI010000043.1:0-19523 GCA_964610635.1 uncultured Acidobacterium sp.
GGCTGTCGGTTTCGGCCTGATGGGGCTATGTTCCCTGGTGGGCATTGTGCGAGCGCAGCCCTTCCCGGTGCGAGCGCTTCCGTGGGCACGGGTTTGGAGCGTTCCCGGGTTTCGTCCTTTTCTGCGTCAACTGGGCGCTTCTTCCGTCGAAAATGGCGGCTTCGCCCTGAATCAACTGCTCTGCCGTTGAATTGACGTTCGTTGCATAGGTAAGGGTAGCGCTCTTTGAGATCGGCTCCTCAACCGTGATCCGCGCCGTCGCGTTCCCCACGCCACTGACAAACGTCGGATCGATGCGCACGCTGCCGCCTCCAAATAGCTTCTGAATCCGATTGCTGATGGTGGCGTTCAGCGCACCGCCCAGCAGCGAGTCTGCCGTGGAGTTCACCCCCGCCTGCTGCTGTTCAGTGCTGTAAATCTGCTGCTCCTCCTGCGTACGCCCCATGGCCAGCAGCGAGAAAATGTCCTGCTCCGAGAGTGGCGGCTCCGATCGGAAGGTCGGGTTCAGCTTACTCGTCGAACCCTGCAGGGCGATCGTGACAGTGTAGTTCTCAACCGTCGTCGTCGCCGTCAGATCGAGATTCGGCTGGATACGCACAGGATTGGTGAAGTAAATCTCACCATGCTGCAACTCGAACTTCTCGCCATTAAACGTGGCTCGGCCCTCGGTGATGGTCACTCGTCCAAGCACCGAGGGCTCGGCCAGGGTGCCACGGATCGCCAGGTCGACATTGCCAGCCAGCCGCGCAAACGAATTCTGAAAATTGAGCGATGGCGCGGAGGCAATCCTGATATCGAGACGCACTTTGTTCGACGGCGAATTGGGATTCGGCGGCAGCGAAACCCCGCCGGCGTTGGCTAATGAAGCGAAGTCGACGTCGGCGTTGATGGCGAAGCCGGTCAGCATGACTTTGCCGCTCACCAGCGTACTGGCCTGGTTTCCCTGCAGCCGAATCGAAGCACTCGCCGTTGAGGTCACCCCCTCCGGATAGCGGATGCGCACGTCTTTGGCGTCAGCCGTCAAGTCGGCGTACAGGCCATGATGATAAGTAACGAATCCCCCCACCTTAATCAGGCCGCCGCCGCTGTATGCCGTCACATTCCTGAAGTCGAGCCGGTCCTGATCGAAGACCAGCTCGCCGTTCATCCGGCTAAGACCGTTCACGTAATCTTCCATCGCGACGTTCACATTTGTGAATTTCACGTTCCCGGTCAGGTCGGGGTTCTTCGTGGTCCCTTCCGCGCTCATCGTGAAATCCACGTGCCCAGAGGAAATCAGGTCCGTATCGAGAGTCTGCGCCAGCGCCATGTTGATCGAGCCGTTGGCCGTGCCATGAATCGGCCGCGGATCGCTGAACAGCCCGATCGATCCCGCCGTATGAACATCGGTGTCCGGACCGACGATGCGCAGCGGATCCATCGTGAACATACCGTCGCGCAGCGTTGCGTAAACAGGACCGTCGCTGTGGATGGGCACGTCCTCGAGCGTGACCGCGAGTTCGCTTAGCCGAAGATCCCCGTTGAGTTCTTTGGGCTCGCGCAGCGGTCCGGAAACCGTCAGCGAACCGGCGATCGACGAGCTGCCGCGGATTCCCGTGATGCTGAACGTCCGCAACAACGGATCGATATTGAACCTGGAAATCCTCAGGCTGGCCTGCGTCGGGTAGTTGCCTGTCAGCTGAGTTTCACTGCTCAGTTCCAGCTCGGATGTGTTCACGCGCGAGCTCATATGCAGCCGCAGCGCGTGCCCCTGCGTGTGTGCTTCTGCATCCACAGAGCCGCTGAATTCGCGCGCAAGATTCAGATTGCGCACATGCACGCTGGCCTCAAGCGAAGGCGACTCCAGTGTGCCGCTGCCTTTGGCCTCGAAGTCCACCGTGCCCATGACCGGATACTGCGCGTTTTCCAGGCGCCGAATGTGCGCGAGCTGGAATCCGCTTCCCTGCACGTTCACACGCATCGTCTTCGCCGTCAGGTCATAGCCGCCGTCACCCGTGATGCGGCCACCGTCCATTGCGAAAACCAAATGAGTAGCGCCCACTTCCTTGCCCCTGAATTGAACGTCGCTCGTGAGCGAGCGGTAGGACTCGCCGTAGACCGACCCTCCGGTCAGGCTGATCTGTCCGGTGCCGTTCAGGTTCCCGATCGTTCCATCCGTCTGCGCATGCAGATTCAGAGTTCCAGACACCGGATAGCTTTTGCCGGTCAGGGCCACCCACTGCGCAATGTCGGCATTTTTGATTTCCACGCTGGCCCGGATCGTCGACGAGTCCGCAAACAAATCCCGAGGCGCATTCCGGCGTCCCCGCACATCGCCGGAAAACTGGATAGTCGTCTTCCCCTGCGCCAGGGTCGCAGCGCTGACCGAAAGCGATCCCGCGCTGTAATCCGCGTCGGTGTTGAGACTGTCGAAATGAATATTGCTCGCCGCCTGCGTCGCAGCTGGCGTCGGGCCGAGCGGAGCAATATCGAAGTCGGTCGCCTGCAGATGCCCCTTGAAATCCGGGGAGGTGAGGTTCCCCGTCACCGTCCCGTGAAACTGCGCCTGCCCATGAAGCACCGCCGGGATCGGCGTTGGCTGTCCTGGCGCAGAGATGCCGAACGCCGCGAGCACCGGATCGAACTCCGCAACGTTGCGCGTCACCAGGCTCGCTTCGAGTTGCGTCTTCCGCGTCATCGGATAGACGCCGAGGGTACCGGTGACCTGAATCTCCGACGCCGGCGTATGGACATCGAGCGCGTGCACAACCACGGTACCGCTTTGGTTCACGTACTCGGCCTGGACCATTCCCTCGACGGGTACTTCGTTCGGACTGGGCGCGTGCGGCGGCGCCAGGTTGACATCGATCGAACCCGTCAGATTTTCCGAGCTGCCCGTCCAGTCGACGTTCGCCGTGCCGGAGGCCGAGGTATCAAAGCCGAGACGCCGGAAGTGTGGCGGAGCGACCGAATCAAGAAGCGAGTCGAGGGTGAACCCCGCAAGGTGAGTACGGATGCGTCCTTGCTGCTGCGCCGTCTTCGGCAGCGCGCCGTGCGCGGATGGCGGGGATCCGTTAGCCGCCGCTGTCGCTGTCTCCCAGTTGGCGATCCGCAATTCTCCCGTGACCACGCCACCCGTTGCCAGCCGCGCATGAATTCCCGTCACCGCGATCGAATCCTGCGTCACGTGCGCGACCGCGTCCGCCGTAACGCCAGTGACATAAACCGTGCCGATCCGGTAAACCCCGCCGCTGATGCGTCCCGTTCCATCTACTACAAACTGTGCGTTGGCGCCGTGCCCGCTCGCCTCCAACTGCGCCGTTCCGCCATCCAGCCCTGCCAAGCCGGTCAGGGCCCGAACCTCCAGCGCATCGATCGCCCCTTTCATCCCGAACTGCCAGCGCGGAGCGGCGAAGTTATCGAGCGTGCCGCTGGCCCGGAGCACAGTTTTTTTACTCTTTCCCTCCGGCCCGCTCTGCAATGTAAATGAAACAAGATTCGCGCTGTTGCGGCCCATCTCTACTGAGGCATCCAGCAGCGAGTGCACCGGCGTGTCGGCGCCGCGCTGCGCAACAATGTCTTCCGCGTGGATTGTTCCGGCATAGCGATCCCGCGCCGGCACATAGCTCACCTGCGCCGCCAGATTGTTCACGGCCAGGTTAAACGGGACCCGCCGCTCGTTCAGGATCGCCACCCCATCGTTCAGAACGGTCCGCCCGATGGCGAGATTGAAAATCTGGTCCGTGCTGTTCCCCGTCGAAGGATGTTTCGGCTTCGGCTGGTTCGTCGACCCGTCGGGATAAACGATCAGGTGCACCACCGGGTGATCGCCTCCGAGGTAATTGATCCCGATCTTTGCCCTGAAGAACGAAAGGATCTGCAGCCGCACGAAAAGCCGATCGATA
This sequence comes from uncultured Acidobacterium sp., assembly GCA_964610635.1. Taxonomy (GTDB): domain Bacteria; phylum Acidobacteriota; class Terriglobia; order Terriglobales; family Acidobacteriaceae; genus Palsa-343. The sequence goes on from CAZSWI010000043.1 coordinate 3,885, forward strand.
TGCGCGTACGGAACCTGCCCCGCTGCCTCAAGCCCATGAATGGTGAGGTCGTCGGCTTCGAATTCAAGATGCGTCAGATGCCACCCGAACCTCTTTAACTCGACCCGCCCTCCCGTCGACTTCTCCAGTTCGGCAATCACCACGCGCCGAACGCGGTTCTCAAACCACGGCGTACTCGCGTACCAAATGGCTACGCTCAGGCAGACAATCGCCACCAGAATCGCCCACACCACGGCGAAAAGCGAGAGTCGCATAACCCGGCGCCCGCGCGGCTTGTCCTTTGGAAGTAGTTGGACTTCCGGCTCCGGTTCTGGCATGGCGTTCATTGGCTTGGTTCCACCGGCTTCGCCTCAGGATCGGCCGCGTACGCCCGATCGACAATCTGCACATTGCCCTGGTCGCGCAGGCTCGATACCCAGTCCTGAAACAAGCCGCTCACCTGCTGCTGCAGAAGTATCTCCTGGATGCGCTTCGACACCTCCGCCAGCGGAGGAGCCTTTTCATTTCTCTGAGCAAGAGCGGGGACCAGAATGTTTTGATAATAAGCGGCAATTTGGTCCTGGGATATCCGAATGCCACTCTGGAAACGCAGATCGATGAAGCCGAGGATGGCGATGCGCTGGCTCCATCGTTGCTCCACCGCCGCTTCGGCCAGATCGTTGGATCGCAGGAATTCCGACCATCCCTGGGCCGTTTCGCAGTGGAACCGCGCACAGGCCGGAATCTGCTTCTTCAGCTCCGCGAGTGACTTCTGAACCTCCTCGCCAGACGCCGTGGTCGGCTGCTGCTGCTGTTCCATTTGCTGCAGAATCAGCGTGCGGTCGATCAACAGGCGCATCGCCGAATCCGGGGTGTTTTGCCCGGGCAGCACCTGAAGAGGCTCCAGCGCGGCAAAGTGTATTTCCTGTTCGACGTCGCTTTCCAGCAGAACGTTGGAACCAATAATGCCGACGACGTGGTCGAGTTCGATGGGCTTATCCGCTGACGGAGACGAGGGTGGAGGGGGTGGCGCCTGAGGCGAAGGAGTTTGCGCACGCGCAGCCCAGCTCGCCATCGCGAGGATGACGCCCATAACCGCATTGCGCGCACCTTTCACCATCAGAACGCCTGCCCAATACTGAAAAAGAAGTTGAAGTGGCTCGCCTGGCCGTAGCATGCGTTCGAGTTGTAGCAGGTGAGCGGTGAACTCGAGTTAGAAGCGTTACCGCTGCCGTATGTGACCAACACCGGGAAAACCGGTGGATTGAGGTTATACCCCATGTCGAACCGAATCGGCCCAATCGGCGTGTGGTAACGCGCGCCGACGCCCAGGGTATGCGAGAAATCGTTGAAGTCGCACTGTCCGGTCGGATTGGTGCTCGACGATCGCGTCACCTGTTCCTGCACGGCATCGGTCAGATACGGCAGTCCGGTGCACGTATAGCTATGCGGTTGCTTAATCCGCAACGCGCTCGGCCAGACGTCCGACGAGTTATTGAATACATTCCCCATATCGTGAAATAGAACAAAGCCGAGCGAATTGCCGAAATACGGCAGTTGCGGATTGGGCAACCGCAGCTCAGTCTGATTCACAAAGACTCCCGCCCCCCCGATTGGAAAACCGGTCAGCGAATCGCGCGGCCCGGCGGAGTTGAGCGGGAACCCACGCATGGACTCGGGACCACCGGCGTAGAGCCGTTCCGGCAGGGGAATCGCTTCATACTTGGCCTCGCCAAAAACTCGCTCCATCCCGAACCGGGTGTTGCGCGCAAAGACGTATTTCTTCAGCCTGCCCAGAGGATAGTAACTGGCATTCGACCAGTCGAAGTGGGCGTAGTTCGCCTCCGAGGTCAGAAACACATTGTCCGTCGCGAATACCTGGACGCTGTTGTACATTCCCGTCTGCGCATCCAGCGGCTCCGGCCGCCGCGTGTCGCGGATCCACGTCAGTTCCGGGCCCCCTACGCGCACCGGCTCGGACAGCAGCGGGATCAGGTCGGGGGCCACCTGAATCGTATCCGGGTCGACCTTCACTCGCCGGTAGGAAACCTGATAAATGAGTGTGTCGATCAGGTTAGGATGTTGCGTCGCCCGCACGTCCCCTTCTGACGTCGACGATGCGAACGTGACCACATTTTGCGCGTTGATATAGCCGCCGCCAAAAGAAAAATCGAAGGTCCGGTGATTCAAAAACCTCGGCCAGTTATAGTTTGCGGTGAACAATTGCTCCAGCGAACCGTATTCCGATCGAAACGTGATGGACTGGTTCCGGCCCCACAGGTTGATCCTCGAAACATCCAGTTCCGCCACAGCGCTCACTCCGAATTTGCCATTGGGGCTGCAGGTATACGTCGAGGGGTTGATGCCCAGCGCGATCAGGCTCAGAGGATTGGGGCAGTTGGTGCTCGGCGTTCCGGTCTGCACCTGAAACCCCCCGCCGTAGGTAACGTTCCAGCGCCGCGCCTCGTCGAACTGCACCAGCACATTCTTCCGCGGCTCGTCGCCTCCGGGATTTTCAACCGCCGTCGTAACCTGATTGAACAGGGTCAGGTTGTAAAGCTCGCGCTGCGTCTGAAGAAGCCTGGCCTGGTCGAGAGGCTCGCCCTCTTTAACGAGTATGTCGTGCTTCACAGTCCCCGGATGGGTGTAACGCAGACCGCTGATCAGCACATTGCGAATGAAGATCTGATCGCCGGGCGCCACATGCAGATTCACGTCGATGATGTTCGGATCCTTCGCGGAGGGATTCTGCCGGAGAATGACCTGAGCATGATCGTATCCGTGATCGAGAAAGTATCCCAGCACGGCGTCCCGATCGGCGGTGAGGTTATTCCCGGAGTAAGGCTGCCCTGATTGAAGGCTCAACTTAGACTGAATATCCGCCATTTGAGACGGACTTACTCCGTCGATCTTATAAACGCCGACCTTTTGCTGTATACCTTCAACAATGTTGTAAGTGACGGTCAGATTCCGCTCGCCAAGCTTCGACTGAGTCTGCGATTCGCGGATCTCCGGCGTCACCTTTACATTGGTGAAACCATTGCCCTGGTAGAGAGCGGTGATGGCGTTCACATCCGCCGCCTGCAGCGCCTGGCTGTAGATGCCATGTGGCACCAGCAGCGACGCCGCCTGGATGCTCAGCCGCTGGCGCAGCAACCATGCTCCAAAATATCCGTTTCCATCGATGCCGACCGACAGAATTCGAGCCCGCGGCCCGAGGTGCACAGCGTAAGTGACATGGGTGACGCCCTCCCTGGCGTCCGAGGTGTGTGTCACTTTCGCGCCGAAATACCCCTGCCGCTGATAATAGTCCCGGATGCGCTTACTCCCCTCGTTCAGCAGATCCTCGTCCAGCGTTCCTTCGGCGTAGACAGGAACCAGGCTGCGCACTTTGCCCTTGCTCAGCTTCGCTCCCTCCACGATGACTCTTACAATCGGTCCGCGATCCGCCTCGAACTTGTAGTTCAGGTGATTCGCCGGCCGCTCGTACTGGCTGGACTCGAGGCTCACGTTCGCTTCCAGCCGTTGCTGCTTCTGGTATTGCTTCCGCAGATTGTTGAGAGCCCGGCTTACCGTTTCCGAATTGACCTTCGACCCGGCCTTCAGCTTCGCTTTCTTCCGGAACACGGGAGTCGTCATCCCGCTGTCTCCCTCGACCGCCACGTCCCCAACCCGCGCCGGCCTCCCGGTACTCACGTCGAACTGCACGTTTACCTCGGCGTTCGCCTTGTCGACGGCTGTGTGTCGCGCGATCGAGCCCTGATAGAAGCCATTCGCCTTCAGCGTTTGCTGCAATAATTCGCCGGCATGGCTAAGTTTCTGATCCGTAAAAGGGGTGCCCGGGTTCAGCCTCGTCGAGTAGTTGAGCTGGTTGCTCAGATGGCTGCTTTTCACTCCCCTGACCACAACCCGTCCCAAAAACAACGTAGGAGTTCCTCGAAAAATCAAAATAATGCCGTTGCCCTGTCGCTGCCCATCGACGGCTATGGTCCGATAGAGCCCCGTAGCGTAAAGACGGCGCAGACTGGCGCGCACTTTGAGCGGGTCCAGTGGCAAATTCGCCTGTTGTTCCATCCGCTCCGGAAGCGGATCGAGAGCGCCTCGATCCACGCCCTCGAAACGAACCTCCACCACCTTGAGCCCTGACCATCCCTCCAGATCGACGGAGGCAGGCACTGGCTCCGCCTTTTCCGTCGGCTTCTCCTGGGTCGTGTTATAGGAAGGCAGCACGCTACCCGGAGGCACGGGCGGCGTCTTCTTCTGTAGCTGCTCCGGCGAACCGGCGCCTGGCGGCTGCGCGGCAGGGCTGGCGGGTTGCTGTGCATATACGGCGGAACGACACGCCAATAGCAGCAGGAAGATGATAGAAGCGCGACGCAACATTAACGTCGAGTGCCCTTCAGCCCCCGTCCCGACCCATTGATTGCCGCGCAAACCAGGAAGCACTTTCGAACCCAAACCGTCCTCGTTCCCCACCGGGATGCTCGCTGCCGCAAGACCAGAGAGTCTTATGTCCCGTTAAACACCTTCAGGCAACACTGAGTTTCCCGATTGGTTGAATCCGACCCAGCCCGCTGGAAAAATTCTCTGGGTTGCTCTCGAAACCTGAGATGCGGACCCGGAGTCAGGACTATGCATTGCAAAACCAGATATGTCTCCGAAGTTTCTATACTACTGAGAGATGGCTGCCGCGTCCCAGACCGTCCCGGCCCGAAACTCACGCGAGCGGTATTCGCGCCAGGTCCTCTTCCCTGCGATCGGAACCGAGGGTCAGGAAAAAATTGAACGCGCCCATGTCGCAATTGTCGGCGTAGGCGCCACAGGAGCCGCCGCCGCCGCCCTGCTGGCGCGCGCCGGGGTGGGCGCGCTGACACTTATCGACCGCGACTTTGTGGAAGAGAGCAACCTGCAGCGGCAAGTCCTGTTTGACGAGGCTGACGCCCGCGAGGCTTTGCCCAAGGCCGGTGCCGCACAGCGCAGGATTGCGTCCTTCAATAGCGAAATTGATATTCGCGCCCACGTTGCCGACCTTGTTCCCGCTACTATTCACGAATTGCTACGCGAGGCCCACATCGTTCTCGACGCCACCGACAACTTCGAAACCCGCTACCTCCTCAACGACTATGCCGTGGAGCAGCACAAACCCTGGATTTACGCCGCCGCTGTCGGCGCCTATGCAGTGACGATGAACATCCTTCCGGCGGAGACCGCGTGCCTCGCCTGCATCTTCCCCGAACCGCCGCACGGAGCGGTCGACACCTGCGACACATCGGGGATTCTCAACACTGCGGTCAACCTCGCAGCTTCGATCGAAGTGACCGAGGCGCTCAAATGGATCGTCGGAGCCCGAGACAAAATGCGGCGAACCCTGCTCTCCTGCGACGTCTGGAGCAACGAGTGGACGGAAATTTCCGCCACCGCTCCGCGAGCCAGTTGCTCGGTCTGTGGTCTGAGAGATTTCGCGCACCTGCGCGCCGAGGGCCGGCCGCACATTACCCTGTGTGGCCGCAACTCCGTCCAGATCCACGACCGCTCCCGCCCCATCGATCTCGCCGAGATGGAGAACCGCCTCAGTCCTCACGGGCATGTCCTGCGAAATGACCTGCTGCTCCGCTTTAAGCGCGGCGAACACACGCTCACCCTCTTCGCCGACGGCCGCGCCATTATCCAGGGAACATCCGATGTCGCCGTGGCCCGCAGCTTGTACGCGCGCTTCATCGGCACGTAGACATGCCAAACGGCCCCCTGCTTCGCCAGGCAAACAAAGAGCCCCGGCTCATCGCCGGGGCTCTATATTAGTTTGTTTTTGCGCCCGAAGGGCGCGTGCGCCTGGCAGCCAGTCCAGCGTCCGGCTCGATGCAAATCGTTAGAAATGGTTCCAGAGGAACTGGTTATAAACTTCGTGATGGAACTGCACCTCCTCCGGCTTCACGAACGTTCCCAACAGCCGCGGGCATCGATCCGCCGAAGCCTGCTTCAAATCGGCATACCGCCCCTTCACGTCTTCTCCCAGAAGCTTTGTGATCCACGCGGAATTGCGGAAATCCTCGAGCGCGGTGTAGATGTTGTCCGGCAGATACCGTTCTGCTTGCCGCAGATTCGCGATTTGCGAAGTATCTCCCTCGATGCCCGACTTGAACACCGACAGCATCACCAGGTACGGGTTCGCGTCCGGAGCGACCGAGCGCACCTCCACGCGCATCGAGCGTTCGTTGCCGATGGGAATCCGGATCATCGATCCGCGATCGACCGCCGAAGCCTTGATCTGGTTCGGAGCCTCAAAATGCGGATCCAGCCGCCGATAAGCATTCACGCTCGAGTTCAGCAACAGACAAGTCTCATTCCCGTGGGTCAGGATGCGATCCAGAAATTCCCATCCAGCAGCCGAGAGCTTCTCCTGTCCCTGGGGATCCCAGAAAAGATTCTTGCCATCCTTGCTGATCGATACGTTCGTGTGCATGCCGCTGCCGTTCACGCCCACCACCGGCTTGGGGAGGAACGAAGCGGACATGCCCAGCCTTGTCGCCACCTGTCGGCAGATGAGTTTATATAGCTGAATCTGGTCCGCAGCCGCGACGACCTCACCGTAGCTGTAGTTGATCTCAAACTGAGAGGGCGCAACTTCGGGGTGATCCTTCTCGTTCTCGAAGCCCATCGCGCGCTGCACCTCCGCTGTCGTATCGATGAAGCTTCGCAGTGGATCGCTCGGGAGCGAATAGTAGTACCCGCCAGTATTCACGTAATCGAACCGGCCAGCCGTGGGAAAATTCCTCTCCGCATCGATCCCCGCGAACAGAAACCCTTCAATTTCGTTGGCGGCATTCAGCGTGTAGCCGTTGTTCTCGTATTGCTCCTTCGCAAAAGTTTTCAATACCCCCCGCGTATCGCCGGCATACGGCGCTCCACCCTTGTCGATTACGTCGCCGAACACCAGCACTTTCCCGGCTCCGAAAATATCGGCGGGCGCGTAATAGAATGCAGCCCAGTCGATCCCCAGCCGCAGATCGCTCTCCCGCTGCGCCGTGAATCCGCGAATCGAAGACCCGTCGAACGTGAGGTTGTCGAAGCTCTTCACCAGAAATTTCTTGTCGTAGTCCAGCATGTGAAGCCGGCCTTCCAGATCGCAGAACAGCACCGTGACCGCCTTAATCCCCTTTTGGTCGGTCAGGTACTTCAGCCGCTCTTCCTGAATCTTGTCCAGCGCCACGCGCGTCCTGCGCTGATCCTTGGCCTTCAAATTGAGTTCCTCCAGCTCCTCGTACGAGAGCGCCAGGAAATTCCGATAATCAGTCGACATGCTTCTCCTCTGAATCGTGATCAGGATGTTGTTTTGCCGCGGGCCAATCGGTTGAAGCCAAAGCACCAGCATAATCCTCGCCTGAGGGGCGACGAATTCGAGTGCTGTGTAAAAGACTTGGCGGTTCGTTTTTCAGGGTATCGCGCCCGCTATAAGGAAGTCCTCCTATAAAAATTACTGATGGTCGGAATTTGTAATGCTTATTTGGAATAGCAGAGCATGTATCGGAGGCCGAAGCCCGATGCCCTGCGCCCCGGTGCACTCCACTTTGGGCTAGTCTGGACCCGAACCCCGTGACCACCCAGCAGTCAGAAGCCATCATCCTCCGCAAATGGCCCGTCCATGAGGCCGACGAGATCGTCTCGCTATTCACGCGCAGCCACGGCAGAATCCGTGGCATCGCCAAAGCGGCGGCCAAATCGCGGCGCCGCTTCGGCGGAGCGCTCGAACCCATGACCTTGGTCTACGCGAGTTACGTCGAAAGGCCAAAGCAGGATCTGGTCCGCCTCGACGCCTGTGAAGTCCTCTCTTCCCCACTCTCCGATCCGGTAAACTACGCGCGCGCCGCGGCTCTTGCCTTCTATGCCGAAGTTCTCGAAGAGGCGCTGCCCGATCACGATCCTCACGAAGCCGTCTTTCGCCTTGTCCTCGCCGTCCTCGAACAGACCCGCGACGGCTGCGTCTGGATGCCAGTTACCTATTTTTCCCTCTGGATCACCCGCCTCCTTGGCTGGATGCCCTCGCTCACCCACTGCACTCTGTGCGGCGAAGCCTTCGGCGCCGGCGCAGCCTGGTTTGACGCCTGGTCCGACGGCCTGGTCTGCTCGCACCACAAGAAGGCCGGCAGCCGCGTCCTGTGCGCCGAATCGCTGGCCCTCGCCCGGCGCATCTTCCAATCGCCCGTAGCCGCCCTGGCCGCCGAAGACTGGCCCGCCAACCGCGCCGCCGATCTGCGCCGCTTTGCCAGCCAGGCCCTCGAACGCCACCTCGAACGCAAATTACACTCCGTCGCCGCCGTCCAGAAGCTGGGCGAAGGAACCAGTCAATCCACTCCTACCCGCCGGACGCGGGTCGCGATCGAGGCGGGAGACCGGGGTAACGTTTCGCGGGCGAACAGCGTTGAGGCAATGATGCGCGAACTGAACAAGAAATAGACGACCGCGCGCTGTCCACAAAGTCTGCATAGTCACCGTAACCTCGCGCATCTACACTGGAACTGCGCAATTTTTCCGTGTCGAGGATTCACTCATGAAGATCGCCAGCAGCGTCACCGACCTGATCGGCAACACCCCTCTGGTCCAGCTCAACCGCGTCACCGCCGGAGCGCACGCCCGCGTGGTCGCCAAGCTCGAGAGCGCCAACCCGGTTAACAGCGTCAAGGACCGCATCGGCTTCGCCATGATCGAAACCGCTGAGCGCGAAGGCAAGATTCACCCCGAAACAACCGTCCTCATCGAGCCCACCAGCGGCAACACCGGCATCGGCCTCGCCTTCGTCGCAGCGGTCAAAGGCTACAAGCTCATCCTCACCATGCCCGAGACCATGAGCCTCGAGCGGCGCGTGCTCCTGCTTGCTTTCGGTGCAAAGATCGTTCTCACACCCGGCCCCAACGGCATGAGCGGCGCCATCGCCAAAGCCCGTCAGATTCTCGAAGACACACCCAACGGCTATATGCTCCAGCAATTTGAGAATCCCGCCAACCCGAAGATCCATTTCGACACCACCGGCCCGGAAATCTGGAACGACACCGAAGGCCAGGCAGACATCCTCGTCTCCGGCGTGGGCACGGGCGGCACGTTGACCGGCGTTTCGGAGTACATCAAGCCCCGTAAACCTTCCTTCAAAGTTGTCGCAGTCGAGCCCACCGACAGCCCCGTCCTCTCTGGTGGCAAACCGGGCCCCCACAAAATTCAGGGAATCGGCGCGGGCTTCGTGCCGAAAATTCTCGATACAAAACTTATCGACGAAGTCATCCAGGTCTCGAACGACGACGCTATTGCCATGGCCCGCCGGCTGCCCCTTGAAGAAGGCCTGCTCGTCGGCATCTCTTCCGGCGCCGCAGTCCACGCAGCGGTTCAGGTCGCAAAACGCGATGAAAACGCCGGTAAGCTGATCGTCGTCATCATCCCCAGCTTCGGCGAACGCTACATCTCAACCGTGCTCTTCGAAAACCTGCGCAACGAGGCGCAGCAACTCAAAGCCGAGCCCATCGAAGCGCCAGTCAAGGTGTAGGCCAGCCACGTCAGCCCGCACCCTGCACCCTGTACCCTGTACCCTGTCTTTGCCATGCTCGCCACCATCCGCGAAGACATCGACTCGATCCTGGCCCGCGACCCCGCGGCCAACTCGCGGCTCATGGTGATCCTCTGCTACCCCGGCCTCCACGCCGTCTGGATGCACCGCATCACCGGATCCCTTTGGAGAGCCAACCTCCGCCTGATTGCCCGTCTGCTCTCCCAGTTCGCGCGCCTCCTGACCGGCGTTGAGATCCACCCCGCCGCCGCCATCGGCCGCCGCGTCTTCATCGACCACGGCGCAGGCGTGGTCATCGGAGAAACCGCCATCGTCGGCGACGACGTCACCCTCTACCAGGGGGTTACCCTGGGCGGCACCGGGCACGAACACGGCAAGCGCCACCCCACTCTCCGCGACGGCGTCTTTGCCGGCAGCAATGCACAAATCCTTGGCAACATTTGCATCGGCGAAAATTCCCGCGTCGGTGCGGGATCAGTCGTCCTGCGCGATGTCCCGCCCAACTCCACCGTCGTGGGCGTCCCGGCGCACATTGTCTACCAAAATGGCGAGCGCGTTCTCATCACCGACCCCAACCAGATCAAAGATCCGCTCTCCGGCGTCATCATCGCCCTTGCCGAAGAAGTCAAGCGTCTCCGCCTGCGTGTCGATGTCCTCGACGGCCAACTCGAACTCACCACCCGCGAGCTGGACCAGGTCCGCTCCTTCTCCGTTGAAGATGAAGAACGCGATCTCTACCGCACCGAACAATCCGGCTCCGGCCTCGTCAGCATGGGCGAAGGCATTTAAAAGCTGTGACCGGCAGCCAAACCCGAGTCCGTCACACCCTGTTGCGCCTTTCGCTGCAACTCCTGCTCGCCTTCCTCATCATGAAACACCTTGCCGTCGATTGCCACCCTACCCCCCCGGCACGTCCCGCGTCCGCAAAATCTCCACCACCATCACCCGAATATTGTCGTAGTCCGCTTTTCCCGAAAAATTCCGGTAGTCCACGCTCTGGTTGTTGTCCCCGCGTCCCGTGATCTGGAACTGCCGATTCCCCGACGCCGCCTCGGCCGGATGCGCCGCTGCCCACGATTGCTCGTCGAAGTCGTCGCTCTCCACATCGACCTCCCACACCCGCCGTCCATCCGCCTGCCGCACCAGGAACCGGTAATACGTGTGAAACTTCCCCATCGGCTCGAAATACTCCACGGCATCGACGCGGTAAGCCCCCACCGGAAACATCTCGATCAGAAACCCCGTCGCCTGCCGCGCGTCGGGAGCCCCCATTTTATGCAGTTGCTCCAGCATCGCCCGCTCCACGTCGCGTTGCTCTTTAATGCCCGCCGCTGAATAGGCTGCCACCAGCGTCGTGTGGATCTTCCAGTTCCCCGGTTCGAGTTGCCGCGCCTTTTCCGCGTACTGCACGGCCAGCTGGCCCTGATAGAGTTCCACCGCAGCCGTCGACGCCAGCAGGTTCGCCGCCGTGTTTCCCGGATCCGATTTCAGAATCTGCTGAAAATCCGTCAGCGCCTGACGCGGATGATTCCCCTGCAACGCCGCCAGTCCCTCGGCCAGCATCGCGTTTGCCGCCGGCAGGTTCGGCAACCCCGAGGGCGGGGAAGCGCTCGTGCCGGCCTGTCCTGCCGGCATGCCTCCGTTCTCCGCCAAAGCCGGTCCAGAGCCTGACCAAAGGCCCAAAACAAGGGCCAAAGTACACCCGCATCCCGCGGTTGACTTCTTCATTTTGGAATTCCCAGATTCACTCTACCGCATGTGAGGGGCCTGAAATCTGCAAGAGCACAAAGCAGTCATCAGGTATGCTGAGTTGGGAACGGTCTTTGCACCGGTCCAGGGAGAACGGCCATGGTCTTTCTTGTGATTGGCAGCTTCGTTGTAATTTTCCTTGGCGGCATCATCTGGGCTACCAGCCGCCAGCCTGATGAGCACCAATAGCCTCCATTTTTCCCTCAATCATCGTTCCAGAGTGGCATCCCCGCTGGCGTTTCTTCTTATGATTTTTCATATTTGCTGACAACTTTCCAGAGACCCAAGCCTCCAGAAGCGGCCAGGTGCGGGGAACCAGCGAAGACCTTGGCGCGTATGTGAGCACCAAGTCATAGACATACGCGGCAACACCAAAATACCGTATCCTGGATTACCAGTGGCAGCCAAGTTGCTGCAATTTATCGCTACAGTTGATCTATATCCGAAACAAAAACCAGGGACTCCTGGCCAGGCGAGCGCAGATTCCCTGCGGAAAATGACTCAGGAACCACGTCACTCAGCATGCAGCGCACCTTCCAAACCCGCATTGTCGCCGTGCTGCTGGCGCTCTTCACCGGGGCTGCGATTGTGTGCGCGGGCTTCAACCTGGTCCAGGAAAGCCGATATCAGTCCCCCACCGATGGCGTGTGGTGGGTCGAAGCGCAGGGAGGACTTGACGCCCAACGGGTTCCAGCCGACAGCCCAGGCGAGCGTGGCGGAGTCAAGCCGGGGGATCTGCTGCTGTCGGCCGATAACGTCCCAACTCCCAGCGGAGCCGCCCTGGCGCGCGAAATGTGGCGCACCGGCGCGAACCTCACCATCCATTACACCCTCGAGCGTCACGGCATCCGCCTGCCGGACGTGCCCGTCATTCTGGACGTCCAGGATCGCAGCATCCACCAGGGCTTCCGCTTTATCGCGCTTGTCTATCTCGGCATCGGCCTCTATGTGCTGCTCCGGCGCTGGACCGCGCCCCACTCCACCCACTTCTACATTTTCTGCCTGGTTTCTTTCGTTCTGTATTCGTTCTGGTACACGGGCAAACTGAACGAGTTCGACTGGATTGTTTACTGGAGCAAGATCGGCGCCAATGCGCTGCAGCCGGCCCTGTTTCTGCACTTCGCCCTGGTGTTTTCCTCCCAACGGCGCGAGCGCAAGCCATGGCTGATGCCGTTGATCTATTTGCCCGCCGCGGCGCTGATCGGCCTCCAGGTCATGGCCATCGAAGTCTGGTCGGCAACCGAGGTGTTGCGCCATCGTCTCGACCAGGTGGCAACCGGCTACCAGGCCCTCTTCTATCTGCTCGCGGCCGCGGTTTTCTACGCCCACTTCCGCGCGACTGAGGCGCCGCTGGAACGCCAGCAGCTGAAGTGGCTCACCCGCGGCACGCTCCTCGCCGTTGCTCCGTTCACTTTGCTTTCCGCCATTCCCTACATGGCCGATATCGCCATGCCCGATGCCCTCACAAAAATCGCCGGCATATGCATGGTCTTCCTCCCGCTCACCTTCAGCTGGGCCATCGTCCGCTATCGCATGATGGACGTCGACCTGATCTTCAAGCGCGGCGTCACCTACACACTGGCCACTGCGGCGGTGGTCGGCGTCTATTTTTCCTTCCTCGCTATCGCCGGAGCCCTCGCGCAGGCGCGTCTGCGCAGCTTCGGCATCTGGGGTCTCTTTGCCGCTATCATCGTCGCCGCTCTCCTCTTCGAGCCCCTCAAGCGAACCATCCAGCTGCGCGTCGACCGTCTCTTCGACCGCCAGAGCTACGACTACCGCAACACCCTGATCGCTTTTGGCCGGGCCCTCAGCTCCTTTACAAACCTTGACGCGTTGCTGCACGCCATCGTCGACCGCCTGCCCCGCACGCTGCTCGTCGATCGCGTCGCCGTGTTCCTGCCGGACTCCGTCGAGGGAGCCCCTCTCCAGTTCCGCCTCGCCGCCCAACACGGCCTGCCGGAAACCCTCCGCTCCGCCCGGCTCGATCTCGGCTTCCTCGATTTCGACGAGCCCAACGCCGGCACCCACCTGTTCCTTGAGAATCCCCAGCTCGCGCTCCATCTCACTCCCGATGAACAGCGCACCGCCGCCCTTCTCGACATGAACTACTTCCTGCCCTGTCGCGTCGGTGTTCCAGGCGCTCGCGGATGGCAAGGCCGAGATTTTCAGGACCGCACCATCGCCGTCATCGGCCTCGGCCGCCGCGCCGGTGGCGACTTTCTCTCCAGCGAAGACATGGAGCTGCTCGAATCCCTCGCTGGCTACATCGGGATCGCTCTTCAGAACGCCCGCCTCTACGCCAGCCTTGAAGAGAAAGTCAACGAGTACGAGCGCCTCAAGGAATTTAACGAGAACATCGTCGAATCCATCAACGTCGGCATTCTCGCCATCGATCCGGAAGAATGCATCGAGAGCTGGAACTCCCAGATGGAAGTCATGTTCGCTCTTTCCCGCAAAGAAGTCCTGCGACAGCCCCTCGAAATGGTCTTTCCCCTCGAGCTGGTCGAGGAGTTCCGCCGCGTCAAAGATCAGCCCGGCGTCCACAATCTCTACAAGTTCCGCCTTGAGACCCGCGCCGAGGAAACCCGCATCGCCAACATCGCCATCGCGCCTCTTGTCTCCCGCGATTTCCGCACCGTCGGCCGCATCATCCTCATCGACGACATCACCGACCAGACGGAGATGGAAGGTCAGCTTGCCCAGGCTGAAAAGCTCTCCTCTATCGGACTGCTCGCTGCGGGCGTGGCCCATGAGGTCAACACCCCTCTCGCCGTGATCTCCTCCTATGCGCAGATGCTCGCGCGCCAGCTTAAAGGCGACGAGAAGCTCGGCCCCCTGCTCGACAAAATCACCCAGCAGACCTTCCGCGCCTCCGAAATCGTCAACGGCCTGCTTAACTTCTCGCGCACTGGCGCAGCAGAGTATCGTGAAACCGACGTCAACGCCGTCATCCGCGAAACTCTGACGCTGCTCGAACATCAGTTCAGGATTGCGCAGATCAGCGTGGAAACGAGTCTCATGCCCGGCTTGCCCGCCATCAAGGGCAACGCAGGCAAGCTGCAGCAGGTCTTCCTCAATCTGTTTCTCAACGCCAAAGACGCCATGGCCGGGGCGGCTGCGCATGGCGGCGAGCCGCGCACCCTGCGCATCGCCACCGAAGTCAACGGCCACGTCAGCATCTCCATCGCCGACTCGGGATCGGGCATCGCCCCCGAGCATCTGCGCCGTATCTACGACCCTTTCTTCACCACCAAAACCGCGCGCCGAGACGGCCAGCCTCGCGGAACCGGCCTCGGCCTCGCCGTTACCTACGGCATCATTCAGGAGCACTCCGGCAAGATTCACGTGGAAAGCCAGGTAGGCCTGGGCACGACCTTCTATCTCGAGTTTCCGTTGCTGAGGAAACCCGCCCATGTCTGAAGGCACTCTCGCGGTTCCCGCCAATTCGCAAATCGCCGGCTCGGAATCCGCCCCGCGTATCCTCATCATCGACGATGAAGCCGCCATTCGCGAATCGCTCGAGACGCTGCTGTCGATGGAGGGCTACACCGTCGACAGCGTCGAAAACGGCGAACTGGGTCTGGAACGCATCGCCGAACAGCCCTTCGACCTGGTTCTCCTCGACCTGGCCCTGCCCGGCCGCAACGGAATCGAGATTCTCGCCACCATTCGCGATCGCGAGAACCTGCTTCCGGTCATCATGATCACCGCTTTCGGTACCGTCGATAACGTCGTCGATGCTATCCGCGGCGGCGCCCAGAACTTCGTCCAGAAGCCCTGGGACAACGAAAAGCTCCTCGCCGATATCCGCGCAGCCATCGCCCGCTATCGCGCCGAAGAAGAAAACGTCCAGCTCAAGCGTGCCTTCCGCCAGCGTTACAACTTCCCCAACATCGTCGGCAAAAGCGATGTCATGCTGCGCATCTTCGACCTGGTTGCGCAGGTCGCGCCCACCCGCTCCACCGTTCTCATCCAGGGCGAGAGCGGCACCGGCAAGGAACTCATCGCCAAGGCACTCCATTCCAACTCCACGCGCAAAGACAAGCCCTTCGTCCCGGTCAATACCGGCGCGATGCCCACCGATCTTCTCGAATCCACGCTCTTCGGCCACGTCAAGGGAGCCTTCACCTCGGCCATCGCCGCCAAGAAGGGACTCTTTGAAGTTGCCAACGGCGGCACGCTTTTCCTCGACGAAATCGCGACGATGGGCATGGACACGCAGGCGAAAATCCTGCGCGTTCTGCAGGACCGCCGCTTCATGCACCTCGGCGGCGTGCAGGAAATCCAGGTCGACGTCCGCATCATTGCCGCCACTAATGTCGATCTGCGCCAGGCGGTCCGCGAAGGCAAGTTTCGCGAAG
>CAZSWI010000044.1:0-19506 GCA_964610635.1 uncultured Acidobacterium sp.
TCCTCGAGAACGAGGAAGACATCGACCTGAACGGGGTCATCCTGCTGTCGCAGATATTCAACTTCGCCACCGACATCGATGGCGCCCACCAGAACCCAGGCATCGATCTTTCGTATGAACTGGCCTTGCCGACCTACGCCGCCACCGCCCGCTACCACCACAAACTGCCCCAGGAGCACCCCGATCTCCCCGCCTTCATGAAGGAAGTCGAGGACTTCGCAATGGGGCCCTACGC
The DNA here is from genome assembly GCA_964610635.1 of uncultured Acidobacterium sp. Lineage (GTDB taxonomy): Bacteria > Acidobacteriota > Terriglobia > Terriglobales > Acidobacteriaceae > Palsa-343. Next base: position 236 of record CAZSWI010000044.1, read on the forward strand.
TGAAGCCCTGGCTAAAGGTACCGACCTAAGTCAAAGCGACAAGCAAACCATCGCGCAGAAGCTCCACGATTACACGGGGCTGCCCGTCGACTATCTGGTGAAAGGCGACCTGCGTATCGCCGGGGGACAGTTCGAAAAGAGCCTTCAGGATGACACCGGCGACACCACCGGTCGTCTCGACACCCGCTTTACCGGGCCGTCCATCAATCCGCTGAGCGAAACCGCGGATTACGATCCGCAAAGCTCGGCCATCTCCTCAGCCTATGTTGCGCTCTTCAACCAGTACGTCCGCAATACGCTGAAGTATGGCGAAGGACAGACCTACCTGCCCGAGGCGGACTTCGGCGGCGGCTTCATGTGGGATTTCAAACGGCAGGGTTTCCCTCTGTTGAATGTCAGCAACGACCTGGCAACCGCCATGAAAACCAATCCAAAGCTGAAAGTCCTCGTCAACGGCGGCTATTACGATCTGGCCACACCCTTCTACGCCGCCATGTATGAGGACAAGCACCTGCCCATCTCAGAGAAGATCGCCGCCAACATCGAATATTCCTGGTACGAATCGGGCCATATGGTCTATGTGAAAGATGAATGCCTGAAGCAGTTGCATGATCGCGTGGCGGCATTCATCAAGGGCACGGAGGCTGGCAATCAATAGGCCGCGACCGGCGCACAGGCCGTAGAATCGGAGCCAATGTCGGAGTTCCTCCTCTTTCACGGCGTCGCGATCGTAGTCCTGATTCTGGCGAACGGTTTCTTTGTGGCGGCGGAGTTTGCGCTGGTCAGCGTCCGTGAAACGCGGATCGAGCAGCTCATTGCCGAGCATAACCCGGGTGCGCGCATCGTGCGGCGTCTGCAGGAGAACCTTGGGGATTTTCTTCCCGCTGTTCAGCTCGGCGTCACCTTGTGCAGTCTGGCGCTGGGCTGGATCGGCGAGCCGGCAGTTGCGGGCATCTTCGAGCAGGCTATGGGGCCGCTGCCACATGCGCGTCTCTACGCTCATTTGGCTGCCGTGCCGCTGGCTTTCGCCTTCATCACTTATTTTCATGTGTTGTTAGGTGAGCTCGTGCCGAAGGCGCTGGCCTTGCGTCGCGCCGATCAGATGGCTGTCGCTGTTGCCGGGCCGATGGAGGTGTTCATCGATCTGGCGCGGCCGATCGTGCGCCTGATGAACCGCTCCGCTTCGTTGGTGCTGCGGCTGTTTCGCGCCCCTATGATGCCGGAAGGCGCCGTCCACTCGCCCGAAGAGCTGAAGCTGATGGCCACCGCCGCCCGCCGCATGGGCATGTTGCCCCCCTACCAGGAGTCGCTGATTCATCGCGCCGTCGAAGTGAACGAAGTGTTGACGCGCGAGATCATGACCCCGCGGCAAAGAATCTTTTCGCTGCCCGCGGATATGCTGATCGAGGACGCAAGCGCGCGCATCGTTGAAGAACTGCATTCGCGTGTTCCTGTTTACGATCCCCTCCGCGGGTCGGAATTCATCGTCGGCGTGGTCTACTCGAAGGACATCAGCCGCATTATGCATTTTCGCGCCACGGCTGCCACGCGTTTCTCCACCGCGCCCCTCAGCGATCTGCGCCTGAACCAGGTGATGCGCGAAGTGCTCGTCGTCCCGGAGACCAAGCCCGTTCTGGATCTCCTGCACGAATTCCAGCAGCGGCGGCGGCACATCGCCATCGTGGTCGATGAGTTCGGATCGACAGTGGGCCTGGTCACCGTCGAAGATGCCATCGAGCAGCTGATCGGCGAAGTGGAAGATGAGTTCGACATAGGCGGCCGCGCGGTTCTGGCGACGGCGACCGGCGGCATGGTTCTTGACGGCAGCGTGAGCCTGCGCGATCTGGAAACGCAGATGAACTGGCGCCTGCCCCGCGACGGTGGCGTCGAGACGCTGGCCGGATTTTTGCTGACGCGCCTGGGCAAAATCCCTCACGGTGGCGAGAGCATTGAATACGAGGGCCGCCGCCTTACCGTGCTCGAGATGAACGGCAGACGCATCGGCAAGGTTAGGGTCGAGCAGCCCCAGCCTGTTGCGGAGAAGGCGGCCGGATGAGACGGCTGCTGCGATCGCTTCTGGTGAGGCTTGGCTATACGCTGCCCGTCCTGTGGCTGGTTGTGTCGGTTGTCTTTCTGCTTATCCATATCGTGCCCGGCGATCCGGTGGAGCAGATGCTGGGCGAGGGTGCCCGCCCCGCAGATATCTCCGCACTGCGCCATGCCTACGGCCTTGATCGGCCACTCGGAGCGCAGTACGTTCATTACTGGCGGGGCGTGTTGCATGGAGATTTAGGGCGGTCGATCCGGCTCAACGACTCAGTGACACACTTAGTGCTCACACGTTATCCATTTACCGTGGAGTTGACAGCGGCGGCGCTGGTGCTCGCTCTGCTGCTGGCGATTCCCGCTGGCATTTCCGCGGCTCTCCATCGCGGCCAGGCGCGCGACCATGTCCTCAGCGTTGTCAGTCTGCTGGGGCTCTCGTTTCCGTCGTTCGCGCTGGGCCCGATTCTTATCCTGCTGGTCTCGATCAAGCTGGGATGGCTTCCGGTATCGGGCGCGGGCGATTTGCCGCATCTGGTTCTGCCGGCCGTCACCATGGGTAGCGCTCTCGCTGCGATTCTCACGCGCATGGTGCGTACTTCGATGCTGGAAGAATTAGGCCAGGATTACATTCGCACCGCGCGCGCCAAAGGGCTGCCGGAGCGGACCGTGGTCTACAAGCACGCGCTGCGCAACGCCATGATTCCCGTGCTGACCCTGATCGGGCTGCAGTTCGGCGCGCTATTAGCAGGGGCCATCGTCACCGAGACGATCTTCAGCTGGCCTGGGATTGGACGGCTGACCGTCTCGGCCATCTCTAACCGTGACTACCCGCTTCTCCAGGGTTGCATCTTAGCGGTGGGTCTGACTTACGTTCTGGTGAACCTCGCCACCGATGTCTTATATATGGTGGTGAATCCAAGGATTAGGTCTTAGCGTGATGAAGCTCAGGATATTTCTGATCGGATGCATGCTGATGACCGCGGTTTTTGCGGACGCTCAGCCTACTTATGTAGGCTTCGACAAGAATGGCTACCCCGGCGACGATCTGTTACCCGCCTTGCATAAGACATTCGCATACACGGGTTACTGGCTCAACAGCCCGCCTGGCATGAGTAACAATCCCTGGACAGGGAAGCGGCGGGTGGTGCGGGCAGCGGGCTTTGGTTTCCTGGTGCTGTTCAATGGCCGACTGGACGCTCAACTCAAGGGCCACGATGAGGCCGAACTCGGGCGCGAAGACGCTGCTAACGCGGTTGACTCGGCGAAAAGGGAGGGTTTCCCGCCGGGCACAATTATTTTTCTGGATCAGGAGGAAGGCGGCAGCCTGCTGCCGGAGCAGGCCGGCTACATCGGAGCGTGGCTCGTTGCGGTGAATCACTCAGCCTATAATCCTGGAATCTATTGTTCAGGAATTGCCGTGCCGTCAGGAGCGCAGATGATTTCGACGGCGCAGGACATCGCGACTCGATTTCCCAACGTAAAGCTTTGGGTGTGGGATGATCGATGTCCGCCGGCTCCTGGTTGCATTGTCCCTGAAAAGGATTTCGATCCGGAAAAGAGCGCACTTGTCAGGGCCCTGGCATGGCAATACGCACAGTCCCCGCGCCGTCCGGAAGATACTGCTGCTTGCCAGAACACTTATGCTGCCGATGGTCGATGTTATGCTCCTGAGCCGGCGCATTCCGAGCAAACTTATCTCGATTTAGACCTCAGCCGATCATCCGATCCGTCGCATGGGCGATAAGCAAAAAGTAGTCTAGGCAGCTCAGCCCCCGCAAATCCAGCCGAGACTCACCGGACCCCGCTGGTTCGCCTGTTCTCAAACCTACCCTCTGATCTGGCCGCTAATCCCAGGCCCTTAACCCCGCGCCGTCGTCTTTTTCAGCTGCCCACAAGCGGCGTAGATATCGCGCCCCCGCGGCCGACGCACAAAGGCGGGAATACCCTGCTCCCGCAGCCGTTCCTGAAACCGCGCAACCTCCTCGGGGGCCGGTGTTGAGAACGGCACGCCGGGTCCGGGATTCCATGCAATCAGATTCACTTTGGCAGGGAACTGCGCGCGGCGGACCAGCTTCACGACCTCATCCGCATGCTGGGGCCGATCGTTTACGCCGCCGAGCAGCACATACTCCAATGTCACTCGCTCCTTGGGACGCAGCGGCACCTGCCGTACCGCTTCGATCACGTCAGCTATATTCCATTTCCTCGTCACCGGCATAATGCCTTCGCGCACAGCGTCGTTCGGCGCATTCAGAGAGATTGCCAGCTTTGGCCGCACCGGTTCCGCGGCGAAACGCAGGATCCCGGGCACAATCCCCGAGGTCGAGACCGTCATTCTCGACTCGGGAATATCCATCTGCTCCACCAGCAGCCGCACCGCCGCCATAAAGGCGTCGTAGTTCAGGAAGGGCTCACCCATTCCCATGAAGACCAGGTTGATTCGATCGCGGCTGGGTTCGGCCTTCTGCCGCTTGAGCACCGCCGCGACCTGACCGGCGATCTCTCCGGCTGTCAGGTTGCGGATGATTCCCAGCTTCGCCGTCAGGCAGAACTGGCAACTCACCGCGCAGCCAATCTGGCTCGAGACGCAGATCGTCGCCCGCGACCAGGCTTTCTTCCGCAAATCTTGGTCGGCAGGCGATTGATCGCCGTCCTCGCCACCGTCGCCCTCGGGCATCCAAACTGTTTCGACCGTCTGGCCATCGTAAGCGGCGATCAAATATCGTTCTGTGCCATCCACGGACCGGAACGTCTCGATGATCTCCGGTAACCCAACGCGGAACCCGGCTGCGGCGACCCGCTCCCGCAGTTCTTTGGGCCAGGTTGTGACCCCTTCCAGAGCCGCCACTTTCTGCCGGTAGAGAGCGGTTTCGAGCTGGCGGACGCGGTACTTCGGTAATTCAAATTCTCCGAGTATCCCTGCAAGCGACTCATTCGAAAGGCCAAAAAGTACCCCACCCCCAGCAGGAGCTGGAACGTCTAAAATGGTGTTGAGTGGTTCCCCGCCAGTAGTCATCTGTAAATTCGAGAATAGCGCATCTAAACTCTGCCGTAGAGCCGGCGCGGAATACCCAATATTGGAATGAATACCGAAAGAAATATCCGCCGAACCGTACTTCCCAACGGTCTGATCGTCCTCACCGAGCGCATGGAACACGTCCGCTCTGTAGCGATGGGGGTCTGGATGCGCGCCGGGTCGCGTCATGAAGTGCCAGAGCTGAATGGCATCTCCCATTTCGTCGAGCACATGGTTTTCAAGGGCACCAAGTCCCGCTCCGCGCAGCGCATCGCGCGCGAGGTGGACGCGATCGGCGGCAATCTCGATGCCTTCACCGGCAAAGAAACCGTGTGCTTCAACATCAAGGTTCTCGACGAGCACGTGCCCACCGCTCTCGACGTCCTCTCTGACCTGGTCCTCAATCCCGTTTTCGCCGCCGAAGAGATCGCCCGCGAGCGCGGCGTCATCCTTGAAGAGATCAAGATGGATGAGGATAGCCCCGACACCCTCGTCCACGAAATCTTCACACAGAATTTCTGGAAGGGGCATCCCCTCGGCAAGCCCATCCTCGGCACCCGCGAGACGGTTCGCAGCTTCGAGCAGAACACTTTGGTCGGATTCTTCGAGCAGCGCTTCCAGGCCGGCAATATGGTGTTTTCCGCAGCCGGCAACATCGAGCATGACACCTTTGTCGAGCAGGTCGCCCGCTCCTTCAGTTCGCTCGCACCGGGAAGCGCCCTGAGCGACAGCGCCGCGCCCACGGTCACACCGCGCATTCATCTGCGCAACAAGAAGTCGCTCGAACAGGTGCAGCTTTGTCTCGGCGTGCCTGCTCCACCTATCGCCGACGAGTCCCGCTACACAACCCTGCTGCTGAACACCATCCTTGGCGGCGGCATGAGCTCACGGCTCTTCCAGACGGTTCGCGAAGAACGCGGGCTGGTCTACGCAATTTACTCGGATCTCGCTCCTTATCGCGATACGGGCTCGCTGTGCGTCTATGCGGGAACGTCTTCGGATCGCGCGCTGCAGGTTATCGATCTCGTCATGGAAGAATTCCGCCGCCTCAAGACAGAACCCCTGCAGCCTGGCGAACTCCGGCGCGCACAGGACCAGCTGAAGGGCAATCTGCTGCTCTCCCTGGAGAGCTCGATGTCCCGTATGTCGAACCTGGCGCGGCAGCAGATGTACTTCGAGCGGTTCTTTGGCCTCGACGAGATCATCGAGCGCGTGGAAGCCGTTACCGAAGAAGAAGTGATGACGATGGCCTCGAGCCTCTTCCAGCCCGAGCGCGTCGCCGTCACCCTGCTCGGCCGCCTGGACGGACTGCATCTCAACCGCAGTCAGCTGGTGTGCTGATCCTGCGTTCGATCAGCGCTGCAAAGAATCCGTCACACGGATGCACCCCTGGCAGCGTCCGCAGAAAGCCATCGTCGGTCGCTGTCCTCAGCCGCTCTCGACCTTCAGCGCTAACGCGCCCGTGCTCCGCAAGCTGGTCCACAATGCCCTCTATCGAGACCAGACCGAGACCGGCCACCGTACGCAGAACCTCCGTGACAACGTCCTCGTTTTCCTCCGGCTCCAGCGAGCAGGTCGAATAGACCAGGCGGCCGCCTGGCTTGAGTCCGGTTGCGGCGGCCCGCAGAATTGACACCTGCCGCTCATGCTGCCGCTTCAGGTCGGCCTCGTGGATGCGGAGGCGTATCTCGGGATTCCGCGCCATGGTTCCCGTGCCACTACAGGGGACGTCGCACAGAATCAGGTCCCACTCCGGCTTGAGCTGCAGGTTTGCCGCATCCGCAACCTCGAATCGGAGCCGCTCCGTGATTGGGGCTGGCATCGTCGCGCGCATAGCGTCGAGTCGTCTCCGGCTCACGTCGATTGCTGTAATATTCGCCTCTGGCAGGCGCTCGGCCAGGATTGCCGTTTTCCCGCCCGGAGCAGCGCAGGTGTCCAGGACGCCCTTCGCCTGCGGCGATGCGGCCGCGGCAATCTCGGCCACCAGTTGCGATGCTTCGTCCTGAATGCGGACCTGGCCGGCGCGGAAGGGGGCGCTCCGCACTACTTCTCCCCGAATCACCCGGCGCGCCGCCCGGAGAAACGCTCCCGGTTGTGTCTCGATCCCCGGTAACTCGGCCTTCGGCTCGGCCAATCGAATCGTGATTCCGGCTGGCTCCTGATCCCACTGGCAAATCGCCTCCGCGCTCTTGCGCCCATACCGTCGCGTCCACCGCTCCACCATCCACGCCGGATGTGCCGTTGACGCTGCCACAGCCGCCGTGCCCTGACCGAGCTCTTCTGAACGCCGAACGCTGGACGCCGAACGCTGGATCTTCCGCAGCAGCGCATTCACCATGCCTGCGGCAGCTCTTTCCGGCGACAACTTAACTAACTCCACGCTGTCGTGGATCACCGCATGCGCCGGCACACGATCCAGATGCAGCAACTGATACGCACCCATGTGCAGCGCGGTCGCCGCTTCAACGCTCAGATTTGCATTCGGACGCGCCAGAAGCGATCGTATCCGCGCATCGAGCGCCAGCTGCCAGCGCAGTGTCCCCAACACCAGCGTGGTGGTGAGATCCCGGTCCCGAGGCGAGAGCGCATTGACCTCCGGAGATCGCAACAGATCATCGCTGTGCGCATCCGACGCCGCAATTTGTGACAGAATTCGATACGAAACCAGCCGCGCCGGAGCAATCATCGTCATCCCAGTCGCGTGCCACTCTCGGCGGTGTTTCCTCGCAGGAACTCGCCCGCCGTCATCCGCCGTCTGCCTTCCGGCTGCACTTCGACCAGCTCCAGCCAGCTCCCGTCGCCGCATGCCGCGAACATCGTTCCCTCTTCGGTCAGCAGCTCGCCCGGATGCGCTCCCTGGCCGCCACCCACCTCCGTTGGCAGCATCCGGTGCACCGCGAGCTTTTTGCCGTTGAGCATCGTCCACGCTCCGGGCCATGGCTGAAATCCGCGCCAACGGTTGTAGATCGCCATAGCCGGCTGCGAAAAATCCATTCGGCCGTCTTCGCGCGTCAGAATCGGCGCCAGGGTCGCGCGCGATTCATCCTGCTTGCGCGCAGTAATAGATCCCGCATCGAGCTCGTGGAGCGTCTCCATCATGAGGTCCGCGCCCATCTCTGCCAGCAGGGGAAAGACATCGATCGCAGTCATGCTCGGCGCGAGGGCCATTTCTCGCTGCAGCAATATGTCGCCCGTATCGAGGCCCTCGTCGAGACGCATGGTAGTCGCCCCGGTCGCGGCTTCGCCGTTGGCGATGGCCCACTGGACTGGGGCTGCCCCGCGATACTTCGGCAGGAGCGACGCATGGAGATTGAGATTGCCCAGCCGCGGCAGATCGAGCATCCACTTCGGAATAATTCTTCCGTAGGCAACTACCAGAATGGCGTCCGGCCGGATCGATTCGAGCTCTGCCCTCAGCTCAGCATTGTTTTTGATTTTTTCCGGCTGCATAACCGGGATGCCGGCCTCGATCGCGGTCGTCTTAATAGGAGGCGCTGTGAGCGACTGACCGCGCCCCACGGGGCGATCCGGCTGGGTTACCACCAGCGGAACATCGTATCCGGCTCGCAGCGCCAGCTTCAGCGTGGGAACAGCGAACGCCGGGGTTCCACAGAAAACCAGCTTCATTTCCACTCGCCGGACTTTTGTAACTTCCGAATCCTGCGGAGGATCAGATCGCGCTTGAGCGCGCTCAGACGCCAGGGAAACAAAATGCCGTCGAGGTGATCGATCTCATGCTGGAAGGCCCGGGCCAGCAATTCGGCGCCCTCCAGTTCAATGGTTTTTCCGTCGAGGTCCTGGGCGCGAACCTTCACCTTCGCCGCTCGCGAAACTTTGTCGCGGATGTCCGGGAGGCTCAGGCAGCCTTCTTCCTCCAGTTGTTTGCCCTCTTTGTGAACGATCTCCGGATTGACCAGAACGATCTTGTCCTTTGGATTTTTCTGGTTGCTGAGATCGATCACGGTGATCCGCTTCGAGACGCCAATTTGCGGCGCGGCGAGGCCAATCCCAATGGCCTTGTACATGGACTCGAACATGTCGGCGGCCAGTGTGCGGAGTTCGTCGTCGAACGCCGTGATCTTCTCTGCCGGCCGCTGCAAAATCGGGTCCGGATATGTGACTATTTCCCGAATCATCCTCTGTTGATTCCTGATTTCCGTTCCTAGTACTTTTTCACCTGGTCCAGGTAACCGTCATAGTTACGTTTCAGCTCCCGCAGCGAATCGCCGCCAAACTTTTCGAGCGCCAGTTTTGCGACCGTCAGCGCCACCATGGCTTCGGCTGCCACGCCCGCTGCCGGAACCACGCACACATCGCTGCGTTCATAGGCCGCCTTTGTTTCCTCGCGTGTGTCGAAGCGTACCGATTGCAAGGGTCGCCGCAGAGTGGAAATCGGCTTCAAATAACCGCGTACGACGACGTCTTCGCCGTTGGAGATGCCGCCTTCGACGCCGCCCGCGTTGTTATGCTCGCGCGTGAAGCGAGTATGGCGTCCGTTCCCGGCCTCGCGCGCATAGCCGATTGCATCATGCACCTCCGACCCCAGCGACTCCGCGGCCGTCACGCCGCGCCCAATCTCGACGGCCTTGACTGCCTGCAGCGACATCACCGCTTGTGCAAGCAGGCCGTCGAGCCGCTCGTCCCAGTTCGCGCAGGTTCCCAGGCCCGGAGGCGCGCCGTGGACTACGACCTCAAAGACTCCGCCGACTGTATCGCCCGTCCGCAGCACTGCGTCCACCTCGGACTTCATCCGCTCTTCAGCCTCGGCGTCCACGCAGTTCAGCAGAACTTCTTCCTTCGTCCGCAGCTCCGCAATTTCTTCCCAGCTTGCATCGCGTTCGAGCCCGGCCGCGCCTACACGAATTACATGACTCGCGACATCGATCCCCAGTGCCAAAAGCAATTGTTTGGCAACCCCGCCGGCAGCGACCCGCGCCGTGGATTCGCGCGCCGACGCGCGCTCCAGCACGTACCGTGCATCGGGGAAATCGAACTTCAGAGCCCCGGCGAGATCGGCGTGTCCTGGCCTGGGCGATGCAACGGCTTTGTATTTCGCCGGATCACCAACCCCCACCGGAAGCGCTTCAGTCCAGTTCTTCCAGTCGCGATTTTCGATAGCGATTGCGATTGGCGAACCGATCGTCTTGCCGTGCCGTACGCCGCTGAGAAAATGCGCGGTATCGGTCTCGATCCGCATCCGGCCGCCGCGTCCATAACCTTGTTGACGCCGCCACAGTTCGCGATTGACAAATGCTTCATCGATCGGGACACCCGCAGGTATTCCCGATAGAAGAGCGACAAGGCTCTCCCCGTGCGACTCGCCGGCAGTGGAAAAACGCAGCATCGCCCTCACAAACCCGCTTTCGATTGTAGATGAACAGACTTTGAATCCGGTCGCTGCCGTCGCTATTCGGTCGCCAGCCAGGCGTACTGCTTCTCGGTAAGAGGGACCACGGAAAGACGACCCTGCCGCACGAGCGGCGAATTGGCAAACATCGCCTGTGCTTTTATCTCGGCCAGCGTCCTGGGGGTCTTCGTCTTGCTGACGAATTTGATCCGGACCTGGGGGTTTTTAGGATCGCTCGCATCGACTGACACTACCTTCGCCAGCCCAACCGTCCGCTTCTCATCGCCCGTATGGTAGATCACCAGCATCTCGCCGCGTTGCATCCTGGCCAGATTCTTCACCGCAACGGGATTCGATACGCCATCCCACAGGGTTTCGCCTTCGCGTGCGAGATCGTCCACCGAATAAGTGCTGGGCTCAGTCTTCAAAAGGTAGGGCATGGTTTCTTTCTTTTTCCCGTTCGTGCCAAGCCGGCTCGGGCGCCGTCTCGGGAACTTCCTGCATTTCTTCCGACTTCAGATAAGCCTGGCTGTTCAGCAGCGGGCGATCCATCGACCGGACCCACTCCGTCATCTCAGCGCCGGATCGGCCGTTGGCCTCGGAGCGCGCGAACTCGCTGCGGACGGCCTGCATCTTCGCGTCCAGGTTATCGAGATAGTGCAGCAGGATTGCCTCCGGCGTCATGGGCAGCTTCGGCGATCCAAACTCGTATTCTCCATGGTGGCTCAGCACCAGATGCTCCAGCAGCAGCCGCTTAGCTGGCGGAAAGTCGGGAAGCGTGGCGAGCTTCTCTTCGATCATCCCAATCCCGATGGTGATGTGCCCCAACAGCTGGCCTTCCATGGTGTAGTCGAAACTGGTTCCCCAGCGAAGTTCGCGCAACTTCCCAATATCGTGCAGCACGACGCCCGTCAGGAGCAGATCGCGATCGACGTTTGGGTAATGTTGGGCAGCCATTTCGCAGAGGCCCATCAGGGACAGAATGTGTTCCAGCAATCCGCCGATCCAGGCGTGGTGCATTCCCTTAGCCGCCGGAGCCTGACGCAGTGAAGCAGACAGCTCCGCATCGTTCAGAAACGCCTGCAGCAGCGTCTTAAGGTGGGGATCCCGAAATGTGGCGACCCAGCCCTCGAGTTCCACCCACATTTCATCGATATTCCGGTCTGACTGGGGAACGAAGTCGCTCAGATCGTACTCGCCCGGCGTCGCGCGGCGAATCTTCTTCACTTTAAGCTGGAGTTTTTCGTTGAAGCGGCAGACGTCGCCGAGAACCTTGACTATGTCGCCCGCGTCGAAGGCCCCCGCGCCCTCGATCTCCCAAATGCGGGCTTCGATCTGCCCGGTGCGATCGCCCAGCGTGAGCGCAAAGTACTGGCCGCCATCTCTGCCGGTGCGCAACTGCTTCCATGCCGCCGCGAAAAAGCCGGTAATCTCGCGGTTCTCCCGGCTGGCCAGATCGGCAATCATTGGTTCTTTCATCGGAGTCAGCGCTGCGGCGGTGTTCCCTGGAGCGGCGGTGTTGTGGTCTGCGTTGCGGGCGGCGGGGCTTGGGCGGGTGGCGTTGCGGCTGGAGTAGACGGTGCAGGACTCTGCGTTGGCTGCGCGTTCTTGTCTTCGTTCTTGTCCTGGTCTGACAAACGCCGCTTTGGACCTCCCTTAGCCGGATTCGCCTTCTTCACCTTCGTTGTGTCTCCGTTCAACCCAAGCGCCGCCTGTTCGCGTCGATCTTGCGCTTGCTGCTCGGGCGTCTCCGTCGGCGGAACAAACTTCTGCTTCTTCCTGGAAGCCTTCGCTTCCACCTGCTTCTGCTTTGGCTCCTTCATGCGGTCGGAGAAGCGGCTCTTGGGCTTCTTCTCGTCGTCGTTGCTTCCGTTCGCGTTGCCTTCGGCGTTGGTGAGAGCGACGCCATTGCCGGGTGTCGTATTCACGGCAACCTGGGTTGTTGGGGCGGGCGCTGCTTCTCCTGCAGCCGCGCCGGCATCGACCTGCTTCGTGTCGCCGGTCGGCAATGTCTCGCGTGGAGCCTGGCCGAACCGGATCTTCTCTTTCTTGCCTGGCTTTTGGGTTCCGGCGCTGCTGGCCACGGTCGTCGGCGCGCTCTTTTGAGAATTCACCTTGTCGAGCGTCGGCACTCCCGCGGGAGGAGCCGCGCTGGCCGTTTCCGTTTGCTTCTGCTTTCGTTCCGGCTTCTGGCGGAAGCGCGTACGCTCCACCTTCTTCTTTTTCTTCGGTTGCGGCGGAGTGTAGGCGCCCTGGATGAATTTAATCTCGTTGGCGGTTGCTCCCGAGTCAGAATAAGGCGCCCTTACCTCGATGGCCGCCTGATCGCGTAGTTTTGCCAGATAATCGCGTAGTGCCGGCTCCATCTTTGAATAGCCGATCTTTTCCTGAATTTCGTTCTGCACATCTGCCAGCGGCGCCAGGCCGCCCTTTGTGTGCTCCGTCACTTCAAGAATCAGCCAGCCTTGTTTGGTGCGGATGGGGGCTGTGAATTGCCCTGGCTGCAAATTGAACGTCGCGTCCTCCATCACCTTCGGAAGGTCCCCGCGCTTGTAATCGCCGAGGCGTCCCCCCTCCTGCGCCGTCGGTCCGCTGGAATCAGCCTTGGCCACAGTCGCGAATTCCGCTCCCGACTTCAGGCGCGCCTCAATCGCATCCGCCTTCTTCTCCGCCTCCGCCACTTGCGCGCCGTCGTCCGCATTCGGCGTCGCCACCAGAATCTCGCTCAGCTTCTCCTGCTCGGGCCTTTGGAATTCCGGCTGATGCGCCGCGTAATATGCCTGAATCTCGGATGGCGCGACCTGAATGTGCTGGCCCACTTCCTGGCTGATCACCTCCGACGTGATCACGCTGTCACGGATGTTCTGCTTGAGGTCCTCGAAGGAAACCCCCTGGGCCTCAGCCGCCTTCTGCAGGTCCTCCATGGTGTCCATGTGGTACTGCTTGCGCATCTCGTCGAGCCGCTTCACAACTTCGGTCTCACCGTTGATCCCGAGATCCTTGCCCTTCGATAACAGAAGCTGTTTGTCGATCAGGGAACGCAGCAAATCCCGCCGCTGCTCCATCAACTGCTGCTGCGACCAGCCCTGCTGCCTCGCTTCCGCGTCCAGGTCCTGTTGCGCGCGATCGTAGTCCGACTTGCTGATGACCTGGTCGTTCACCATCGCCACTATGTCCTCGACGACCGTTCCCTGGTAGGGAGACTGGGTGGATCGCTGCGTCGTGACATCGGTGGCGCTCGCGTTACGGCTCTGTGCGAAAGCCTGCGCGAAGGAGGGAACTACAGCGGGCGCCACAGAGAGGGCCAGACTGGCGGCCAGCATGGCAGAATACCGCGAAACTCGAAGCATCATAGGGATCAACGTCTCATCTGGCCGCCCCGATCCGCTGCTTAGAATGCCGGATTATGGCCTTCCCTGCAAGCATCGTCCCGGGCGCTGGCGCTTTCGTCATTGTACCGCGCATGAATGGGCGAACGCCCAGGCACCATTGGCCAGGTTGAGGTGGAATGGAATTCCGGCATCTGCATTTTCCCTTGCACACGCCAGTTCGCCGCTGCATAGTGTTCACGTGGATCGACTCCAGCCAGGCTCGACTCTTGGCCACTACAAAATCCTGCGCCATATCGGAGCAGGTGGCATGGGCGTGGTCTACGAAGCTGAAGACCTGCGGCTCGGACGTCACATTGCCCTCAAGCTCATCGCCGGCGCGGAAGCCTCCGATCCCGCCGCTCTTGAACGTTTCTGGCGCGAGGCTCGGATCGCCTCAGCGCTCAATCATCCTGGCATATGCACCATCCACGAGATCAACGAGACCGACGGTCAGCCTTTCCTGGTCATGGAACTGCTGGAGGGGCAGACCCTGGACCTCCTGTACGCTGGCCAGGCCGTTCCAGCGCCTCGTCTCATCGAGATTGGCGCACAGCTGGCCGATGCGCTCGATGCCGCTCACCGCAAGGGCATTCTGCACCGCGACATTAAGCCCGCGAACATCTTCATTACTGGTTCCGGCCAGGCGAAGATCCTCGATTTCGGCCTCGCCCGCTTTGAATGCCCCGGCCCCGGCGATTCCACCGATGCTGGTGTCTCCGAACGGGACAAGCTCACTCGCTCCGGCGCTACGCTGGGGACCGTAGCTTACATGTCTCCGGAGCAGGCGCGCGGCGAGCCCCTGGACGCGCGCAGCGATCTTTTTTCGCTGGGCGTCGTGCTTTATGAAATGGCAACCTGCAACCATCCGTTCAAGGGAACCACCAGCGCCGTCGTCTTCGACAAGCTGCTCAATTACCATCCGCCTTCGCCCACCTCTCTGAACCGCGAACTCCCGGCTGAGTTCGAAAACATCCTCAATAAGGCGCTCGAGAAGGATCGCGATCTGCGCTATCAGTCGGCCTCCGATCTGCGTGCCGATCTCAAGCGCCTGCAGCGCAATTCTTCCAGTCTTTACCCTGGCTCGACTGGCATGCCGGCTGCCGCTTCTAATCCTGCCGCTTCTTATCCTGGCGGTTCCTACCCTGGGATGGTCCGAGTTGGCGCCTCCACTTCGCCCGCGCCTGCTGTTCTTCCCGCTGCGAGCGCTGCCAATGACGCCCCACCGGTGCAGGCGGCGCCCTCTGCGCAGAGGCGTTCCCGGTCTTTCCGTCCTCGCTGGTTCTTCGCCGGCCTTGTCGCGCTGGTGCTGACTACTGCAGCTCTTGCAGCGATCCTTTACTTCGGGCGAAAGAGGGCAGCCGCTGTTACAGACGTGGTTGGACACGGGTCACCTGTAACAGCCGCTGCGACAAATCCGGCCAGTCCACCGCCTATCTCGTCGACAAAGTCCATTGCGATTGCGAAGCCTGTCCCGATTCCGGCCTCGAAGGCAGTCACGAATCCCCTAATCGAGATGCAAACCAATCCAGAACGCAAACCGGCTGCCGGTACACCCGAAGCCGCTGTTGACGTTCCGACTGTCGCTTCTCCGGCGCCCACACCGGGCATGCCTTCAACGTCCTCTTTCGAGAATGATGCCGGTGTTCCCGCTTCGCCGACGGACATAACCGGCCCAGCCAACGGAAATTTGCAGCCCAGGATTCCGTTCCGCAGAGCCTTCGCAGCCGCGCCCAGCTTTACCGCTCACCACCTCCATCACTTTGGAGGATTCTGCTCCGGCACCCTGCAGCTGACGCCTGAGACCATCAGTTACACCTCGGACGCACACTCCTTCAGCCTCACCCGCGACCAGATCAGCGCCATTCAGGGCGACGCTATCGTGGAGTCCAGCGGACGCCGGTGGCGATTTGAGATCCCCGGCAGAAACGGTGCTCAAGTCCACATGCTCCTCGCCCGCTGGTATGCTGCCCTTCCAGACCCGCACTGACAGCTCGGATGCTAAATTGCCAACCATGCGAACGACACTCCCTGCCCTTGTGCTCCTGGTTCTGACTTCCTGTATCTCCGTTTTCGGTCAGAATGATCCCGCTCTCACCGCACCGCTTCGGATGCTGACGGCCGGCTTCCACGGCAAGGTCACTCTGTACGCGCACGATCTGGCCACCGGGAAAACGGTTGCGATCGATGCCGACGAGCCAGTCCCAACCGCTTCGGTTATCAAGCTCGGCATCCTCTACACAGCGCTTGAGCAGATTCGCGCCGGCCGTGCACACTTCGACGACCGTTTGACGCTCCGCAAAGAAGATCAGGTCCCTGGCTCCGGGGTGCTTCTCTTCCTCGACACGCCGCACAGCCTCACTCTGAAAGATGCGCTTACCCTCATGATCGCCGTCAGCGACAACACAGCCACAAACCTGGTGATCGACGACCTGGGCCTCAAGAGTATCGACGGCCAGCTGGCAGGACCGGAACCCGAGGGACTCACGCTCAAAAATACATGGCTGTACAAGAAGGTCTACCGTCCCGCAGAAGGGACGGTTCCGCCGGATCAGCTGCAGTTCGGACTCGGCAAAACGACGGCGCGCGAAATGGCCGGAATCATGGAGCGTTTCGTCACGTGCAACCTTGGTCCCGCGCCGCCTCAAGCGACGGGCTCCATCCCAATTCCCGCAGGCAAAGACCTGTGCGCCGCCGCCATGCACATGTTGAAAGTCCAGTCCGACCGTGACATGATCCCGCGCTATCTGGAAAAGCTGGACAGCACTGAAGGCGACTCAGCCATTGCCAACAAGACCGGGGCCGTCGACCATGCCCGCAATGACGTGGGCGCGATTTTCACAAAACAGGGAACCATCGTCATTGCGGCGTTTACCTACGACAACGCCGACACGAGCTGGACAGCGGACAACGAAGCCGAGGTTCTCATTGCAAGAATGGCTGAGGCTATCGTTCAGGCCTGGGCGCCTGGCAGTTGAACTTTGCTAAGGTGAAGAACCTCAGTACGCATTACCTGCTGAGCGGCGAGCGGCTCGCGGCCGAGCCACGCTAAGTCGCGCGATCTCCGCCCCGATCGCATACGCAATCGATGCAATTAATGGGGCAGTGATCAGCACTTCCTCAAGACACTCGGACGCGCCGCATTCCGCCCCGAGAAAGTTGTCTTTCAGGAGCTTACCCATCGCGATTCCGTGCGGCTCAAGACGAATCCAGGTGACTATTTCCCAGGTCGAGAAGATAAGAGGAATTAGAAATACGAACCACGATACGACACGGGGCGATCGTCGCCCGACGAGGAGCCCTGCGGTGAGCGCAATCAGACCCGGCGCCACGAACGTTGGTCCCCAAAAGTAAAAATCAAGTGAACGGTCCGAGCCGATCACCAGTCCGACCAGCAGCTCTAACAGACCCGCGAGTGCCACTGTGACATACCCCGCCAGAACGGAATGACCAAGGATTTGCAGGACGCGCACCTTCATCTCGTCAACCCAAGGATCATCTCTTCCCAACGGGGCCACTGCTTAATTAGCTCGTCGCGTTCACCCGACACGTAGTCCGCGTAGTCGAATCCCGGGCTCACGGTGCAGCCCAGCAGCGCGAAGCGTCCTCCATCGATGAGCCGCGATCCCTGCCACACTTCCTGCGGGACCACTGTCTGCAGCAGCCGCCCATTTTCAACATCTTTGCCGAGCACGATTCGATGCCCAGTCCCATCCGGCCAGAGCTGCAGCATCTCGACCGGGTCGCCGAGGTAGAAGTGGAAGACTTCGTCGGATGCGAGCTTGTGCATCTCTGAAAAAGTGTCCGGCTCCAGTAGATAGTAGATCGCCGTGCCCGCCGATCGGGCGCCTGAGTAGCGCCCCGGCAACACATCCTGCGGAATCGTCTCCTGCGCCTTCCACGTCTGCCGAAACCACCCGCCCTCGCGCGGATGCGGTTCGAGCCTCAGCAACTTCTTCAGTTCCTCCGCGGAGATTTCCATGCAGGCATCGTATCGTGTCTTGTTCCGAAGTCGGCGAGCGGACATGCCAGGCCATTGCATTCCGGGCCAATGGCATTCCGTGGATTCGGCTATGATGCGCGAATAGTCCATTCTTCACCTGGAGCCTGTGCATGCACCTTCGGTCCTGCTGCCTGTTTGTTGCGATCTGCCTCGGCACCGCCGCGCCCATTGCTTTGGCGCAACCCGCTTCCGCCATCACGCTTACCGTCGACACGACGCATTCACCGGAGAAAATCCTGCACGTGCGGGAAACGATTCCTGTCCCGCCCGGGCCGCTGACGCTCTATTACCCGAAGTGGATTCCGGGCGAGCACGGCCCCGACGGCCCCCTGTCGAGCCTGACCGGACTGCACTTCAAGGCCGACGGGAAGGAGATTCCTTGGCAGCGCGATTTGCTCGACGTCTATACGTTTCATCTCGACGTCCCTGCCGGGGTCACACATCTTGACGCGGCCTATGACTACATCGAAGCCGCCGGCGCCTCCGCCACTGACAAGCTGCTGGTGCTCGAATGGAACGAGGTTGCGCTGTATCCGGCAGGCACGCCGTCGGCGCAGTTGACCTACGATGCCACGCTGATCCTGCCGGAAGGCTGGAAGTTTGGGACTTCGTTGCCGGTCGATAGTCAGTCGGGCAATCACGTTCAGTTCAAGCCCATTTCATTCGAGCTGCTGGTCGACTCGCCGGTGATCGAAGGCGAATATTACCGGGTGATCGATCTGACGCCGCCGGGTGAGCCCATCCATCACGAGCTCGATCTGGTGGCTGACAGCGAGGCCGCTTTGGCCATCGCTCCCGCTGTGCAGAAGGGGCTGACCAACGTAGTCGCCGAATCGGGGGCTCTCTTCGGTGCGCGTCATTATCGCGACTACCATTTCCTGCTGACGCTGAGCGATCATGTGGCGCACTTCGGCCTCGAGCATCACGAGTCGAACGACAGCCGCCTGCCGGAGCGTGTGCTCATCTCGCCGGGAGCGGGGTTTGTGGTTGGGGGGCTGCTGCCACATGAGTTCGTGCATTCGTGGAACGGCAAGTTCCGGCGGCCTGCGGACCTGACGACCCCGGACTTTGAGAAGCCGATGGAGACGGATTTGCTGTGGGGCTACGAAGGGTTGACGGACTATCTCGGTCCCATGCTGGCCGCGCGCAGCGGACTGTGGACGCCGGAGCAGTACCGCGAATATCTTGCGAGCATCTCCGCATCGCTGGGGCCTGGGCGTCCGGGGCGGACTTGGCGGCCGCTGCTGGACACAGCCATTGGCGAGCCTGCCGGCGGCGGAGGATTCGGCAGCCGCGGGTGGTTCAACTGGAAGCGCGGCACCGACTACTACGACGAGGGCGACCTGGTGTGGCTTGAGGTGGCGACCATTATCCATCAGGTGACGAACGGGCAGAAATCGATCGACGATTTCTGCCACGTTTTTCACGGCGGAGCCAACAACGGACCGGAGGTGAAGACTTACACCTTCGATCAGCTGGTGAGCACGCTGA
>CAZSWI010000045.1:0-19263 GCA_964610635.1 uncultured Acidobacterium sp.
ACACTTTCCGGATCGCCCTGCGTTCTGCTCGATGTGGGCGCCAACGTGGACTGCAAGCCGCACAACCTCGAGCAGTTCGCCGTGATGGGAGAGCTTTACGCGCGCTCCGTCCTTCGCATCCCGCGTCCGCGCGTAGGCATTCTCTCCGTGGGCGAAGAAGAGGGCAAGGGCAACGACCTTACGCGCGAAGCATCGGTGCTGGTGCGCAAGCTGCCGGTTAATTTCATCGGCAACGTCGAGGGCCGCGATATTTATAACGGTAACTGTGACGTAATCGTCTGCGACGGATTCGTTGGCAACGTCGCCCTGAAGACGTCCGAAGGGCTCAGCCGCCTGGTGCGCGAGATGCTCAAGGTCTCGCTGACGCAGACCGTTACCGCGCAGGTTGGCGCACTGCTCTCACGCCGCGCCTTTAACGCCTTTCGACGCCGGCTCGATCCTTCAGAGTATGGCGGAGCTCCGTTACTTGGCGTGCGTGGCGTCTGCATCATCGGCCACGGTTCGTCGAACGACCGCGCCATCATGAACGGGATCCGTGTAGCCGCCGAATTCGCGCAGGCCGGCGTCAACGACCGCCTCGAGCGCGAGTTCGCCTCGCAACCGGCGCAGGATCGCAGCGAGGATCTTCAGCTTCCGATCCAGTGATTGAAGCGTCGTCCTCAGCAAACGGAGGACCCGGACTCGACCTCCGCCGCCGCTTCAAGTTTCTATCTACAACCTGCCTTTGGTTTTCGTCGTGAGCGCCGAGCGCGAGCCGCCCCACCCGCCCAGCTCCAGGGCTACAGCCATGCATCCATCCCGCAGTTGGTCCGCAACCTCCCGCCGCGCCAGCGCCCGAGCCACAACCATCCCACCCACGCACATCGCTGCGATCGCCTCTGCCTTGACCTTTTTTCGCCGGCCCCCCAGGACGCTCTTCTCCAGCACGCTCACCATCGCCAGAAACACCGTCTCGAATGCCTTCTTCGCCCGCTCGCTCGCGCGTGTGACATCGCCGGGCAGCGCCACCATCGGGCATGAATTTTCAACGTCCTCAAAATGCTGCTTCGATAAGTAGGCCCGCACCACCTGTTGCCCCGCATCCTTCGCCGCCAGGTCCACCTGCACACCCTCCCAGCAGTTCTTCCACTGCGGATCGGTGAAAAAACATCCCAGGACTTCCGTATAAAGCTCGCTTTTGCTCCCAAAATAACTGTAAAACCCGCCTCGCGTCAGCCCCGCGCCGGCCATGATCTGGTCTACGGAGACGTTATCGAATCCGTGCCGATTGAACAGCCTCCGCGCGCTGTCGACGATCTTCGCTTTGATCTGACTCCGATGGCCCTCGGGATACGCCATGCGTTTCCTCCTCGCCCATGTCGCAAGTATGCGTCTCGCCCTTACGCCGGTCCATCAAAATATGACCTTGAACATATTTCGTTTGCATGTTCCCATTCCTTGACTCCCAGGGAGGTATTCCCCGATGCGCCAACCACCACCCGGCCCCAGCCGCCGCCACTTCGCCGGCAGCCTCGCGGTCACGCTCGGCGGCCTCGCCGTCACTTCGACGCTTCACAGCGAAACGCCCCGGCAGACCATGCAGCAGCTTCCGCCCACAACTCCAGGCGACCCGCGAACCGCTCTGCATCAGGAGATCGATCTGCCGGCGAACCCCGCGCGCATCGAAGCCGCGCTCCTCGACGAGAAGCAGTTTGCCGCCTTCACTGGCTTGCCCGCGACCATCGATCCGCACGAAGGCGGAGCCTTCTCCATGTTTCAGGGAATGATTGTCGGCCGCACCATCGAAATCGTCTCCGGCCACCGCATCGTGCAGGCGTGGCGTCCTAACCATTGGGATCCTGGGGTCTATTCGGTGGTCAGGTTTCAATTCAAACCGGCCGTGAGCGGCACCACAGTCATCCTTGACCACGCGGCATTCCCCGCCGGCGACTACGACCACCTGAGCGCAGGCTGGCACGAACACTACTGGGAGCCGCTCAAGAAATTCCTCGGCTGAAAACGGGGCGGTGAAAACGGGGCGGCCCGAAACGGAACAGAGCCGCCCGGATCGGCCTGCCTCACAAACGGCTGTGACGAGGTTCACATCCCTGCCCTTCGCGGCCAGGTACCGTGATAGCGGGAAGAACATCGCCATGAATATCACGATCCTCGGCGCCGGCGCCATGGGTTCGCTGTTTGGCGGGCTGCTCGCCGAAGCGGGCGCCTCCGTCACACTGCTGGACGTCAACCGGCAACACCTTGACGCCATTCGGCGCGATGGCCTGCGCCTTGAGACTGACGACTTCTCTCGGCGCATCACTCACCTGGCGGCCTGCCGCCCTGAGGAAGCGAGCCAGATTCCCGACCTTCTGACGATCTTCACCAAGACGCATCAGATCGGTGCTGCCCTCACTTCTGCCCGTCATCTTTTGGGCCCCGACACCTGGGTTCTCACCCTGCAGAACGGACTCGGCAACGTGGAAGCCATCTCCGCCTTCGTCCCGCGCGAACGCATCCTCGTTGGCGTCACCACGATCCCCGCCGACTACATCGGTCCGGGGATCGTCCGTTCCCATGGAGGCGGCCAGATCCGCATGGCGGCTGCCGACCCCTCAGCCGCCCCCATAAGCGATCGCTGCATGCTGGCGACGGTCGTGGACCTCCTTACCAGCGCTGGCCTCCCCTGCTCGGCGGACCCCAACGTCTGGGCCGCCATCTGGGAGAAGGTGGCTTTCAATGCCGCATTCAACGCCCTCTGCGCCGTCACCGGCTGCACTGTCGAGCAGATCGAGCTCGTTCCCTCCGGCCCCACCACCGCTCTCGCCGTCGTTGCCGAGGTCATCGCCGTCGCCCACGCGTCCCGCATTCACGCCAGCCTTGCGCGCGTCGAGGCCATGGTCCGCGAGTCCTTCAGAACCCATGCGGGCCATCAGCCCTCCATGCTGCAGGACATCCTCGCCCACCGGCACACCGAGATTGACTCGATTAATGGAGCGGTTGTCCGCTCTGCGGCTCAGCACGCGATCCCGGTGCCCAACACCGCAATGCTGTACACGCTGGTTCGTTTGATCGAAGCGCAGCAGCTTCAATCGGCGGCCGGCTCGGCATGCAGCCATCGTGAGGAATTAGTCGCGCCGTCGTGAATCTCCGTTCCTGGATTCGCGGCAGCGGGGGCACCGCGCGCCGCGCCCACCCTACCGATCTCGCCCGGCGAAATCCAGGTCCCGCGTTTCCGCCACCATCCCCAGACCCATCAGGGTCAGCACTGCCGAGCCTGCCAGATACGCGCCGACACTCCATAGCCCGTACCGGTGCCCCAGCCAGGTTGCGACATACGGCGCCATTGAGGCACCCAGAATGCCGGCCACATTGAACGCCAGGGAGCTCCCGGTGTACCGCACGCGCGTGGGAAACAGTTCGCTCAGCAACGTCCCCAGCGTCCCATAGGTCACTCCCATCAGACCATGGCCCAGCACCAGCATGGTCATCACGCCCCATGGCCCCGCGCCAAACAGCCAGGCCAGCACCGCTCCAAACAGGCCGAGAGCAATCGTAACCGTCACCATTACAAACTTTCGTCCCAGAGCCGCCAGCTTCGCCGACAGTGGCACCCCGAGCGCGAAAAACACATTGCCCCCCAGCTCCATTAACAGGAATTGCTGGCGCGAATACCCGAGAACCGTCGTCCCCCACAGCAGCGCGAAGGTCGTAATCAGATACACAATCGTAAAGGTCGCGAGACTCGACAGCACGCCCGCTACCAGCGCCTTCCTGTAGCGTGTGACCACCGCCGCCAGCGGAACCCGCTCCTGCTCCCCGCGTGCACGCGCCTGGGCAAACACTGGCGTCTCAGTCAGCGTGAGCCGCACCCACAGCCCCACTCCAACCAGCGCCGCGCTCGCCAGGAACGGCAACCGCCACGCCCACCGCAAAAACTGCGCCTCGGTCGTCCAGCGCGAAAGCAGCAGAAACGCGACTCCCGAAGTGAACAGGCCCAGCGGCGCGCCCAATTGCGGAAACATCCCGTACCACGCCCGCGTCTTCGCGGTCGCATTCTCGACCGCCAGCAGCAACGCCCCGCCCCACTCGCCGCCGAGGCCGAGCCCCTGCCCAAACCTGCACAGTGCCAGGAGCAGCGGCGCAGCAACACCAATCTGTGCGTAGATCGGGAGCGCCCCGATCGCGACTGTCGAAACCCCCATGGTCACGAGAGCTATGACGAGGGTTGTCTTCCGCCCGATGCGGTCCCCGAAGTGTCCGAAGAGAGCCGACCCCAGAGGCCGGGCGAGAAAAGCGATCCCAAAGGTAGCGAGCGACGCCAGCCGCGCCGATACCGGGTCGGATTTCGGAAAAAAGAGGGCAGGAAAGACGAGCACGGCGGCGGTGGCATAGATGTAGAAGTCGAAGAACTCAATGGTCGTGCCGATCAACGACGCCAGCAGCACCTGGCGGGGCGAGTTCTTCTTCTGGATTGTCAGAGGGCTCGCGCTCATCTTGCGGACTGGAGCAAAGCCTATCAAAAAAATGGAAGTCGCCTGAGTGGGCGGTGAGGCTGGGCTGACTGCTGGTCCGCAACTCCGGACGAGTTGGTGCTCCAGCATGGCAGTGCGGAAGGAATGCTCGCGAGCTTTCAGGTTTACATCCGGCGTTCACTTGTGTATACGCGCGCGGAGTGTGCGGAATCTTTTGGCGGGAGCGCCGGGGGAACCGGGAGAATGATGACTTTGGAGTTAACGGATCCGCCGGCGGGAGGAAGGAGAAAAGGAAGCGAGGAAAGGCCTGCCCCGCCTCGGTCAGGCTGCGAATTCCTTTTCCTCAGCGGGATCCGATTCGCTTTCCTGGCTGCGAATGGAGGCGAGGTCTTCGGCGGAGAAGACGCGATCGATGTCGAGGATCATGACGAACTGCGCATCGCGTTTGCCCATGCCGCGGATAAAGTCGGTGCGGATTTGGTTTCCGATGCGAGGCGGAGGCTGGATCTGATCGGGATCGAGATCGATAACCTCTTCGACCGAATCGGCGAGCGCGCCGATGACCGTAGGCTCGTTGTCAAACATCACCTCGACGACAACGATGCAGGTATTACGGGTGGTCTCGGTCTTCGACATGCGGAAGCAGAGGCGAAGGTCGACGACCGGCACAACGGAGCCGCGGAGATTGATGACGCCGCTCATGAACTCAGGAGTGCGGGGAATGGCGGTGATGGGGGTCAGGTCGAGGACCTCTCTGACTTTCGCAACATCGGTGGCGAAGACTTCGTTGGCCAGACGGAAGGTAAGGTACTGGCGGGTTTCGGTGATTGCGCTGACGCTCATATATTTGCTCCTCTCGCAGGGACGAAGGCGAGGCGCAGGCTGTGACAGCCTGCGCCCGAACGGACCACGTTAATAGCGCTCGAAGTCCTTATCGATCTGCTGATCGTGTTTGCTCTCCAGTTGAAGGTCGACGCCGGCTTTGGTGAGAAGCTTGGCGCGCAAGCCTTTGCCGTTCCTCACGGAATCCACGCCGGTGTGAGCCGGCTGAGCGGATTCGGCGCGGGGCGTGGGCGCTTTCGCGGGCCGGGCGCCCTCGTCTTTGGTGCGGAAGAATCCGAGCGCGCTGACCAGCTGCTCTGACTGTCCGGTGAGCTCTTCGGTGGTCGAAGCCATCTCTTCGGCGGCGGAGGCATTCTGCTGGATGACCTGCTCGAGCTGCTGAAGGGCCTTGTTGATCTGCTCGGCGCCGGTGTCCTGCTCCCTGCTGGCGGCGGTAATTTCCTGGACCAGCTCGGCGGTGCGCTGGATGTCGGGAACCAGGCGGTCAAGCATCTCGCCGGACTTTTCGGAGACGTTGAGCGTGGTTCCGGAGAGATGGTTGATTTCAGCGGCCGCCTTCTGGCTGCGCTCGGCGAGCTTGCGGACTTCGGCCGCTACTACGGCGAAGCCCTTGCCATGCTCGCCCGCGCGGGCGGCTTCGATGGCCGCGTTGAGGGCGAGGAGGTTGGTCTGGCGGGCGATCTCCTCGATGATGGAGATTTTGCTGGCGATCTCCTTCATCGCGCCGACGGCTTCGCGCACGCTTTTGCCGCTTTCCTGTGCGTCGCGAGCGCTCTTGTTGGCGATTTTGTCGGTTTGCTGTGCGTTGTCGGCGTTCTGCTTGATGTTGGAAACCATCTCCTCCATGGAGGAAGAGGCTTCTTCGGCCGCGGCAGCCTGTGAGCTGGCGCCTTTGGACACCTGCACGGAGGCGGCGGAGATGGACTGGCTCGCGGCGGCCACTTCGGTCGCGATGGTGCGGACCTCGCCCACGGTCCGGGTGAGTCCGGCGATCATGGCGGCGAGCGCCTGCATGAGCTTGTCCTCGGATGAGCGTTCGCGGATGGTGACGGTAAGATCGCCGTTAGCAATTTGCTCGGCGGCGGCGGTGATGTCGTTCATCGCCGCGATCAGAGTATTCAGGTTGTTTTTAATGGCGTTGAAGTCGCCGTTGTAGCTGTCGGCGATCGGGGGCGGGATTTCGCCCTTGCTGATCTGCTCGACGTAACGGGCGGAAGTCTGCAGCGGGCCGATGACGGCATCGAGGGTTTGGTTGACGCCTTCGATGACCTGGCGGAAGTCTCCCTGGTGGAGACCGGCGTCGGCGCGGCTGGTGAGTTTGCCCTGGATAGCCGCCTCAGAGAGCGTGCCCGCATCGCGGACCAGAGCCTTGACGGCGGCGGCGGTGCGCGTGTAGCTGAGACTGAGAACGTCGCGGTCGGATCTGGGTTCGAGGTCGGTGCTGAGGTCGCCGGCCGCCATTTTCTCGAGCACCGCGGCCACGCCGCGGATGTAATCGACGAGATTGCGGAAAGATTCGGCCAGAGAGCCGACCTCGTCGCCGGATTGATAATCGATATTCTGATTCACGTCGCCCAGGGAGATTTGCCGAGCTGCGTCTGCAAGCTGGCCGAGAGGCCGGGAGATGCTGCGGGAGATTAATACTCCAAGCCCGACGCCGACGAGAACGCCGCCGACGATGAGGACGAGCATAAAGACGCGGCTGCTGCGGTAAGTCTCCTCTGTGGCGTCGGCGGCCTTCTTCGCGTTGCTTTCCTTCACCTTGACCAGGCCGTCAAGTACATTCTCGACGGCATCGGCCTTCTGGCGGCCGAGGCCGAAGGAGAGCTCGACCGACTGGCGGCTTTTCTGGAGCTTGTCTTTAGCGGCAAGGGTGACGATCTGGTCGACAACGTCTTTCCGTTCTTTCCATGCCTGGTCGAACTGGGCGAGGAGGGCTTTTCCTGCTTCGGTGTGGACCAGGGGACGCGCCTTCTCGAGACTTTCATCGACGAGGCTGGAGTAACTGGCGATGGCCTGCGTGTACTTCTCGCGCTCCGCGGGGGTCGAGGACAGCAGGAGGTTTTTCTCCGCGCGGGCCATGTGAATCACATGGACGTCCGCCTCGCGAAGGTAGCTGATGCCGAGAGTTTCGTTGGCATAAGAGGACGCCGACAAAGCGGCGATTTTGCCGAGATTGGCGATACCCATGGCGCCCACAATGGCGGTGATGAGGCCGGTAACGATGAAAGCGCCGATCAGCTTTCTGCCGATCTTCATGTCATAAAACCATTTCATTTGTTTCTCCCCTTGCCTGTGAGGCGCCCGGGAGCCGAGCCGGGAACGGCCGGCCGCCATGGCGGATTGGATCTGCGAGACGAACGCCACTGTCTCTTGTTTCGCTATCGGCAACGGACTGGGGACCGTGAGCGGGTGGGACAAGTCTTTGGGATGGGGGCGACCTCCCCCCCGGAAGGTGGCCGATTCTGCTACCCTCGCGGCACGGCAACGAATGACGTGGAGGTTTGCTTCTGGAAGCCCAGGCATTGAGCATCGATCGCGTGCAGGTACTGTCTATCGTGCTGGGTACGGTTTTTGTGTTTGCGGGTTTGCTGGCCTGCGGCATCGCGGCGGTGCGCGGGCGGGGCGGCGTGAGAATGCTCGTGTGGTTTGGGATCTTCAATCTGATGTATGGCACAAGGATCCTGTTGCGCGCGCCGGCATTTGTGACGGCGCTGCCGGTAGCCGCCGGTCAAAAAGGTCCGGCGGGACCACCTTTGCGCCGATCGCGATCGATTTGACCGGAGTGGGAACGGAGCAAATGTAACTGCTGCTGTTACTGACAGCGTGCATGCGTCGCCGGTTCCAGCATGAGAGAAGAAAGGGGGCATCATGAATCGGCGCCAATTTGCAACTCGTTCCCTGGCCGCAGCCGCAGGGGCTGTGCTCAATCGCCATCCCGGCTACGCGGGGGCGTTACCCGCCTCAGAGCAAATTCCCGGTGTAGTGCCCGAAGCGCTTATACAAAAGGCGCGCTTCCCGGAAGGCTTTCTCTGGGGCACGGCGACAGCCTCCTACCAGGTGGAGGGCGCGTGGAACGAGGATGGCAAGGGCGAATCGATCTGGGACCGGTTCACACATACACCCGGGAAAGTACGGGGGGGCGTGACGGGCGACGTGGCCTGCGATCAATACCACCTGTATCCGCAGGACATCGCCCTGGCCAAACGCCTCAACCAGAAGAGCCAGCGTTTTTCCATTTCGTGGCCACGGATTCAGCCGGCGGGGACCGGAGCGCCGAACATGAAGGGGGTGGATCACTACAGCCGTTTTGTCGATGCGCTTCTTGAGGCGGGGATCCGGCCCTGGTGCACGATGTACCACTGGGATCTTCCGCAGGCGCTTGAAGATCGGGGAGGCTGGCCGAACCGCGAATTGGCAGGGTATTTCGCGGATTACGCAGGCATTCTTGCAAAACATCTCGGCGATCGAGTTACAGTCTGGGCGCCGTTTAACATGCCGTGGGCGATCGCCTTCATGGGTTATGCTGCGGGCGCCTTTCCTCCTTGTCGAACCAGCTTCAACGACTTTCTGAAAGCTGCGCATACGCTGGCTCTTGCTCAGGCCGAAGCGCATCGCGCCGTGAAGGCGGCGGCTCCAAACGCAACGGTAGGAAGCGCATATGAGATGGCCCCGGCCTACCCGAAGACGGACTCGGACGACGATCGCGCCGCCGCTGCTCGATACCATGCGATGAACAATGTCTTTTTTCTGGAGGCGGCGATGTATGGCCGTTATCCGAAAGCTTTCGTTGGAGAGCCGCCCCTTGAGCTGATGGGGTACAAAGCGGGTGACGAAAAACTGCTCTATGCGCCGCTGGACTGGGTGGGTTTTCACTACTACACGCGCCGCATTGTGTCGGATGCAAGCAAGGAACAATTTCTGGGCGGAGGGAAATTTAGCGGTACCGAGATCGAGAACAATGCGCCGGGCGGGCGCGATCCTTATACGCGCTTCCGAGCGGCGATGCCGACGGAGGGTCCGCTGACCGACGCTGGTCTGGAAGTATGGCCGCGCGGCATGTACGACCTGGTGACTCAGATTTCCAAGGAATACAAGAACCCGATCATTGAAATCACCGAGAGCGGCTGCGGTTATCTCGATGGGCCCGATGAAGAGGAAAACGGTCGCATACCGGACGGCCGGCGCATTGAGTGGTACCGCGAAGTGCTCGCGGAACTGGCGCGCGCGATTGACGATGGAGCGAGGGTGCGCGCCTTTCATGCCTGGACGCTGCTCGATAACTTCCAGTGGGCGGAGGGTTATACCGAGCGCTATGGGTTGATCTATACGGACTTCCGCAACCAGAAGCGGACGATCAAGGATTCTGGCCTTTGGTACGGTCGAGTAGCAGCTTCCAATCGCCTCGATGTGTAGGGCGATTGGAGCAGGGCTCGATTTGGGTGCGGCTTTTTCTTATTTGTTTTAACTCCGTCGCCGGGGAAGTTATCTGTCTTATTCCCTCCCTAAGTACGCAATCTCACAATACTCGGTTGTGAGTTATTGAGTTCGCGCGGCGGCCGGGGGATGGGAGGCGGTGCTGCCTTCGGTCATGCCGAGCGCCCACTTGATGGCTTCGAAGTACATGGTGCGGATGTCGGGATCCTGCCACGACTCCTCGGTATGGCCGAGGGTGGAGTAGAAGACACGGCCTTTGCCGTACATTTTGCTCCACGCGACAGGAAAGTCGTGGTCGGCGCGGTGGATGCGCGGGTTGTTATCGTAGTTGAGCTTTGAGGGGTCGAGGCTGAGCAGGACGTTGACCTTGTCGCGCGACCAGGCTTTGGGCTGGTAAATCTC
Organism: uncultured Acidobacterium sp.; assembly: GCA_964610635.1. Classification (GTDB taxonomy): domain Bacteria; phylum Acidobacteriota; class Terriglobia; order Terriglobales; family Acidobacteriaceae; genus Palsa-343. Next base: position 10,134 of record CAZSWI010000045.1, read on the forward strand.
GTCGTATTTAAAGAAGGCGTGCGGGAAGTGCCGGACGGCGGGGAAGCTGGGGTCTTCGTTCATGATGGGCGCGTTGAAGGTGCCCCAGGGGTGCTGGTCGAACCAGCCGCCGATCATCTCACCGTATTCGGGCCAGGTGTAGTTGGTGTCGAGCGCGGCGTGGATGCCGACGAAGCCTTTGCCGTCGTCGTGGATGAAGGAAAGCATGTCCTGCTTCTGGACGGCGTCCATGTCGAGCTCGCCGGTGGTGCTGGCGAAGACGAGGACGTCGAAGTAGTTCAGGTTTTTCGCGTTGTTCTTGAGGTCCTTTTTGGTGAGGAGCTCGGTGTCGGTACGCATCATCGTATCCCACAGACCGCTCTCCTGGCCCATGTTGAAGACAGCGGCCATGGCTGCGGAGATGGAGTCGTGTTCGAAGCCTTTGGTCTGGCCGATCACGAGCACGTGCCTGAGGTGAATTTGTTTGGCATGGGGGGACGCTGCGACGGAGGCGCTTGGGGCGGATTGCGCGTCGGGGTTGGGATTCAGCGCGAGGGTGAGTACGGCAAAGATCGGGAAGCGGGAGGGTCTCAGGATGCGCACTCGGACTCCTTATATTGAATCGGAACAAAGTGTAGCGCGCCTGGCGCCGCAGCTGCTTCGGCATCCGAGAAGGGAAGTCCCTCGCCCGTCCTCACTGTTTCCCGCACCTGGGTCAGGCCGCCAAAATCCCGCATCGCTTTCTGTCGCGCCTTTTCGTCGGGCATTCCGCTGCGCCGATTCTCCTCAGACGCTATCTCGATATGCGAACGCAATTCATCCTCGAGATCGCGATCGAGCTCGCGCCGCCAAAACAACGCCACAACCCGGCTCCAGAATGTCTTCAGTCCGCCCATCCGCACTCCCGCTCCCGGCAACTCGCTCCCGGCTACCGCCTCCTAGCTACTGGCTGTCGTCAAAAACCTCGCCATCGTAGCCGCCACTCGCTCCCAGCTTTCCGTCTCCTTCGCGATCTGGTTCTTCCCGGTCCGGGTCAGCGAGTAGTAGCGCGCCCGCCGTCCGTTTTCGCTCGTTCCCCACTCCGCCTTGATCCACCCCCGCTGCCGCTGCCGCAGCAGCGCCGGATAGATCGTCCCCTGATTCAGCCGCAGCGCTTGCTCGCTGATCTGCTCGATCCGCCGCGCGATCCCATACCCGTGCTGCGGCCCCATCGACTCCAGAGTCTTCAGCACCATCAGATCCAGCGTTCCCTGTAAGACGTCCGACTTGTCCTCTCCCACGCACCCTCCTGTTGGAATTCTACAGATAAAAAAACATTCCCCATTAGAATGTCAACAGGTAGCTGCATTTTTTCTCTGCCTCAAACCGGCTCCGAAAGACCACGATGTTATAAGAGCGTTAATAGAACGAGGCACCACTCGGTCCGTGGGCGGCGTCGTTTGGCGCACGAATGGTGACCGCTTCACGCCCGATTACTGGAAATTGACCCCCGCTTCCTGTAATCTTGTGCTTGCCCAGCGAGGGTCGTCTGGAGGTGTAGTTCTTTGGCAGAGGTTCGCATTCAGGAAGGCGAGCCGCTTGAAAATGCACTCCGCCGGTTTAAGCGGAAGGTTCAGCAGGAAGACATCATTAAGGAAGTCAAACGTCATTCCTTCTACCTTAAGCCCGGTGAAAAGCGACGCGTAAAGGAAGCGCTGGCGCGTAAGCGGAATCGTAAAAAAGCTCGTAAAGAGCAGGATTAGTCAACCGAGCCGGTCTGTTCAGGTCCCCAGATTCTCGACAGATCTGAGCCTCCGCCAGCGGATTTCAGCTGACGGGACAGGACCAAACCTCAGAGCGCTGTCAGCGTCCTGAGTGGTCGGACCGGCCGTTTCTCACTTTGTAATCCGTTCCCCCGGACGGACATTTGCGGCTTTGCCGGTGTTGTTCTTCGCCGCACCTCATCGCGGCTGGCGGTTGGAGAGCAGGCCCTTCAGGAATATCGTCCTGGCAGGCCGCTGTCCTCCGGCTGCCACCAGGGCCCCTTACGCAATCGGGAGTACCACGTCCGGTCACGATCGGCGTGTCGCAGCAAGCCGGCACTGCCTAAAATGCCGGGCGATCCGGGCGCGCCGTCGGTCTCGCGCTGTTTGAACGGGTGCTTCGGGACAAAGGCGAGGGAAGCGGGATGGATTTCGTCGACAAAGTTCTCAAATGTGCCGATTGCGGAAGCGATTTCGTCTTTACCGCCGGCGAGCAGCTCTTTTTCTTCGATAAACAATTCAAGAACGATCCGAAACGCTGCAAGACGTGCAAGGCAAAACGCGCTTCAGGCTCCGGCTCCGCCCGTCCAGAAACGCGCACCGTCTGCTCGGATTGCGGGACCGAAACCACAGTTCCCTTCAAGCCCACTCAGGGGCGCCCCGTCCTGTGCCGCAGTTGTTTCCAGCAGAAGCGGACCCTAAGCCAGGCCAGCTAGCTCCTGGAATCGCTCTTGCCCCTGCTGTCGCGCTCGTTGCCCCTGGAACGTTCGGAGGGTGATCGTCTGCCGCGCCCTCGCCTTGCCGCCGGCACGACCTCTAAGGTGTCTACCTTTCCGTCATGGTTGCCAACCACACCATCCCGCCCGTTACCAAAAAACACTTCGCCACCGAAACGAAAAACCACCGGCTGCCACGGATCGCGCCGTATATGCACAGCACCGCTCCCAGGCACGTCAGCCCAATCCAAAATGCGAATGAAGTGGAACTGATGCCCCAGAACGCCAACCAGGAGCCAAGGAAAAGGGACGTCCCTGGCCACCCAGCCCAAATCGCCCTGCTACGCGCCTCCATGTGTCTTGCCGTGCCGCCCAAACGCTGGCACCAAACTCTAAACCCTAAACTCTGCCTTACAGCGCGTCCGCAAGCTTGCGACCCTTCTTCGCTGCGGCCTGCACTGCCGGAACCAGCTTGCTCACCTTCCGTTTCTTGTCCTCGTGCGAGACCAGCATCGCCTCAATTTGCCGCAACAGATCCTGCGTGTTCATCGGCTTCACCAGAACCTTGTCCGTGTCCGAAGTCGTCACCCAATCCGCATCCTGCGGCGGATAGGCCGTCAGAATCGCCACCGCCGGCTGGTTCGCCGCCTTCTTCGCCGCCGCCGCCACTTCCTCGCCTGCCGTTTCGTTCTCCATGCGCAGGTCCGTGATGACCATGTGGTATTCGTTCGATTTCAGCCTCTGCTTCGCTTCGCGTGCAGAAGCCGCCGTTTGCACCTCGAACCCGCTGATTTCGAGCACCGCCTTCAAGGTCAGCAGAATGGCAACGTCATCATCGACAAGAAGAATGCGTCGTTTCATTTCGACTCCTGGTTCTGACTGTCTGGTTCTGACTTTTCCGGTCCCGTACTTCCGGAACTTCTGCTTACAAGGCTGGATCGTACACCAAAAAAATGAAAGCAGCCTCAGAGACGTTTTGGGTTCGGACGGCCGCCGAACCCTCCTCATTCCACGTTGATACACTGAGCAACGTGGCAGAATATCACGTTGAAAACTTCGGCTGCCGCGCCAGCCGGGCCGATGGCGAAGCCATTGCCGCCAACCTGCGCCACCACGGGCTTTTGCCTGCCGAAGCCCCAAACTCGGCTAATGTTGTCATTGTAAACACCTGCAGCGTCACCGCCGAAGCCGATCGCCAGGCCCGCGCTTACCTCCGCCGCGTTCGCCGCCAGAATCCCAGCGCCCGCGTCATCGTCACCGGCTGCTATGCCCAGCGCGCCCCCCAGGAACTCGCTGCCCTTCCCGAAGTCGACGCCGTCATCGGCAACAGCCACAAATCGATGGTTGCGGATCTGGCTGTGCAACTCACCTCAGCAGCTCTGGACCAACAAAACTTCATCCCCCTCGGCAGAATCGTGCACGACGACGCCTTCGCGCACGCTGAGCTCGCCACGCTGCCCTTTGCTCCCGACTCCCATCAAACCCGCCCCAACCTTAAAGTGCAGGATGGGTGCGGCAATCGCTGCTCTTTCTGCATCATTCCCACTACTCGGGGACCCTCGCGCTCCGTTCCTCTCGCCACCTGCCTCGACAATGTCCGCCGCTACGCCGATCAGGATGGGAAAGGCGGCGGCCAGGAGCTCGTGTTGTCCGGCATTAACCTCGGCCGCTGGGGCCGGGACCTCCAACCGATCCAGCGCTTCGAAGACCTCGTCGCCGCGATTCTGACGCAAACTTCTCTCCCGCGTCTGCGCCTCAGCTCCATCGAGCCTATGGACTGGTCGCCTGATTTGCTCGCCCTCTACCGCCAATTCTCAACCGGCAACCATCCTCGCCTCGGTCGCCACGCGCATCTGCCGCTGCAGTCGGGCTCGGACGCCATCCTTCGCCGCATGTACCGCCGCTATCGCCCCTGGCACTACGCCGGGAAAATTGCCGCCATCCGCGAGAACTTCCCCGACGCGGCCATCGGCGCAGACGTCATGATCGGCTTTCCCGGCGAAACCGATGCCCTCTTCGACGAGAGCTACCGCTTCATCGCAGCGCAGCCCTTCACCTACTTACATTTGTTTCCGTTTTCCGCGCGCCCCGGCACGCCCGCGTGGGAACTCCACCGCTGGAATCCGGTCCCGGCCCGCGCCGTGCACGAACGCATGTCCGCATTGCGCGCCCTCATTGATGAAAAATCCCGGGACTTCCGCGCGAGATTCATCGGCCGCACGCTCTCCGCCGTCACCCTTGAGAGCGATCCGCGATCCGGCGCGACCGGAGCCACTGTGGCCGTCACCGACAACTTCCTCAAACTCTCCCTGGTTTCCGAAGCCGGCCAGCCGATCCGCGCCAATCGCCTCGTCGCAGCCCGCATAACCGGCCTCACTCCCGAAGGGCTCAGCGGCGACCTCGCACCGGTTTCTTAATCTCTAATCCCTCGCCTCCTCGCAGCCGGGGTCTTCCCCTGTTCCCTGTCGCGTCTATTGCGTGCTTTTCCCGGCCCGCGAGATCCTCCCCGCTGGCATCCACGTACCCGCGCCCATCAGCGCACTGATCGCTCCCGGTTCCATCGGCTCCGCAAAATAGTATCCCTGTCCGCACGGGCAACCCATCGTCTTCAATTCTGTCAGTTGTTCCGCGTCCTCAATCCCCTCAGCCACCACATCCATTCCGAACGACCGCGCCAGTTCCAGAATCGACCGCACAATAAGGTGCGACTGGTGGTCATACGCAATCCCCCGCACAAACGAGCGGTCGATCTTCAACGTGTCAAACGGAAACCGCTGCAGGTAATCGAGCGAGCTATACCCTGTCCCGAAATCGTCCATATGCAGCCCCACTCCCAGCTTTTCCAGCGCCCCCATCGTCGTCTGCGCCGCCGGCCCGTCCGAAATCAAACTGCTCTCGGTCACTTCCAGCCGCAGGCTCCCGGGGTTCAGTCCCGTTTCCTCCAGCGCTTCTTTCACCTGATCCACCAGGTCCGGTTGCTCCAGCTGTTTGGCCGAAAGGTTCACGCTCATTCGCGCTTTCTGCATCTCTTCGCCGCCGTCCTGTCGCCATTCCACCATCTGGCGGCAGGCCTCTCTCATGCCCCAGACTCCCAGCGGCACAATCAGCCCCGTCTCCTCCGCGAGCGGAATGAAATCCGACGGCGGCAGAAGCCCCAGACGCGGATGTTTCCACCGCACCAGCGCCTCGAATCCGATGATCCGGTTCGTCTGCAGATCCACCTCCGGCTGGTAAAACATCACCAGCTCGCCCGCGCGAATCGCCCGCTCCAGATCCCCCTCCAGATCCAGCCTGTCGAGTGCCCGCTCCCGCATTCCCTGCGAATAACAAGCCACCCCCGCCTGCTCCCGTTTCCGCGCGTGCATCAGCGCGCTCTCCGCGTCCGCTATCAGATCTTCAGGGTGCGAATACAGCATGCTGGCCTTCGCGACCCCCACCGCCAGCGGCAGCCCAATCGCATGTCCGCGCCACACATAGCGCTCCCGGAAAGCCTCGATGACCCGCGCGCCGAACTGGGCCGCATCCCCCTCGGTGTGCGCTCCTTCGAGGCACACCAGGAACTCGCCGCTCATGAGCCGCGCCGCCACCGACTGCCCCGGCAGCATCGCCTCGAGCCGCCGCGCGGCCTCGATCAGCAGCCCCTCACCGCCCATCGATCCCAGCGTCTCGCTCAGTTGCTCGAAGCGGTCCAGCGCCACCGACAGCACCGCAAATTCCCAGTCCGCATGCCGGAACCCCCGCTCAATCCGCCGCTCCAGATGATCCACAAAGAACGCGCGGTTCGGCAGTCCCGTCAACGCATCGGCCAAATGCCGCTCCGTGTTGTCGCTGAGCGACCCTGCCACATGCGTCACCTGGCCCTCGCTGTCCCGCGCCGCCACACCCCGCACCCGCACCCAGCGCCACGAGCCGTCTACGCTTTCCACACGATGCTCGTTCGCAAGCTTCTCCGCCTTCCCCGTTCCCAGCGCCCGCAGCTCCCTTTCCACCCGCGCCTTATCCTCCGGATGCACTCGCTCCATCCAGGCATCCACGCTCGAGCACGGGCGCCCCACCCCGGTAACCGACTGAAAACGTTTCGATCCCCACAGCCGCTCCGCCGCCAGATCCCAGTCCCAGAACCCCTCTTCGGTTGCCTCCAGCGCCAAAGCGTAGCGGCGCCACTCTTCACCGCTTTCCTGTCTCTGCGGCATATCGGCTCATTTCCAATGAATCGGATCAGGTTAAACACACCTGCACAGGTGGGTCATCGGCAAGCCGCAATGCCGCATGAGACCCGCAGGGGCCATGTGGCCGAAAGTCGCCCATCGGTTTCATTCCGGGAATTCCGCGGCCCTCGGAATCCTGCCCGGTCATTTCCTGTTCCGAGCTTCCTCGGGTTGACATTCGACCCAAACCCGCTCATACTTGGGTCGAATGTCAACCCAGGATCCGAACCGCGAACGCCTCTCCCTCCTGCAGGGCACCCTCGACCTCCTCATCCTCCGTACCCTCCTCCTCGGTCCCTGCCATGGGCAGGGTGTCGCCCGCTCCATCCAGCGCCAGTCCGAAGAGGTCTTTGCCGTGGACCACGGCTCCCTCTACATCGCTCTCCAGCGCCTCGAGGACAGAAGGTGGATCCGCGCCCGGTGGGGCGTGAGCGAAAACAACCGCAAGGCACGCTTCTACTCCCTCACCCCCAAAGGCCGCGAGCAGCTCACAGAAAAAACCACGGAGTGGCAGCGCCTCACGCGCGCCATGGGCCTCATTCTCGACTCCGGCAAGCGCCCCATCGCTGAGGAGGCATAACCATGTTCCGCAAGCGCAGCGAAAAGGATTTTGCCGACGAGATCCAGGCGCATCTTGACATGGAAGCCGACGACCTCCGCCAGGAAGGCCTCAGCCCCGACGAAGCCCGCTGGAAGGCCCGCCGCCAGTTCGGCAACGTCCGCGCCGCCCAGGAGTCCTTCTACAGCAAAGGCCGCTGGATCGGCCTCGACAATATCCGCCGCGATCTCCGCTTCGGGCTGCGCGGTCTGCGCCAAAGTCCAGGTTTCGCCCTTACCGCAATCCTTACCCTCGCTCTCGGCGTAGGCGCCAACGCCGCGGTCTTCAGTGTCATAAACGCAGTCCTGCTGCGATCGCTCCCCGTCGCCGATCCTTCCCGCCTTGTTTATCTGCGCACCTCCAATCCACCGCGCGGAACCGGCACCATCGATTGGAATGACACATTTTCCTATCCTGTCTACGACGCGCTGCACCGCCAGCATGGCGCTCTGAGCGAGGTCATCGCCTACGTGCCATTGTCCGGCGGCAAAGTCGCTGTCCGTATCGGAGCCGAGCCCGAAGAAGCCGAGGGCGACATGGTCAGCGGCGCATTCTTCTCCGGCCTGGGCATCGAGCTGGCGCGCGGCCGCGGCTTCACCGCACAGGACGAGGCGAACCACGCGCCCCTCGCCGTCATCAGCTACAGCTACTGGACGAGCCGCTTCTCGCGTAATCCCGACGTCCTGGGCACCACGCTCTACGTGAACGGCGTCGCGCTCACCATCGTCGGCGTCGCCCCCCAGGGCTTTGAAGGCCTCGAGGCCGGCCACTCGACCGACTTCTGGATTCCCCTCCAAAGCCGAGCCGAACTGAATGCGTGGGGCAATCCCCCTGAAAATGGCAGGACGTACATCGCCAACCCCACATGGTGGTGCCTGCGCCTCATCGGCCGCCTCGCTTCCGGCGCAACCAAAGCGCAGGCGCTCGGGCAACTGCAGTCCACATTTCAGCGAGCGGCCTATGTCGGCCTCGGCTCACCCATGGAAGGCGAGAAGCCACCTATCCTGAGCCTCATCGATGCGAAAGGTTTCCCTGGATACGACCAGCAATACGGCAAGCCCCTCCAGGTGCTTATGGGGATGGTCGGCTTCGTCCTGCTCATCGCGCTCACGAATGTTGTCATGCTGCTCATGGCTCGCAATGCCACGCGCCAGCGTGAATTCAGCCTGCGCATGGCGATCGGCGCGCGCCGTGGCGACCTGCTACGCCAATTGCTGACCGAAAGCCTGCTTCTCGTCGCCCTGGGGGGGGCCGTGGCGTGGGCCTTTGCCGAGATCGCCACCCGCACCCTGGCCCGCTGGGCGCAGATCGAGTCGAGCCTCGCACCGGATCGCACCGTTCTCTTCTTTGCGCTCAGCCTTCTCGGTCTCGCCGCGCTTCTTTTCGGGCTCGCCCCGCTGCGCGTCGCGCTCTCCGCCGGCCCAGCCCTCGCGCTCAAAATTTCCGGCGTTACTGCCAACACCGATGCCCGCAAATCCCGTGCCGGACGTGTCATCGTCGCGCTACAGATGACCCTCTGCGTCGTCCTTCTGGTCGGCGCAGGGCTGCTCCTCCAGACCCTGCGCAATCTTGAAAACACGCCGCTCGGCATGCGGGTCGACGGCCTTGTTGTCTTCGGCGTCAAGCCCGACATCAAGTCGGTCCCCGAGGGCGTCGCCTTCTACCGCCAGCTGATGGACAAGCTCCGCATTCTGCCTGGCGTCGAATCCGTCACCATCATGGAAGAGCGCCTCGGCTCATGGTGGTCTGATAACAACGACATGCGGGTCGACGGCCGCATCCCGCAGCCCGCCAACGGAGCCCCGGCCACTGTGCGCAGCAACGTCGCGGGGCCCGACTTCTTTCGCACCCTTGGCGTGCCCGTGCTCGAGGGTCGCGACTTCAACG
>CAZSWI010000046.1:0-19221 GCA_964610635.1 uncultured Acidobacterium sp.
GCACTGGAAATCGGCGAACTCGGCCAGCTCACACTGCTTGCCCGCTGCGCCCCGCGAAGGACCTTCGGCCCGCTCCTGCAGGAGCCGGTAGTTGTTCTCGTAAGGATGCGCGCCGAAATCGAGGACCGCGTCCTGAGCGATCAGGTGCTTCCCGTCCGGCGTGACGAAGAAATTGAGCGTGGCAATTTGCTGCGCGCTCTGCTTCTCGGCAACCAGTATCGTTACTTTGCTCACCCCCGGCGCCGTCGTTTTCTGGATGCCGTAAACCTCCCACTCGCGATTGGGGTCGTAGCCCCACGATATTTTGATGAACGACTCAACGTCCGCCTTCGTCGGCGATGGCGCGTCGAAATTGGCTGGATTCACGGGTGGAAATTGCGGCTCCGCAGGCGCGGCCGGAGTCGAGGGAGCGGCAGGCATTTGTTGCGGCGCAGGCGCGGAGGGTGTCTCCGTTTGAGCCACGCAAAGAGGTCCGGCAATAGCGAGCGCAAGCAGCGCGCAGGAGAAGCAACGGAATGGCATACAGTCCTTTCAGCGTAATTCTTAAACTTAAACTTGTACTTTAGCCGCGATGGGGAAACGCCGTCCCATCCCAAAAGCCTTCGACGTCACCTTCAAAACGGGCGCGGCCTGTTGCCGCTTGTACTCGCTGCGCTCCACCATTTTGACGACGGCGCGCACCGTTTCGAGATCGAGCCCGCGCTCGGCGGCAATGGCCTCGGGCGTCGCGTAGTGCTCCACATAGGCTTCAAGAATCGGATCCAGCACCTCATAAGGAGGCAGGGAGTCTGTGTCCTTCTGTCCCGGGCGAAGCTCCGCCGATGGCGGCTTCTCGATGATCGCCCTCGGGATCACCTCCCGTTCCGCATTCACGGACCGGCAAAGATCATAGACGCGCGTCTTGAAAACGTCGCCGATCACCGCCAGCGCACCCACCATATCTCCGTAAAGCGTGCAGTAGCCGGTAGACATTTCGCTCTTGTTGCCCGTGGTGAGGACCAGCGCATTGAACTTGTTTGAGAATGCCATCAGCAGCGAACCGCGAATGCGCGACTGTACATTTTCTTCGGCGATGTCCGGCTCGCGGCCTGCGAATATCGGCTCCAATGCGTGATTGAACCCGTTGAAAATTTCATCGATGGGAACGACCTCGTAACGGATTCCGAGATTCTTTGCCAGCTCACGGCTGTCGTCGATCGAACCCGGCGATGAATAAGGACTGGGCATGCCGAGTGTCGTCACGTTCTCCGCGCCAAGTGCGCGCACCGCGATAGCCGCCACCAGCGCCGAATCGATGCCGCCGCTCAGCGCAATGACCGCTTTCGAAAATCCGCACTTCCGCACGTAGTCGCGGGTGCCCAGCGAAAGCGCTTCCAGCATCGCTTCGTCTTCGTCGCCAGGCTGCTCGCGCATGTCGCCGGTAAGCGCCTCGAGATCCGCGAAGATCAAATCTTCCTCAAAACTTTTTGCCTGCGCGATCACCTCGCCATCCGGACCAATCACCAGGCTCGACCCATCGAAGATAAGGCTGTCGTCGCCGCCCACCTGGTTTACCATCACGACCGGCGCATGATGCCGCTTGGCGATGGCAGCGAGCATCTCTCTGCGCAGCGCGCGCTTGTTTCGCCACCACGGCGACGCGGAGATGTTCAGGATCAGCGACGCGCCCTGCTTCATCAGCTCCTCGACCGGATCGACGTTATATAGCCGGTTCTCCCAGAAGCTCTTGTCATTCCATGCATCTTCACAGATGGTGAGCGCTACCGGCTCGCCGTGGAGATGGCAAAGGCGCTGCCGCGCGGCGGGTGCGAAGTAACGCTGCTCGTCGAAGACGTCGTAGTAGGGCAGCAGCATCTTCGACTGGACGAACTTCACGTGCCCATCGTGGACGAGCGCGGCCGAGTTCATGACGTGCTTCCCTGCTCCATGCTCCGCCGCGGTCACATATCCGGCTACAACGGCAATGCGGTCCTTTGCCGTAGCGCGGGCGATCTCGCAAAGCGACTCCCCGCAGCGCGCCACGAATTCAGGCTTTTCCAGCAGATCGGCCGGCGGATAACCGCAAATGGCCAGCTCGGGAAACAGGATGAGATCCGCGCCTCCCTGTTGCGCCCTGCCTGTGAAATCGATGATTTTTGCAGTATTCCCGCGGAAATCCCCGACGGTGGGATCGATCTGGGCCAGCGCAACCTTCACTCTTCCAGTGTAGCAACCGCCAGGGACCGGTCCTTTCTTCGGATCCGCAACACGGCATGTAGAACCGTAACGAACATGTGAAGCGCATGGGAGTATACTGATCCCATGCCCGGCATGATTCAGATACGAAACGTCCCCCCGGATGTGCATCGCGCCCTGAAGGCCCGAGCGGCGCTGGAAGGCATGTCGCTGTCCGATTACCTTCTTCGCGAAGTTCGATCTTCGCTGGAGCGCCCTACCCTTGATGAAATCAGGGCCCGGCTGGTGGGGCGTCAGCCCGTGCAACCCAGGTTATCTCCCGCTGCCGCCGTACGCGCCGAGAGGATGAGCCGTTGATCGTCGTCGATGCATCGGCCATTTTGGAAGTTCTGCTGCAGACAGCTGCGGCCGCGCGGGTAAGTCAGCGGATTCTCTCTAGGAATGAGATCCTTTGCGCACCGCACCTGCTCGATGTTGAAGCTGCGTCTGTTTTGCGAAGGTACGTGCGCCTAAACCTGATTCCGGCCGATCGCGGCGGGGACGCATTGCGCGATCTCGCCGATTTCCCCCTCCATCGCTATCCGCACCACGTTTTGCTTCCGCGTATGTGGCAATTGCGGAACAATTTCACGGCTTACGACGCCGCCTATCTCGCCCTGGCCGAGGCGCTCGATGCGCCCCTCGTGACCAGGGATCGGGCGCTCCGCTCGGCAGGATCGAGAGCGCGGGTCGAGGTGCTCTGAAGAAAGATCAGCGGCCGGTCAGAGCAGCCGTCGAATCGAAATCCGCTCCGCGCCGTTCTGGCGCAGGCTTTGCTCTGAAAGAGTGCGCCGTCGACCCACGATCTGCGCCCGCTGCCGAAAGCGACTCGCCCTTCAAATTAAACTCGCTGACCAGAGATTCGAGCTTCATCGCCAGGCCCGACAGATTGCAGCAAGCTTCGGCGCTTTGTCCCGCCTCCCGCGCCGTGGTTTCCTCTACCTGCGCCATCCGATCGATATTTTCTCTGATCACCCGCATGCTCGCTGTCTCCGCGGTTGCGGCCCCGGCAATCTGCACGATCATGTCCCCCACACGGCTCGTCATCTCCGTGATGCTGTCCAGATGCTCGCCCGTTTCGCCGGACCGGCGGCTCTCGGCTCCCGCCGCATCCCGGTTCCGGGTTATGGCCTGGACAGCTCGTTGCGTCTCCGCCTGAATGGAGCTCACCATTGCGCCGATTTCCCGCGTGGCCGCCGTGGTGCGCTCCGCCAGCCTTCTCACCTCTCCAGCCACCACCGCGAACCCGCGCCCGGTTTCGCCCGCCCGGGCCGCCTCGATGGCCGCGTTGAGCGCGAGCAGGTTGGTTTGCGCGGCAATCTCGCCAATCAGCGCGATGACCGTCCCGATCTTGCCGGAGTGGCCCTCCAGTTCGGCAATTCCCTGCGCTGTAGCCTCGACCTCCGCGGCCAGGCTCTTCATGCTCCCCGCGCTCTCCGCCGCCGCCTTGCGGCCGCTCAGCGCATGTTCGGCCGTCTCCTGCGCCGCCTGCGCCGCCCGTTCCGAATGATTCGAGACCCGCTCGATGGTGGCCGAAATTTCCTCAACCGCCTGTACGATCTGTCCGGCCTGCGCCGATCCCTCCGCGGATGCTCTGGCCTGGATCGCTGCCGACGCCGCAATCCCCGTGGCGCTCTCGTTCAGATCGGATGAAACATGCGCGACCTCCAGCAGCGTCGTGCGCACCCGCAGCACAAAGCTGTCGAATGCCACCGCCAGCCTGCCCACTTCATCCAGCCTCCGCTCCCCCAGCAACGTGTTCAGATCGGCATTCTCCAGTCGCGTGGCCAGCCCCTGCACCGGCGCCAGCACCAGCGCGCGGAGCAGGAAAACGATGACCGCCACCACCACCCCCGAGATCAGCAACGTGCAGATTGCGAGCAGGCCTTTCATGTGCAGCAGCCGCGCCGAAACGTCGGCTTCGGGCCACGCAATCACCAGCCGGTAACGCCACGCTTCGAACCGGCTCGTCGTCGCAACCCAGCCTCTCGCCTTGCCCGCCAGCACCGAATGAAGCAGCGCATCCTCAATGCCCGCCGGCCTGAAGACCGTCGTTCCGTCGTCGCGCAGCAACACCATGAAGCCATGGTCCAGAATCCGCGCCCGCGCAAGATACGCGCCAAGATCGCCCAGGGAGGAAAGCGGATACCCCGTGTACCAGATGCCCACGATGGCGCCCGTCGCATCGCGCATCGGCTCGTACGCCGCCATGTACGGCTTGCCAAGGATATCCACGACCCCGTAGAACGCCTGCCCCTCCCGAATCGCCGCGTAAGCCCTTCCCTTCGCATCGAGAACCGTGCCCACCGCCCGCCCGCCGTCGGGTCGAATGACATTGGTCGAGACCCGGACGAAGTTGCCTCCATCGCGTACGAAAAGGGTCGCTGTGCCCCCCATCTGATCCTTGACTCCGTCGACCAGATCGAAATTGCCCACCTGGGAGTTCCTGCCCAGCCGCAGATCCGGCACAACCTTGCCGTCCAGCGTCACCCCCGGTCCCAGCGTCGCGTCGCCACGCTCCCGCCCTTCCCGCATCAGCACCTTCACCGACGCGCGTACGCTCGCCGAACTCAGCGCATCCACGATCTTCAGCGTGTCCAGAACCCGCCCGGTCTGTTCCGCCACCTGCTGGGAGGCCCGATCGCGAATCTCCAGTTCGAAAACATGCGCCGCACAAACGCTCAACAACACCATCATCGCCACAACCATGGTCACTGTGGGGACGAGGAGCCGGGGGACAAGGCTTCTCCGCATCGAAATCATGACTGGTCCCGTTATCGGCAGTCAGGGAATTTGCATGAATGGAGCCCGATCCTGCCGCTACACCTCAGGCAACACCAGCGCGTCCAGCTCCAGAAATTGTTGCAACACCTCATCGTTCGTTTGCTTCATCTCCTCCACGGTGCCGAAGAACTCCGCCTTGCCCTGATTCAGAAAGAGAACCCGATCCGCCAGCCGCTCCGCAAAGCGCATATCGTGCGTCACCACGATGCTGGTGAGGTGCAACTGACTTCTCAGCTTCAGAATCAGGTTGCCCAGCAGGCGCGCAATCAGCGGATCGACCATGGTCGTCGGCTCGTCGTAGAGGATCGCCTGCGGCTCCGCAGCCAATGCCCGCGCAATCGCCACCGAGCGCTTCATGCCGGTGGAAAGATCGGAAGGAAGCAGGTCGATCATTTCCGCCACGCTCACCATCTCCAGCAGGCCGCGCACGATCTGCTGAATCTGGTCCTCGCTGAGCCCGCGGCCTTCGCGCAGAGGAAACGCCACGTTCTCGCCCACCGAGAGCGAGTCAAACAAGGCCCCATTCTGGAAGACCATTGTGACTTTGCGGCGTACCGCCTGCATCTGTTCTTCCGTGAAGGTGGTGATGTTTTCGCCAGCGACCAGAATCTGCCCCGCATCGGGACGCAGAAAGCCCATGATGAGCTGCAGCGAAACCGACTTACCCACGCCTGACCGGCCCAGGATGCAAAGTGTCTCGCCAGGATTCACGTAAAAGCTGATGTCCTTCAGCACGTGCAGGCTGCCGAAGGACTTTGAGACATTTTCAAAGGCGATGTAAGGGTGCCGGTCGCCGTGACCGTTGGATTCCGCCTTGACCTCGATAGGTACTTCCGGGGGGGTGCTCACGCTGCTCCTGTATTCCTCGCCTGCCTCTTCCCTCTTCAGCTTACCTTTCTTCTTCGCTTAATGGATGGCGTGCTTTGCCGGTTACCGCCGCGATTGATTCATAGTCTTCGGGCGTATTGACGTTGCCAAACCAGGACGTCATCCTCAGGTGCGACGGCCACACCCCGGGACCCAGCGTGGCCGCGACCGACTCCATGTTGAACTCATCGGCAACCTCGCCGACAGACGCGGCCGCCTCGCGGACGGCGGTTATCACCTTGTAGTTGCCCGCAGACAGGAACCGTTCGAGCCCCTGCCGGAGTTGGCGGCTATAAATCGCACACAGTGGCTGCGGCCGGTCTCGAAAATGCGGAATCGTCGCCACCGCCCCGCCGCGCCCGGCTCGCTCGATCATCCATTGCAAAAATGAGGGCGGCAGGCCCGGCGCGTCGACAGGAACAAAAAGATTCAGATTCGAGTCGGAAGCCGCCAGCGCCGCTTCGATTCCACCCAAAGGTCCGCAGAGTGGAAAGTTGTCCGGCACGACTGCGGCGAAGCGGGCCAGATCGGGCCGCGAGCCGCAAATCCGCGGATTGAGTCCGAGGCCGCGCAGCAGTTCCAGCATGTGTTCCACGAGCGGCCTGCCGCCAATCTCGAGCAGAGCCTTATCGCGCCCCATCCTGGTGCTCTGTCCGCCGGCAAGTACAAAGGCATTCACAAGCTATTTCCGCGGGAGGTATGGTTCAACAACCTGTACGGCGGCAGCCGGGTCCCTGACTTCAACGATCAATTCGTTGTAACGCTCATCCCGTAAATCGATCACGACGGTATTATCCGGATTGTGAACGTCCCAGAAGATGCGCTGGCCGTGCTGATAGAAGGTGCCGGCGTGCAGAACGCCTGGAATCTCCGTACCGGCCAGTTTGAACCCGTGCCACCAGCCACGAGCGATGCCGGGGTCGGCGCGAATGCCCACGAGATGTTCCAGCGGAATTTCGAGCGTGCTTCTTAACGCCCACAACTGATCCATCCCTCGCACATGGAGGATCAGTTTGCCTTCGGATACCGACAGATCGACCACGGATCACCTCATCTCCGGCTGCCCAATTCTAAACGGCCATTCGTGGCGCTTCCGTGCCCGCAGCAGATATAAGATGCTGCCGGCCAGGCCAATCGCCCCCGCATAATAAAGGTCGTGCAGGCCCTGGGTTCGCGAGAAGAGGATAAAGAGAAAACCCGCCAGAGCCAGCAGAGGCGGTAGCGGATACAGCCAGATCCGAAAGGGCCGAGGCAAATCCGGACGCCGGACGCGCAGCACCATCACGCCTACCTGTTGCAGCAGATACTGGAGCACGATGCGGATCACCACCAATGCCGCAATCACCTGCGCGAGGCGGAGGAAGCAGAAAACCGCGGCAACCGCCCCAAGCGCCAACAGCGAAAAATCGGGAAAATTTCTTTTCGGATGCAGATGCGCAAAGAAGCGGAAGTAGTTTCCATCCAGCGCCGCCGCGTACGGAACGCGCGAGTACCCCATGAGCAACGCGAACACCGAGGAAAATGCTGTCCACATAATCAGGAACACGATGACCACCGCGGGCCCTGGCCCCAGCGTGCGAGCCACCATCTCCGCAACCACGGTGCGGCCCATGCCCTGTGCCGGAATCACGCCGAGCACGCTGACATTCATCGCGATGTAAAGCAGAGCAACAACCGCAATCGAAATCAGAACCGCCCGCGGGATCGTCCGGCCGGGGTTCCGTATTTCCCCGCCCAGAAAGCAGACGTTGTAGTAGCCCCAATAGTCGTAGGTCGCGATCAGCGTCGCCGATCCCAGACCCGCGAAGAATGCCGGCGAGAAGCTGAAGGGGTGCGACGACATTCGTAACAGTGCCGGGTGAAAATGCGTCAGCCCCGCGAACAGCACGATGGCCATGGCAGTCATCACTCCCGCCCACAACACCCAGGCGGTGCGCAGAATGGCATTGATGTCCCGGTACAACATGCCCACGATCGCTGCGCAGGCGCCTGCCGCGAGGATGCTGGTCCAGTGCGGACCATTGGGCCAGACCGCGAAGATCGGCAGCCGCAGCCCGGGAATAAGGAACGAGGCGAACTCTGCGAATCCAATGCAGCCCGAGGCAATCGACAGTGGCGCGCTGAATCCGAGCTGAAAGATGTACAGAAAGGAGAAGAACCGTCCGGCGCCGTCGCGACCGTAGATCTCCCGCAGAAACGCGTACGATCCGCCCGCTTCAGGCATGGCTGCGCCCAGCTCCGCCCACACCAGCCCATCGCAGACCGCGATCAGCGCCCCGAGCAGCCAGCCCAGCAGCGCCTGCGATCCACCCATCGCCGCCACGATCAAAGGCAGCGTGATAAACGGGCCAACGCCGATCATGTACATCATGTTCAGCGTGACCGCGCTGGCCAGGCCGATGCGGCGCTCTAAATGCGGCGTACCTGTTCCCGGCGCAACCGGGGCGCCTGATTCGGGCACAATCGGAACCGGCTCAGGCCGAGCCCCGCCTGTCCCCCCACCCGATCCTCCCGGCGCAACAGGTTCGGAGACCATGTTCTGCCTTTGTATCAAATCGCCTCACGTTACACTGGCATTTCAGGACTCATGTTTCCCCGCTCTGCTCCGATTCCCCGTGCCCCTCGCAGCGCCACCGCGCTCGCGCTCACCTTCGCCACTACGCTCGCTGCGTCCGCCCAGGCTGTTCCATGGCGCACCCAG
Organism: uncultured Acidobacterium sp.; assembly: GCA_964610635.1. Taxonomy (GTDB): domain Bacteria; phylum Acidobacteriota; class Terriglobia; order Terriglobales; family Acidobacteriaceae; genus Palsa-343. Next base: position 8,567 of record CAZSWI010000046.1, read on the forward strand.
ATCGCGGCCTCACCCGACGCGCAGACTCTTCCCGAAGATCGAGGCGCCGACGGCCTTGCGCAGACTCTGCGCAAGCTCGACACCTGGGGGAGCCTGATGTTCATCGTCGCCCACCCTGACGACGAAGACGGCGGCATGCTGGCTTACGAATCGCGGGGCCTCGGCGCGCGCACCGCCATCATGACCCTCACCCGCGGCGAGGGCGGCCAGAATGCGATGTCCGGCGAGAGCTACGACGCGCTCGGCCTGATCCGCACCAATGAGCTGCTGCTCGCTGACCAATACTCCGGTTCCGAGCAGTTCTTCTCCACGGTCGCCGATTACGGATTCTCGAAAACCATCGATGAAGCCCACCAGCAATGGGGGCACGATCGCGTGCTTTGCGAGGTGGTGCGCGCCGTCCGCACCTGGCGCCCGCTGGTCCTGGCTTCCACCTTTACCGGCAACATCACCGATGGCCACGGTCATCACCAGGTTTCGGGAGAAGTGAGCCAGCAAGCCTTCACCGCCGCCGGCGATCCCACCGTGTGCGCCGAACAGATCGCCGCCGGCCTGCGACCGTGGTCGCCGCTCAAGGTCTACGCGCGTGTCCCGTTCTTCGCAGCCAGCAGCAAGGGCGTCTTCGATTATGCGACGAACAAATGGGCCCCCGCGCATTTTTACGACTACGTGACAAGGCAGGTCAGCGACACCTTCCCCGCCGCTACCCTCGAAATCCCCGAAGGCGCCTGGGATCCGATCCTCGGCGAATCGTATTTCCAGATTGCGCGCACCGGATGGAGCCAGCAGAAATCGCAGAACGGCGGCGGAACGCTGCCCCTGCCTGGGCCCGTGAGTGTTGGGTATCACCGCTACGGATCGCAGGTGAAGACCGGCGACAAGGAAGAGACGTTTTTCGACGGCATCGACACCACCCTGCCTGGGATCGCCTCGCTGGTCCACTCCGGAGACGCCGCCCAGCTGACCGCGGCGCTCGCTGACATTCACCACCACATCGCAACCGCGCTCTACGCCGACCTGCCCGGTCATCCGGAAAAGGTGGCGCCGGAGCTGGTCGCCGGTTACAAAGTCACGCAGCAGTTGATCGCCTGGGTCAATGGCAGCGGCCTCAATGCCGACGATAAGGCCAACGTCGTTCACGAACTCAACATCAAGCTGGCGCAGTTCAACACGGCCCTGGCCGAAGCCCTGGGCCTCGAAGTCAACGCGCTCGTGTTACCACGCACCGCGACCGGCGCCAATCCCACTCCGCCCACAGTGCCGGAGGAAACGCTGCCCGCGGTGACGCCAGGCTCTGAAATCGATGTCCGCGTGCACGTCACCGCCGCTCCGTTCTGGGGACCATCCGTCGAGGGCCTGCAACTGGCCCGCACCTGGCTCGATCAGCCCGATGGCAGCTCCTGGCAGATCACGCGCATCGGCGCGCCCGGACTGGATGCGGTTTCCAGTAACGCCGGCGACGCGATTTTCCGGGTGTATGTCCCGCGCAATGCCGCACTCACTCGTCCTTATTTCACCCGACCCACCACCGAGCAGCCCTGGTACGACGTCACCGACCCGCGCTGGCTCTCGCTGCCCTTTGCCCCCTATCCGCTCGCCGGATGGGCGGAGTTCAAATACCTGGGCGTTCCCATTCGCCTCGGGCAAGTGGTCCAAACCGTCCATCGGGTCCATGGAATTGGCGGCGTGTATCAGCCGCTCGCGGTCGTGCCGCGGCTCTCCGTCAATCTCCCGGCGGCAGCCGGCGCGGTTCCTCTCGGGACAACGACGATTCCGTTCACCGTGACAGTCAGCAATCAGCAACAGGATAACGACGACGGTACGCTCCACCTCGACTTGCCCTCTGGCTGGTCCGCTCAGCCGCCACAGGTGCCGTTTCACCTCACTCCTCAGAGCAGCCAGGAGGTACGCTTCACGCTGCATCCCGGTCAGCTCACCGATCAGGCTTACAAGATCGGCGCTGTCGCGCAGAGTGGAAACGACCGCTTCACCGAAGGCTTCACCACCGTGGGATATCCAGGGCTGCGCCCATATTATCTGTACCGTCCGGCCACCTACCAGCTGCGCGCGGTCGATGTAAAGCTCGCGCCGGATTTGAAGGTCGGCTACATCATGGGGACAGGCGACGATGTCCCGGCGGCGCTGGCCGAAATCGGCATCCAGCCGCACCTGCTGACCACCTCGGAACTGGACCAGGGCGAGCTCTCCTCCTACGACGCGATCGTCGTCGGCATCCGCGCTTATTCCGCGCTCCCCGGCCTGTACTCAGCCACACCGCGCCTGCTGGCTTACGTTCAAAACGGTGGAACACTCCTGGTTCAATACCAGAGCGTGGAATTCCCTGCTCCCTATCCGCTCACTCTGGGGCGCAACCCGGAGAAGGTAGTCGATGAGCACGCCGCCGTGACCCTCCTCGACCCCGGCAGTCGAGTCTTCACCTGGCCAAATCACATCGCTGCCGCCGATTTCGACGGCTGGGTCGAGGAGCGCGGTCACTCCTTCCTCGAATCATGGTCCTCGCAATACACCGCGCTGACCGAGGTTCACGATCCCGGCCAGGACCCGCAAAAGGGCGGCTTGCTACAAGCTCGCTACGGCAAGGGGAACTACTTTTATATGGCGTACGCCGTATATCGCCAGCTGCCGGAGGGCGTCCCCGGAGCTTATCGCTTGCTGGCCAATCTCATTGCCGCCGGGAAAAATCCGTCACTACAGTAACCCGCATTGTGGGGCGCTCAGCCTTTCCCGTTGGCGATTCGCGCACCTTACCGGCCCCGTCGATGACCCTCGCAAATCTTGTAACCCATTGATCCGTCACCAATTTCCGGCGTGACCACCGGCGGTTTTCCCCGAACATTCACCGCAAATTCTCGGGACGTTCACAATTGCCTGCGACCATGCCCCTTGGGTACCCATGGGCCAGTTCGGAAAATGGCATGTAATCCCGTTGCTATCGTCCGCGCGGCTTGAGAATCCCAGGCATTTCCCCCCGCAGTAATTTCACGACACGTATTTCCAACTCCTGAGAGGCTGAATGACCAACCAATTGAAGGCGCTCGCCATCCTTGCGCTGGCCACGGCAGTGACCGCGGGCTACGCGCAGACCACGGCCAGCACCCCTGGCACGACAAAGACGGTCCATCACAAAAAGCCGGTACCAAAGGGACCCAGCGTTCAAGCGCAAATCGAGGAACTGCGCCAGCAGGAGCAGTCCGACCGCGGTCAGATCGATTCGCTGAAGCAACAGCTCTCCGACCGCGATGCGCAGCTCCAGTCGGCGCAACAAGCGGCCCAGCAGGCTCAGGCGGCCGCGCAGGCAGCCCAGCAGGCCGCTACTGCGGAGCAGCAGTCCATCTCTGCTAATACCGACGCGGTTTCCAGCCTCCAGAGTTCGGTCAGCGACCTGAAAGCCAATAACATCTCCATCGCCGGCACGATTCAGGAAGAGCAGACGGCCACCAGGAAGATGGTCGAAAATCCGGATGCCATCCACTTCAAAGGCATCAACCTCTCGCCCACCGGCAGCTTCATCGAATTTGCCACCGTGGATCGCACCCGGGCGACGGCCTCCGACATCCCGACACCCTTCACCAGCATTCCGCTGGAAGCCGCCGACGCCGGCAACATCAGCGAATTCGAGATGACCGGCCGCCAGTCGCGCGTCGCCCTCACCGCCGAAGGCAAAGTCTCCAACGCCACCATCCGCGGCTACTGGGAGGCTGACTGGCTAGGGGTCGGCGTTACTTCCAACAACAATCAATCCAACAGCTATGTCTTGCGCCAGCGCGTTCTCTTCGCCCAGGCCGCCATGCACAGCGGATGGACCTTCACCGGCGGCCAGCAGTGGTCGATGGTCACTGAGTACACAAAGCTGCTGAACAGCAAAGCCGAAGCGGTTCCCTTCAATATAGACCCGAACTATAACGTGGGATTTGTATGGACGCGCCAGCCCGGCTTCCACGTCGTCAAGAACTTCGGCACCATGGCGGCTCTCGGCATGTCGGTCGAGAACGACCAGATGCTGGCCCCCTCCTGCGCCGGAGCCATTGCTACCGGAACCGCACCCTCCTGCCCCACCAACTATTTGTACGGGGCCCCCGGCACCGGCGGCGGTCTTTACAACAACGGTGGTCAGCCGGGCGCGAGCTCATCCTCGGCTCTTACCACCTATTCCTATAACGTCGCGCCCATGTTCGTGGCTAAACTGGCCTTCGATCCGAAGTTTGCCCACATGGAAGTCTTCGGTGTCTCCCGGTTCTTCCGCGACCGCATTTACCCCAACACCACATCCGTTGGCGCCTATAACAACACCACTCCCGCCGGCGGAATCGGCGGCAGCCTGCGTGTTCACCTCGGCGGCATGGACCTGGGCCTGAAGGGTCTCTACGGCGACGGCACGGGCCGTCTGGGAACCAGCACTCTCCCTGACGTCACGGTTCGTCCCGACGGCGCTCTTTCGCCTCTGCACTCGTTCTCGGGCATGGCCTTTCTGGAAGGCCACGCCACCAAGCGTCTGGATCTCTATGCCTACTACGGCGGCGAGTATGTCGGCCGCGACCTGGCTGCTGTCGGCGCCGGCCAGGTCGGCTACGGCAGCCCCTTCGCCAACGACTCTGGCTGCATGACCCAGTCCAATCCTGGAACCGGCACCGGAACGGGCACTTCGCCGGCAACCACCGGTACCTGCGCCAGCGCTAACAAAGATACCCAGGAGTTTACCGCCGGCTACTGGTACAACTTCTACGCAGGCCCGCATGGCCGTCTGCGCCAGGGTTTCCAGTACAGCTATCTGCAGCGGTACCTCTGGTCCGGTCTCGGCGGCACATCCATCAACACCAACGACAACGTGATCGAGACATCGCTCCGCTACTACATGCCGTAACCGCGAATCGAACTCACCCAGAAGAGACCCGCTTCGGCGGGTCTTTTCTTTTGCTGCCGCACGGATGCCAGAGTCCAGCACGCAGCGACGTCTGGAACGCCGGAGGCTGGCCCGTATGTCGCTCAAGGCGCGCCGAAGCGGCATGTGTTGGCAGAACGTCCCGCGCCGTCCGGGTGGCAATCGTTAAAAGTCATCGTTTATAATATAAAAGTAACGACTCCCTCCGCTTAAATCCATACATTGCAGGATCATGATGACCCTTACCCGTCTTTGTGTCTGCCTTCTCGCGGGCGCAGCCCCAGCAACCGCACTGGATGTACTCCCTTGCGACCCTCACTCCTCGCATCGAGCAGAAATTCTGCACCGGCTTCTGCGCCAAACCATGACTGCCCTCGCCACCACGCGGATCGACAGAACACTTTTGGAGGAATTGTGAACAAGGCAAAGCTAATTCTCACCGCGGCGGTTATCTTCTTCTCATCGACGCTGGCGTTCGGGCAGGATCGATATTTCTCAAGCAGGTTGACTCCGACCAGCTTCAGGATCGCCGGCATCGAGCCGTTCACTATCAAAGTAACCGGAACGCCAGGCTTCTACCAGGTTAAGGCCGGCGAATCGGCTCCCGCAGCGGCCACGGCAGCTCCAGCCACCTCCGACGCGCTGACCTGGCACGGCATCACCCTGTATGGTGCCTATGACGTCGGCGTCGGCTGGGTCAGCCACGGCTTACCGCAAAACCCCTATAACTATGAAGGCTCATCTCTGGTGAACCGCAACGCCAATCATTCTCGTTTCCTCGTCGAACCGGATAACCTGTCGCAGACCGGGCTGGGCATCAGAGGCAAAGAAGAATTTGCGCATGGCTGGGCCGTTGTCTTCAATGCTTCCACCGGCATCAATCCGCAGTCCGGCCAGCTCTCCAACGCGTCAGCCACCGACATTGAAAACAACGGCCTTCCCAGAAGCCAGTATTCCGAAGCCATCGACGGGGCGCGCGCCGGCCAGCCCCTCAATGACGAATATTACGGCGGTATATCCTCCGCGAATTTCGGCACGCTGACCTTCGGTCGTCAACGGGCTCTCGGCACCGATACGATGCTCCTTTACGATCCGGTCGCCGGCGGCTATGCCTTTTCCTACATCGGCTATAACGGCACCATGGCCGGCGGCGGCGACACCGAGAATACCCGTTGGGACGACGCCGTGAAGTATCGCCTCACCTATGGCCCCGTCCATTTCGGCGCGATGTATAAATTCGTCGATGGCACCGGCGGCTGCTACTCCGCCTCAGCAACCTGGACCGCCGCCAACTGTACGCCGGAACAGGCGCACAACGACGCCTATGGATTCAATCTCGGTGGAAACTACCACAAGTTGTACTCTGACCTCGTCTACCAGCATTACAACCAGGCGATCAGCGTGTTGAATCCCCTGCTGGGACCGCAGAGTCCGGCCGCGCCCTATCAGTCGACCACCGACAGCATCAATACAAACCAAATCTCCGGCGCCAACCTGATATCAACCACGAACACCGTCTACGGCATCGTGACCGACAACAACGCTGTTATGGTCGCTGCCAGATACACTCCGGACCCGTTCAGGTTTTTTGCCGGTTACGAATATGTTTGGCAGAATAACCCCTCGCGCCCACTGGGAGTTGGCGCTACGGACCAGGGCGGTTATCTTATGAGCGGCGTCGAAGACACCAATCTCGATTCTGAAAAGAGGGTGCAGATCTGGTGGACGGGCGCGAAGTACACCTGGCGCAGAAAAACCGACTTCACTTTCGCGTGGTATGAACAGCGCCAAAATGACTTCCGTCGCCCGCCGGCCTGCTCGGCCACAGCAGGTTTCCGCGCCTCCTGCGCCGGCTCCCTCGACGAGGGATCGCTCTATGCCGATCATCGCTTCACCAAACGCTTCGACTCTTTTGCCGGAGTTGCGTATTCCTACGTGGGCGGCGGCCTGGATATTGCCATTCCCCACGGTCCCGGCGTTCGCTATAACTACGACAGCAATTTTGCTCCGACCATCGGCAGCCGTTTCACGTTCTGATCGTTTCCGCGCGGTGGGCTCGTTCGAGGGCCCATCGCGGGTTGTGGTTCATCGTAATTCAAGATAGAAACCCGCGGTGCATTCAGCGTGGCGCGGTTGCCGCCCAAGGTGGTCGTACTTAGAAATCAACCTAAAGTTGGTTGTTCATTGCCGCACCGTTCCGGCATCCTGCCATAACCTATGTTCAGAGCCTCTACGGGTCTCCTTCTCCTTCTTTCGCTCGCCTCGGCGGCAGCTGCCCAAAACCTCATTTCCGCACCAGACGCCGCTGTCAGCGAGACTGTCGCAGCCACGCCTGCCGCTGCACCCGCTGCTTCCGCCCCTACCCCGCCCGCGCACCCCGTAACCTTCTCCATCTACGAGCGCGCCCGTAACGATAACTGGAAGTGGTTCGCCGCTCCGCCCTATTCCGACAGGTATTCCTACATCCAGTCCCTCCTTCGCATCAGCGTCGCGCAACGAATCGATCGCTGGGACTGGCAGGCTGAGCTCTCCCAAACCTGGGTAGGACCGCTGCCCAACGACTCCGTCTCCGCCGTCACCGCCCAGGGACAGCTCGGCCTCGGCGCCACCTACTACGCCTCCAACACCAACGACACCCAGCCCGCCGCCGCCTTCTTCAAGCAGGGCTTCCTCCGCTACAGCGCCGCCCCAGACAAAAATATTCGCCTCGGCCGCTTCGAGTTCTTCGACGGGACAGAAACCCATCCCAAAGACTCCACCGTCCTCTGGCTCCAGAACAACCGTGTCCAGCAGCGCCTCGTCGGCAATTTCGGGTTCAGTAATGCCCAGCGCAGCTTCGACGGCATCGACGCTCACTATGGTTCCGGCGATTGGGACCTGACCGCCATGGCAGGCCGCGCCGACCAGGGCGTCTACAACATGAACGGCAATCCCGAGCTCAACGTCGACATCCAGTACCTCGCCTTCACCCGCATCGCCGCGCACGGCCGTATCGTCGCGCGCGCCTTCGGCCTTGGCTATCACGATGGCCGCCCCGGTATCACGAAAACCGACAACCGGCCCCTCGCAGTCCGCGCCGCAGACCACAAGAACATCCGCCTCGGCACCTACGGAGGCGACCTCATCGCCACCCAGCCCGCCGGCCCCGGGACCTTCGACTTCGTCTTCTGGGGAGCCCTTCAGGACGGTAACTGGGGCGCCTTAACTCAGAGCGCCGGCGCCACAGCCCTCGAAGGCGGCTATCGCTTCACCACCGTTCCCACCACTCCATGGTTCCGCGGCGGATGGTGGCGTGCCACCGGCGACGAGAACCCCGCCGACGACAAGAACAACACCTTCTTCCAGGTGCTGCCCACGCCCCGTGTCTACGCCCGCCTGCCCTTTTATAACCTGATGAACTCTACCGACAGCTTCGTCCAGGTTGTCGATAAGCCCTATAAGTCCTGGGATCTCCGCAGCGACTTACACTGGCTCGATCTAACCTCCGGCAAAGACCTCTGGTATCTCGGCGGCGGCGCCTTCGACACCAGAGTCTTCGGATTCACAGGCCGCCCCGCCAACGGGCATACTTCCTTCGCGTCTGTCTACGACATCAGCTCCGACTGGCAGGCTACGAAGAACGTGGGCCTCAATTTCTACTACGCCCACGGATGGGGCAAAAGTGTCCCGAGCGCCATCTACCCAACCGACAGGACCATCCAGTTAGGCTACGGAGAATTAATCTACCGCTGGGGCGTAAGCTCAGGTGCGGGAAAAACGAAGTGATCACCGCCTCAAGCACAAAGGACCCGCGACGGCCGGGTCCTTTCTTTTTCCAATGTTCATTCCCTACAGGGGTTATCCGCCTTTAGCTTTCGCTTCTGTTTCTGCTTTAGCTTCTGCTCTTGCTTTTACTGATCCCTAAACTCTAATCCCTGCTCTTCTATTGCCTATTTCCTACTGCCTGCATTAAGCCACCGGCAGCTCTTCCTCCACCACCGGCCCATGCGTCGCCACGGTTGGAACCGGCGCCGGCGCAGGCGCGGGAGCATCGCCGATCCGCTCGGAGAAATTGCATTCGACAGTGTTCTGCACATCCGCAGCTGTCTGACCTTTGCGCGGACGCCGCCTCGGCATCATCTCCTTATTGTTAGGGCACACCAGATAGAGTCCACCGTCGACGACCCGTTCCACAACATACGACGAACCGCACTCCGGACACGACTGCGCGACCGGCTTCAGGTTCGAGGTGAAGTCGCACTTGGGATAACGCGTGCAGCCCCAGAAGATATTGCCGGTGCGCGCCTTGCGCTCCGCAATGTCCCCCTGACCGCACTTCGGACATTTGAGCCCCTCGATCAGGTTCTGCTTAATGTATTTGCATTTTGGATAGCCCGAGCACGAGACAAACTCCCCGTAGCTCCCCGTGCGCAGCACTAATTGCTTGCCGCACTGCGGGCACTTCTCGTCCAGCGGCACGGCCGGCTTCTGCTGCTGCTTCTGGCTCAGCCGCCGCACCGTCTTGCACGGCGGATCTTCGTTATACCCGGGGCACGCCATGTACGCGCCAAAGGGTCCGCGACGCAGCACCATCACCCGCCCGCAGTTCTCGCAATACTCCTCCGCGGGCGCGCCGTTCTGTCCGTCACCGGTCTGCAGATCCGGCTTCGGCGCGAAATGCTCTTTCGTGAACCCGCAGCTGACCTGTTCGACGGTGATTTTGCGGCCGCTGCCCAAAGCACCCTCGATGGCCTCGGTCATCTCTGCCTTGTTCTTCACCTCGGCGACAGTGTTCGATTCATCGCCTTCCGTTGACTTCACCAGCAGCGGATACTTCAGCTTCGATTCCACTTTCTTGACCAGCTTCTTCGGGTCCTTCTTCCACGCCGCAACCGAAACCAGAACTGGTTTTTCCTGGCTATAGGCGCTGCACGCATAAAACGAGCCGAACTTACCCCATTTGAGCAGCAGAGGCGATCCGCACAGATCGCACTTTTCGTCTGTGGGCTTCTCCATCCGCTTCACATTTTCCATGTGCTTCTCGGCGCTCTTCAGTTCCTCCTCGAAGTGCCCATAGAAGCCCTTCAGCAGATCGGTCCACTTCTCCTTGCCTTCCTCGATTTCGTCGAGCTCCTCTTCCAGCTTTGCCGTATATTGCGTGTCGAAGATATACGGGAAGTTAGCGACCAGCAAATTCGTCACCACCGTTCCGATCTCGGTTGGATAGAACCGGCCGCCCCTCCCCGCCGGAGGAATCTTCGTCACATACTCCCGATCCTGAATCGTCGTAATAATCGATGAGTAGGTCGATGGCCGGCCGATGCCCCGCTCCTCCAGCTCCTTCACCAGCGACGCTTCGTTGTAGCGCGGCGGCGGCTCCGTGAAGTGCTGCTCCGGAATCGTCCTGTCCAGCCGAAGCGGGTCGCCATCGTTCAGCGGCGGCAACGCATTCTTCAGCTCATCCTCGTCGTCGTCCGCGGTCTCGCTGGTTTCCTGATAGACCTTGAGAAATCCGTCGAACTTCAGCACCGAACCGCTCGTCCGGAATTCATACGTTCGGTCCGCTTTCGCTTCGATGTTCACCGTGGTCTGGTCGTAGACCGCAGGCACCATCTGCGACGCAATAAACCGCTGCCAGATGAGCTTGTACATCCGGTACTGCTCGTCGCTCAGATACCGCCGAATCTCGTCAGGATGCAGATCGGGATTCGTTGGCCGGATCGCTTCGTGCGCGTCCTGCGCCTCCTTCTTCGACCGGTAAATGTTGGCTTCGGCC
>CAZSWI010000047.1:0-19203 GCA_964610635.1 uncultured Acidobacterium sp.
TACGATCCGGCGAAAAAGTATCCGCTGATTGTGGATGTGCATGGAGGGCCGTCGTCGGCTGTGGTCCCGCGCTGGCCGGGAGTGGGGTACGGGCCGGTTCCGTTTTCGGCGCTGGATTACTTTGTGCTGATGCCGAATCCGCGCGGGAGCTATGGCGAGGGAGAAAAGTTCACGCAGGCGAACCGCAAGGATTTTGGATATGGGGATCTGCGCGACATTCTCGCGGGGGTGGATGCGGTCGAGAAGAAGTATCCGATCGACGATGGGCGGGTTGGGCTGACGGGGTGGAGTTATGGCGGGTTCATGACGATGTTTGCGGTGACGCAGACGCACCGGTTCAAGGCGGCCGTGGCGGGGGCGGGAATCTCGAACTGGCAGAGCTATTACGGGGAGAACTCGATCGACCAGTGGATGATTCCGTTCTTCGGGGCATCGGTGTATGACGATCCGGCGGTGTACGCGAAGATGTCCGCGATCAACTTCATCAAGAACGTGAAGACGCCGGTGCTGGTGGTGGTTGGGGATCGCGATGGGGAGTGTCCGGCGCCGCAGTCGTTCGAGTTCTGGCATGCGCTGCGCGACCTGGGGGATACGACGGAGCTGGTGGTGTATCCCGACGAGGGGCATGGGTTTGTGAACCCAGAGCACCGGAGGGATGTTCTGGAGCGGGCGCTGGGTTGGTTTGAGGGATATATGCCTTAGGTGCGGCATGAAGCGGTTCGCTGGCGGCCGGTCAGCGGGAAGGCGGTTAGCGTTGAAGCAGTTCGAGATGGAGCTTCTACGGACAGGGAGACTGACGAAGGCGATTGGCGGAAGACACAGTCAGCCCAATTCGCGAGATGGCGGACGGCATCTCTTCGGCGCTGCATAGGTTACGCCAGTGCTCCTCCAGCGTCTATTTTGTTATCCTGAGTGGCACGCAGAATTCTGTGGTGTATCGACCGTTTGGGCGGCCAGACTGCTCAGACGGGGAGGTTTCATGCGGCGGTTCCTTGCTTTTGTAGTGGTGTTTGCGTGTTCGCTTCCGGTTGGTCTTTCCATCGCGGGCTGTGGCCACAATCCCAATAATTACTGCATTAAGAATGGCAATGCCTATGGCATTACGACCAGCCAGGTCGTGTATGTGACGCTGCAGCCGGAGACGACGGGACTTTCGCTGTCGTGGGGGCAGACGGGGAATATCGGATCCCCGCAGGCTTACAACTGCAATGGAGGACCGGAAAGCGTCAGTAAATACGTATATGCGAGTTCGAACCTGCAGCTGGCGGACATCTCGCCGTCGGGACTGATCTGCGCGGGCACATGGAACCGCAATAGTCCGGGCGGGGTTTCAGATTTTACGATCTGCACGCCGCCGGCCGGCTCCTCGCTCTCCTCATTTTCCGGGTGCACCCCGGCTACGTGCGGCACAGTGCAGGTTACTGCTACAGGCGCGTCGGTGACCAGCAATCCGGTGAACATCTATGTCCACCCGCCGATTACGTCGATTACGATTCCCAGCCAGCAGGCCTGCATTTCGCAGGGACAGACGCTGACCGGGTCATCAGGGGCGACTCTGCCGCTGCTGGCGGAAACCACTGTGACCGGACCGGGGGGTGTGACACTGTGCAGTCCCAGCACGACTTCGTGCGTGAGCCCAAACGCAAACGTGGGAACCATCGTCTATATCCCGGTTACGGCGAGCGTGGTGACGATTAACAACACCACGGAACCCACCAATACCAATCCAGTGACCGGGACCACGTCGACCACGCCGAATCCGAACGGGATTGCGACGGCGAACCTTCCTGGATCGACAGTGATCAACGCGAACACCTCCGAAGTTACATCGGCAGCGGGCTTCTTTTCGACTTGTCCTCCAGCCAGCATCAAGCTGTCGATCAACGGGTCGAATACGGCGACTGTCACTCCCAGCTCGCCACAGACGGTCGTCGCGCAGGTAACGGATACCACGGGGGCGACCATTAACGGCGTGCCGCTGACCTATGCGTCTACGGAACCGCAGAATCTGAGCGTGAGCAGCACCGGCCTCGTCACGGACACGTTTCCCAGCCACGCAACGATCACGGCTATCTGTGAGCCGCCCACTTGCAATCCGGCGCCCATTAATCTGATTGGATTACTTGGGAATGGTATGCCGGTGACGGCTAATACCGTCACCATCAATTCACCCGGACGCAGCAGCAATCAGATCTGGATGGCTTCGTCGCAATCGCCCTATTTTTCTGAAGTCGATTTGACCACCGGCGGCGCTGCCTCGCCCATCCGCTTGCCTTACACTCCCAACTCGATGGTGATGGACCAGGGCGGGGACACGCTGTTCTTTGGCAGCTATCACGAGCTGATGATTTACAGCGCGCTCAACAACACGCTTTCGAAGGAGATAACAGGCGTGCCCGGGGTGGTGCTGGCGGTCTCGCCCACTGGATCGACGGTCGTGATCAACGACCAGCTGCGGCAGGTTATTTACCTGTACAACAACAGCTCGAGCAGCTACACGAGCATCGGCGGGCTGGTCAGCCGCGCCCAATATTCGCCGGATGGAACAACGGTTTATATCAGCGGTCTCGATCCGAGCACAGGTCAGAACACGCTGTTCGTGAACAACAGCGACACGGGTTGGTCCAGCTACCCGCTGACGAACCAGCCGACGTACGGTTGCCCGCTGGAAGCGGCAGGCACGGCGACCGAGCCGGCGTACAACCCATCGTGGGATCCATTCTGCGGACCAGGGCTGACGATCACAGTGCCCAGCGTGGCGACGTTCCTCAGCGGGAATACAACGGCGGCCCGGAGCTTCTGCCCCAACAGCAGTTCGACTCCGCCGTACTACCCGCCTGCAGCCGATGTGGGGGTTACGACGAATATGTTGGCCGCGACGCCGGATGGGTTCCATGTGCTGGGAGCAGACGGAACGACGTTCTCGGATATCTGGCTCGAACAAAGCGCTGCGGGTCCAGCCGGGGTTCCAGTGGGAGCCTGCCCCGCTTATACGGGACCGCCGTTGAGCCTCGACACATCCGTCAACACAGGGACACTGCCGATCGCGGCTGCGGAGATCGATCAGGTTGTTCCGTCTCCGAACTCCTCGGTCGCGTTCGTTACCTATAACGCTGGTGCTGCAACGGGTGTCTTGCCTTATTACACGCCGTCGGCCACGCTCGCAACCTTTGGAATGCTGGGGACTGTTCAACTTTCAACGGGCGCGGGAGCCCCGATTGCGGGGATCTTCAGTCCGGATGGGTCGATTTTCTTCACCAGCACGAGCGGCGACAATCTCGTCCATCTGGTGAATACGACTACGCTGACGGATACGCAGACCATCAACCCATTGCTCACAAATGGGACGGGCACGGCGGTGCCGGCGCAATTCCTGGCGGTCAAGAGCCGGTCGACTACATAGTGCCGACAGGACTATTTCAGCGGCCGGAAGCCGCCCGTTACTTTTTGCCGCAGCGACTGTGACGGAGGACGGCGCGGGTTGGGGCGGGCATTACACTAAAGCACATGTCGCGCGTCGCGATCATCTCGAAACCGCAGAAGGATGAGCTTCGGCAGTTGCTGCCGGAGCTGGTGCTGTGGCTGAAGGCGCACGGGCACGATCCTCTGCTGGACCCGGTCAGCGCGAACTACGTGACCGATGAGAAGGTGCACCCGCGGCCTGAGCTGGCCTCGCTGAGCCCGGAACTGGTGGTCGTGCTGGGCGGGGATGGGACGCTGCTGGCGGCGGCACGGGTGTTCGCGCGCAGCGGGGTTCCAATTCTGAGCGTCAATCTGGGGGCGCTCGGGTTTCTGACCGAGGTTCGGCTCGCGGATATTTATACGCATCTTGAGGCCTGGAACCAGGGCGCCTGCTGCATTGAGTCCAGAGCGATGCTGCACAGTGAGCTTTGGCGTGACGGCAAGCTGAATTGCGCGCATGAGGCGCTGAACGATGTGGTGGCGGCGAAGGGCGCTATCGCGCGCATGGGCCAGTTTGTAGTGGAGGTGGATGACAAGCTGGCCGCCAGTTTCCGGGCGGATGGAGTGATTGTGGCCACGCCGACGGGATCGACCGCGTATTCGCTCGCGGCCGGCGGTCCGGTGCTGGTTCCGAAAGTCGATGCACTGATTGTTACGCCGATCTGTCCTCATCAGTTGACACTGCGGCCGATGGTATTGCCTGGAGAGTCACGAGTTCTGGTGCGCATCGAGGGCATACCGGACCAGACTTTTCTGACGGTGGATGGCCAGGAGGCGATTCAGCTGCGCCTCGGAGACGAGCTGCGCTGCAACCGTTCGGATTACGCGGTAAAGCTGATTCGGCTGGGAGAGAACGGGTTTTTCGATGTGCTTCGCTCGAAGCTGAAGTGGGGAGAGAAGTAGAAATCCAGCGAAAAGAGAACGGAAAAGCTGTTAGCGAAAGCTAATGGCGAAAAGCTGCCAGCGGAACGCGCGGCGGCGGTGCCAGAGGGCAGCTACGGCTTTGTGAGCTCTTCAAGCAGCTGCCTCGCCTTGTCGGACATATTTCGGGAGCCGGCGAGGTCGTCGACCTTCAGGGCATCGCGTGCGCGGGTAATATATGTGCGGATCAGGGTTACTGTCTTCTGCTCGTCAGCAGTGAAAGAGCGCTTGATTGCATTCAGGCGATTCTCGGTGGCGTCGATCTGATCGGAGATGCCTCGACGATCGGCAGTATTCGCGTTTTCGTTGCCTGTCGATATTTGTCCGAGGGGGGACATTTCAGGGGGCTGGGCGTTGGCGATCTGATTGCCGGGGGGGGCCGTCTGAGGCGGGGCCTTCGGCGCTTCCGGCGGGGTTTCCTGGGCGACGGCAGGTTTGGCGTGGTGCTTGTTGTTGCGCTGCGGCTCCGATTTAGCGGTTTCGGTCTTCGTTTCGGGTGGTGTCGTGGTGTCCAGCTTGACCGCAGGCATTTTGGCAGCGGGAATCGGCGGAGGGGCGGACGGAACGAGCGCGGCCATCTGCGATGGAGGCAGAGACGGGGCCTGGGCAGTCTGGGACACTGTGGTCTTTGGCTGCTTCTGGCCGCATCCTGTCAGCAACGCAAGGAACAAGGCAAGCGCTGCAATCGTCTTTCCGGATCTCATGGTCCGGACCTTTCTGGTTGGGTCTCACCACCCTGGCGAGCAAGCTCGCTGGGAATCGCGTGCCCTGTATCTTCCAGAACTACGCGCTGTCCCGAACCGGCAGAAATTAGTGGGAGCCGCAGTACAAATGTGGTTCCGCTCCCAGGTTTCGATTCTACGTCAATTTGGCCGTGATGCATCTGAACAATTCGATAGGTCATTGCCAAACCGATACCGCTGCCCTCTTTTCTGGTCGTGAAATAGAGGTCGAAAATGCGGGAACGGATCTCGTCGGGGATGCCTTCACCGTGGTCGCGGACGCGGATATAGGCCCAGCGGCCATCTTCGGTGAGGCGGACTTCGAGGGCGCCGCCGGAGGCCATGGCCTGGGCACCGTTCAGCACGACGTTCAGCAGCGCCTGCTCGAGGAGATCGGCATCGACGCGGCAGAGGACGGAGCGGGCCGGGGAATCGCTCTCAACGGTGATGCCCCGTGTCTGGAACTCGGCCGAGGCCAGCATGAGCACGCTGGCGACGACCGCGCGAAGGTCCTGATCCTTGAGCTGGAGCTCAACGGGCCGGGAGAAATCGACAAGGGTCTGAACGACACGATCAAGGCGACGAATCTCGCTCTGGATAATGTCGAGGTGGCGCAGAGCGTCGCCCCCGGCGTGAACTTTGTTACGCAGCAGCTCGAGGTGGACCACGATGGCGTTGATGGGGTTCTTGACCTCGTGGCCGACGCCCGCCGTGAGCCGGCCGATCGAAGCCATGCGCCGGGAGACTTCCAGCTCGCTCTCGATCTCACGGACGGATTCCAGATCGTGGAGGGTGAGCAAGGCGCCGAGCGAATTGCGGTCGCGGGAATGGGAGTCATGGATGAAGTCCAGAGAGACCTCGATGCGGCGGCCGGTTTCGGTGGTGACCTCCTCCTGCACGATGGCCATGCCGCCTTCAAAGGCATCGCGGACGATTCGGCCGAGGCGGGTGTTGCGGTCGAAGATGTCGCGGACGTCCGCGCCGAAGATGCGATCGCGGCCGATGTTCAGGAAACGTTCGACGGCGCTTGAAACCAGGACGGCGCGGGCATCGCGGGTAAAAAGCATGACACCGTCCTGCAGATTGGAGAGGATCTGATCGAGGTTTTCGCGAAGGGCGGAGAAGACTTCTTCGACATTGCGGATGCGCTGGCCGAGACGGTCGATTTTGCCTGAGACCTGGGCGACGGTGTCGGCGCCCCGGCGAGATTCGCGTTCTCCAGCAGGCGAGGGAGGCGCCAGCTCGGGTTCGAGGGTCCGCCGCATTTCGCGGGAGGTGGCTTCCGGTGGGGCCTCCTGGGCCGCCAGGATATCCAGCCGCTGGCTGATCTGCTCGATGGGCTGGAGGGCAAGATTGGCAACAAACGCGGCCACCACCATCGAGATGATCATGGCCAGGCCCATGAAGCTCAGCGACTCGACCAGCCAGGGACGAAATGCGTTCCTCAAAAAAGTGGTACGGATGCCGATGCGAATATTGAGGAAAGGCTGGTTATTCAGGTCCAGACCGAGGGAAACGTTGTAGACCTGGGGTGGACCGAAGACGATGCGGAAGGTGCGAATGAGAGACTGGCGGCGGAGGACAGAGTAGTCGGGGCGATTGGGGAGAGTCTGGTCGTCGAGTGAGGAATCGGGAACGGCGATAATCGCCCGGTTTTGGCGGTCGACGACGGCGACGTCGAGAATCGTGGGCGAGTAGTTGACGATGGAGGTAAGCAGGGAGTTGAGGCCTGGATCGCGGCGAAGCGTATCGGCAACCGCGGCGCGCACAGCGACAGGATCATCGGGGTCGATGTGGCGGCCCGGAAGGCCGCTGTCGAGGGCGCGATTGACCTGAAATGAAATCTGATGCGTGAGGATATCGGTGGAGTTCCAGGAAAGCTCGATGTGCTGCTGGAGCAACTGGCTCAGCCATATCCAGGACAAGGCCACCACGACGGAGAAGACGAGCCCGGTAATAGCGAGAACGAGTTTGGTCTTGAGGCGCATGACTTTGGGGGGCAGCGCTCAGCGATCAAGGATCAGTACCTGGAGCATACCCAGATTGCCCCTCGGGTGCCACATTATTATTCTTCGAGCGCGCCGGCATGGGTAGCACTATTTCCGTATTCCCGGAGTTTATTGTGCAGAGTCTTGAGACTGATACCCAGGATTTCGGCGGCGCGGGTCTTGTTATTGTGGGTGGATTCGAGGGTTTTGAAGATCAGCATGCGCTCGGCGTCGCCGACGGTGGCGCCGACTTCGAGCTGAATGGCATTGGCGGGCAGCTCGGTGACGGAGCGCGGGGGGCGGGTTCCGAAGCCGGGAGGCAAATGGCGCGACTGCAGCTGGCCGTCGGTGCACAGCACGACAGCGCGCTCAATGGTATTGCGCAGCTCGCGCACGTTACCGGGCCAGTCGTGAGCCATGAGGCGCGCGAGCATCTCGGCGTCGAGGCCGGAAACCCGCCGTTGATGCTTCTGGTTCATATCGAAGATCATGGTCTCGGCGATCGACGGAATGTCTTCCTTGTGGTCACGCAGCGGCGGCATGTGGATGTTGAAGACGTTGAGGCGGTAGTAAAGATCGCCACGGAGATGCCCGTCGGCGACCGCCGCTTCGGGATCCTTATTGGTAGCCGCGAGCACGCGGACATCGATCGGGGCTTCAATCTTGCTGCCCAGGCGGCGTAGTTTGCGATCCTCGAGGACACGGAGAAGCTTGGCCTGGGTGGCGACGGGCATTTCTCCGATTTCGTCGAGCAGCAGTGTGCCGTCCTCGGCGAGCTCGAAGCAGCCGGCGCGGCGCTCGATGGCGCCGGTGAATGCGCCTTTTTCGTGGCCAAAAATCTCGCTTTCGATCAGGGTTTCGGGAATGGCCGCGCAGTTAACCGCGACAAAAGGCTTGAGCCGGCGGGGGCTGAGATCGTGCAGGGTGCGCGCGACGAGTTCCTTGCCGGTGCCGCTTTCGCCGGTTATGAGCACCGAGACATTGCTGGTAGCGACGCGCTCGATGAGGGAGAAGACCTCCTGCATCTTCTTTGAGGCGCCGACCAGGGAGCCGAGGACGCCGGTCTCGCGCAACTTGCGGCGCGTGACTTCAAGCTCGCGTTCGGTATCGCGCTGCCTTGCAGCATTGGTGAGGATGGCGCGCAACCGAGTAGGGTCGACCGGCTTCTGTATGAAGTCGTAGGCGCCGTTCTTCATGGCTTCCACAGCGGCTTCTATGGAGCCCTGCGCCGTAAGCATCACGACCGTGATCTTTTCGTTGGCATCGCCAAGGCGCGACAGGAGCTGAAGGCCGTCCATGCGCGGCATCTTGAGGTCGGAGACGACGATTCCGGGCTGCCACGCGGCCACTTTTTCGAGCGCTTCGATGCCGTCGCGAGCCGTTTCGGTGCGGTAACCCCAACCTGAGACAAGCTCCGCCAAGCCCGAGAGAGCGTGCGGCTCGTCTTCGACGATGAGAACTTTTTCCTGACCGGTCATGCGCTGGGGGGACTCTGGGGACTAATGACTGTTGTATCACTTTTGAGCCACGGCGGACCAGAAGAGGGAGTGCGGGAGATGTTGCACGGGATGTATCCTTGAAGTGAATGTGAAGTGAATGTTGGTGTTTCGGAGAAGTGTGCACAATCCTCGCGTACGACTGTTTCTGCATTGGATTCCGGCGTTGATCGGGATTGGGATCATTGTTGCGGAATCGACCGCAACGATGTCGGCGGAAAACACCAGCCGGTGGCTGCTGCCGCTCTGGATCAAGCTTTTTGGGCCGATTAGTTCAGAGCATTGGGCGGCGATTCACCATTACATTCGCAAGACGGGCCACTTTGCCGGTTATGGAATGGTCAGTCTTGGGTTCTTCGACTCGTGGCGCGTGACGCTGGAAGCACGATGGGCGGCGTGGCGGATACGCTTCCGGTACGCGGCGGGGCTGGCCCTGCTGTGCACGCTGCTGCTGGCGAGCTGGGACGAGTGGCATCAAAGCTTTATTCCGGGGCGAACGAGCTCGGCGCGGGATGTGGCGCTGGATTTCTGCGGAGCGCTTCTTGCGCAGATGATCCTGCTGTGGGTAAGCAACGTATGGCAACGGCCATCCGCAGTGCGGGTGGTGACGGCGTAGCCGACCTGGCTGGCCGGCCGGCGAGGTTTTGGGTGCTCAATTTTTATTGAGATGGAGAGGTAGCATCCGCTTCTACGTCGATTTCAATTTCGACGTCGGGTCCTGGAGCGGGAGGAGCACCCAGTTCCATAAGATTGTCGCGGGTCATGCCGAAATCGCCGCGCCTTAACGCTGCAGATGCGTGGAAGGCAGGACGGGCGGGTTTGCCGGGCGGATTGTTCGGCGACCCTGGGTACTGAACCACTAACCCTGGGAAGGTAAACGTCAGCGGCACGACCCGAGCGATGTCACGGATAGTGAGGTAGCCGTCCATGACCCAGACACTGTTCGGGGAAACGCCGGAGGCGCGGTGGATGCCGCGGCCGCGGTAGATCATCGCGGGGAATTTCTTCACATCGAAGAAGTCGGGACCGCGAAGATCTTCGTCGCGCTCGGCGACCTGGGTGTTGATCGTGGCGGTGTCTATGGCAATGTCGAGGGCGCAGGCGGCTGGGTCCTGCGATACGATGATGGCGCCGTTCACCCTGTCGAAGCGGCCACGCACGCGCCCGACGACGTGATGCCAGGCGCTGAAGAAGGCGAAGCTGTGATCCGGGTCGATCTTGTAGGTTCCTGGAGGAGGAAGCGCCTGAGCTGGCGTTGAGGTGGGGCGAGCCGCAGCGACAGCGCTCGCTAAGAGCGCCAGGCCAACGGGAAGAACGAGCGCGCCAGTTACAAAAATGCGGAGTCGTTTGCTGTGGGTCATCTTTTCTCCGATTGGATCTTCGTTCGCAGTGCAGTTGTACGGTATCGGGATGGGAGAAGTCCTGAAGCTGTTCTGAAAGACTCTGAATACTTCTGAAATCCCGTGATCCCCTCCCATAACGAAACGGAAGTGGCTGGCGGGCGAGTGGGTATAATCGGCGAGCGCTCTTCTCAGATTTTTGAAGGATGGATGGAGCCGATCCGTTTATGGAACGAGCTGCCACAATAAGGCTGCGCATCGGCGCGTGGTGCGTCGACCCTGCTTCGGGCCGGATCGAGAGGGGTGGCGAGACAGCGCGGCTGGAGGCGCGTGCGATGCGCCTGCTGGTCTGCCTGGCCGATCACGCCGGCGAGGTAGTCAGCATCGATGACCTGCTCAACGAGGTTTGGCCGGGCGTCGCGGTTTCGCTGGACTCCGTCTACCAGGCGGTGGCCTCCCTACGGCGTGTGCTGGGCGATGATCCGAAGGAGCCGACGTATATCGAAACCGTACCGAGGCTAGGATATCGGATGGTGGCGGCGGTGGGGCCATGGGTGGACGAACCTGCTGCTCAGGCGGGAACGTTGCCCGCCGGGGAGGGTGATGGGCCACGGCGCGCGCCAACCGCGAGACGCACCTGGATTGCGGCCGCGGTGCTTTGCCTTGTGATGGCGGTTGGCACCGGGGTCGCGTTTCTGATTCATAACCGGAATGCGAAGGCGGACCATTCGGCTTCGGCTCGAGCGGAATCGCCGCCACAGAAATCTATCGCGGTGGTGCCGCTTCTGGACCTGACTGAGGGAATGCACCAAGAGACCTTCGCGGATGGGATGACCGAGGAGCTGATCGATAAGTTCAGCAGGATTCCAGGGCTTCGGGTGGCTTCGCCCACAGCCTCGTTCTACTTCAAGGGCAAGCAGATTGCGGTCGGGGAGATTGCGCGGACGCTGAGCGTGGCTTACGTTCTGGATGGGAGCGTGCGCCAGTCCGGCGCCTGGGTGCGCGTCGACGTGCGGTTGATTCGTGCGGACAATGGATACGTTGTCTGGTCTGAAACCTACGACCAGCCGATGACCAACATCCTGATGGTGCAGGACGATATCGCAGGGGCGGTGACGAAGGCGCTGCGGGCATCGATTGGTGGCAGGCCGGATGGGTGATGGTGAGGGCCGGCTATGGGAGTTCAGGACGTGATCAGGAGGATTTGAACCCGCAGTGCGGGTATATCCGTTTTAACCGCATTCCAGACGAGGCCAACATCGACGGTGAAATAGCCGTGGGCGAGCCGGTTTCTCATGAGATACACATCATGCAGGGGAATTTGGGGATACTTCGAAATGAAATCCGGGTCTGACGCCTCGATGTTCCGGGCTGCTTCGCCCATGTTTTCGATATTTCGAATTACCGCGTCCTGGACCATCTGATTGGCGGCGAAGTCCGATTCGCTCATTCCGGCCGTATAGGTGGAAATCCGAGCGATCGCCTCAAGGATATGCTGGAGAAAATCCGGCGTTCGTCCCGGGCCGGGCTTCATACAGGGCGAGCCTCGGCCATCACGCGGCTACGATAGGATTCCGGCAGAGAAAGCGGAGTGAGCACGTCTACGGAGATCCCCAGGAGCCGCTCCAAACGACCCTGGATGCGAGCGATGTCCATCAGGCTCGTGTCCGGTGCGGGATCGATCAGAAGATCGAGGTCGCTACCGTCGGCATCTTCTCCGCGAAGGACCGATCCAAAGACACGGGGATTGCTGCTGCGGTTCTCAGAGACGATTACGCGAATCTCATCGCGGTGATGTGCCAGGGCCTCGGAAGGTCTCATACGAGAACAGTATAGAAAAATGTTCTGCTCGGGCGGAGTTCCGGAGCACTACATCTGGATGATCTCATCCGCCGTATACTTGCCTGTTTGCTTCGATCTGAGGTGAGTGATGAGTGCTGGTGCGGTTGCGTATGCGCGGGAGAATGCGGCGCGGTTTCTGGAGGAGCTGAAGACGCTGTTGCGGATTCCTTCGGTGTCCACGACTCCGGAGCATAAGGGCGATGTGGAGAAGGCCGCGGAGTGGGTGGCGTCGGAGCTCAAGCGTATTGGGATGGAGCATGTGGAGGTGATCCGCGCTACTGAAGGACATCCGCTGGTGTATGCGGACTGGCTTCACGCGGCCGGGAAGCCCACGGTTCTTTGCTATGCGCACTACGATGTCCAACCGCCCGATCCGCTCGACGAGTGGGTGTCGCCGCCGTTTGAGCCTGTGGAGCGGAACGGGAATTTGTATGCGCGCGGGGCGGTGGATGATAAGGGGCAGCTGGTTACGCAGGTGAAGGCGCTGGAAGCGCTGCTGAAGAAAGATGGGAAGCTGCCCATCAACGTGCGCGTGATTTATGAGGGCGAGGAAGAGGTTGGCGGTGAGCGCATTGCTGCGTTCGTGCGCGAGCATCCAGAACGGCTGAAGGCGGATTTCGCGCTGATTTCGGATACGGAGATGTTTGCGCCGGAGCTGCCTACGCTGACGGTCGGCCTGCGGGGGATGATCTACACGGAGCTCGAAGTGCGCGGCGCGAAGACCGATCTGCACTCGGGGATGTATGGAGGTGCGGCGCCGAACCCATTTGTGGCGCTGGCGCAGATTATCGCGGGGCTCAAGGATCGCGAGGGGAAGATTTTGATTCCTGGTTTTTATGACGATGTGAAGGCGCCGAGCGGGGATGAGCTGGCGGCATGGAAGAAGCTGCCCTTCGATGAGGAGGAGTATCGCGAGAAGGAAGTGGGGGCTTCGAAGCTGGTCGGGGAGAAGGGGTATTCGGCGATTGAGCGGACGTGGGCGCGGCCGACTCTGGATGTGCATGGGATTGTCGGCGGTTTCGTTGGGGCGGGGGCGAAGACGGTGATTCCCGCAAAGGCTACGGCGAAGGTATCGATGCGGCTGGTGCCGGATATGACGCCGGAGAAGGCTTTCAGGCAATACAAGGAGTATGTGGAGAAGATCAAGCCGGAGGGCGTGACGGCGGAGACGCGGCTGATTCACTCAGGCGAGCCGATTGTGATTGGGACGGACAATCCTTATGTGAAGGCGGCGACGAAGGCGCTTAAAAAAGTGTGGGGGAAGGACACGGTGTTCATCCGGTCGGGCGGGTCGATACCCATCGTGGGGGATTTCGAGAAGCATCTGAAGATTCCGTCGGTGATGATGGGGTTTGGGCTGCCGGACGATGGGCTGCACGCGCCGAACGAGAAGTTCTGCATTGGGAATTTTCATCGCGGGATTGAGTCGCTGATTGAGTTTTTCGATGAGGTGGGAAAGTAGTGAGTTTGCGGCCTGACAATTAGCCTGGATATGCCTTCAGCGTTTTTGCAGGCGGAGGGATTCCCAGCTGGCGTCGGCGGTCCAGCCTCCATCGACGACGAGGGTGTGTCCGTTGACGAAGGGGCTTTCACAATCGTCGGCGAGGAAGGCGATCGACCGGGCAACATCGTCGGGAGTGGCAAAGCGAGCCATGGGCACGCGTTCTGTGATGTCGGCGTCGGAGTAAGTTCCGCGTGCCTGGTCGGCCGCATCCATTTCGGTTTTGACCCAGCCTGGACAAACGGCGTTGACGCGCACCCCACGACCACCCCATTCGGCTGCAAGCGTGCGGGTAAGGCCGACTAACCCGTGCTTCGAAGCGTTGTACGCTGCGCGATCGGCTACACCGACGAGGCCGGCGATCGAGGCGACGTTTACGATGGAACCGCTGCGGGCTTCGAGCATTCTAGTGCCAAACAGCTGCGACAACAGGAAGGGCGCCACAAGGTTCACTTCAAGGACGCGGCGAAAATCGCTGAGCGCGGTGTGTTCGGCGGGCGCGATGAGGCTGATGCCGGCGTTATTTACGAGCGCGTCGACGCGACCCCATCGATCGAACGCCCACGGGACGAAGCGTTCCATGGCAACCTGATCTGTCAGATCGCCGACGTAACCGCTGGCTTCGTTGCCGGCCGATTCGATCGCTTTCACGGTTTCGACGGGTTCCTGCAGATCGATAATAATGAGCCGATAGCCGCGGCTGGCGAGGAGTTCCGCGGTGCGCCGGCCGATTCCGCGCCCTCCTCCCGTAACAACCGCCACATGCTTGTCCGTGCTCACTTTTCTCGGTCCTCTTTATCGGATGTTCTGATTCCCTGCCCTCAGGATTTCTTCCCGTAGAGGTCATCTTCCGCGATGACGGGCGCGCTTGCATTAGCGCGGGCAGCGCGGTGGGCGGCGGTAAACATGCTGCCGCGAGCGGCGACTACTGGAGCGAAGCTCATAAAGCCTATTTTGGGGGTGATGTCGTCGTAGATGGCTTCCATGCCTCCGCGCAGGGTGTAGGTTTCGTGCCAGAAGCCCGTGCCTCCGGAGTTGCGCAGGAAGTTTTGCCACCAGAGGCGGTGGGGCTCGGAGCGGGTCCATGCGAGGAGCGTGTCCATATCTCGCCAGTATTGCCGCATACCGGCGTGGACCGGGAACAGGGAGAAGACGAAGTTTTCATGGCAGAGAAGGCCGTCGGGTTGCGCGGCCACCGAGCTCGATATTTTCGGTCCGAATCCGAGGAGGGTTTTGAAGCCTGCCAGGCGGTTGACGCGCATGCCGAGATAGACGACGACGAGATCGGGATACTCCGACAGGTCGACAGTGCGGCGGTTAACGGATGTGGACATGGTGAAGACAGGGTACAGGGTGCAGGGTACAGCGCTCAGCGTTCAGCGAAACCAATCGATTCCTGGTCCGAATCGTGAGGATGAGCAGAAGGGGAAGGGTAAAGTTTCAGCGGGAGCAGGAGCCCGATTTGGCGCCACGACGGTCGCCAGAGGATGCGCTTCGTTTGCAGGGGGTCGTGCATCTGGTAATGTGGTAACGCGGAAAGGCGAAGGAACAGAGAACGATGGCGAAGGCGGTCTGGAACGGCAAAGTTATTGCGGATAGTGAGACTTACGAGACAGTCGAGGGCAATGTGTATTTTCCGGAGGGGGCTGTGAACCGGGAATACCTGCGCCCCAGCTCGACCACTTCTACGTGCCCCTGGAAGGGGCAGGCGCGGTATTACAGCCTTTTGGTGGAAGGGCAGGAGAATCAGGATGCTGCGTGGTATTACCCCAATCCCAATCCTGCAGCGCGTAACATCAAGAACCACATTGCGTTCTGGCGCGGGGTTGAGGTGGAGAAGTAGCGGAAGCAAGTAGCCTGCAGCGGGTAGCCCGAGCCGGCCGGACGTTTAGCGAGCTGGCCAGTTCAGCCGACGCGCGACTGAGGTCAGCGCCGGAGTCAATTTTTGTAGCGAACTTGGTGCCAGTCCCAGGCGCTTTTTACGATGGTGTCCAGTGTGGTGTGGCGGGGTTTCCAGCCTAGTTCTCTGCCAATTTTTTCCGAACTGGCGATAAGGATGGCGGGATCGCCGGGGCGACGGGGGACGACCTCGGCAGGGATGGGATGGCCTGTGACGCGGCGGGCCGTGTCGATGACCTCGCGCACAGAGAATCCAGAACCATTGCCAAGGTTGTAGATGAGCTGTCTCTTTTCGGAGAGCGCCTCGAAGGCGAGCATGTGGGCTCGGGCGAGGTCCTCGACGTGGATGTAATCGCGGATGCAGGTCCCGTCGGGAGTAGGGTAATCGTCGCCGTAGATTTTGATTTTGTCGCGGCGGTCGAGCGCCACATCGAGGACGAGCGGGATCAGGTGGGACTCAGGCTCGTGGGCTTCACCGGTTCCCGCGGCTGCGCCCGCCACATTGAAATAGCGCAGGCTGGCGTAGGGAAAGCCGTGTATGCGATACATCCAGGTGAGCATTTTTTCCACCAGTAGCTTCGATTCGCCGTAGGCATTGGAGGGATGGAGGGGCGCGTCTTCACGAATGGGCGTGGATTCGGGTTCGCCATAGACGGCGGCTGTGGAAGAAAACACGAGGCGGCGAACGTTTGTGGCGAGCATTGCTTCGAGCAGGGTGAGCGTGGCAGCGCTGTTGTTGCGGAAATAGATTTCGGGTTTGATCATGCTCTCGCCAGCCTCGATCAGAGCGGCAAAATGCATGACACCGTCGAATCCTGAGGCGAGCAGCTTTTCGAGGGCTGGGCGATCGGACAGCTCGCCCTCAATAAATTCAACGCCTGAAGGAACCATCTTGCGGGCAGCATGGCAGAGGTTGTCGAAGACAACGATGGAATGGCCCTGCTGGGCCAGAATGCGGGAGACCGTCCCACCTACGTACCCAGCGCCGCCAGTGACCAGAATTCTCAACCAGGGTTTCCTCCGATCCTTTATGCTAAATGTGTCCCAGCTGCGTCCGACTTTATATATTCCATCGGGAAAAGTCCCTCGACAGCCTCAGAGCCTGACGAGGGAGTTTCATTCTCGGCTGACTGGAATGTGAGATAAGAGAAATCGGGGCGAAGTTGGGTCGGACGCGGTACTGAGGGGGCTTGCGCATCGTCGTTGCGGAGCGTACATAGAGTGAACGAAGTGTGCTGGAGGCGCGTCGTT
Organism: uncultured Acidobacterium sp.; assembly: GCA_964610635.1. GTDB lineage: Bacteria > Acidobacteriota > Terriglobia > Terriglobales > Acidobacteriaceae > Palsa-343. The sequence continues at coordinate 16,423 of CAZSWI010000047.1, forward strand.
CCTGCAGACAAGACCCAAAATGGGCACGCTCCTGCCTCGTTCGTGTGACTGTAGTGGGTAATGCACTGGCGTACGCTCAAGTAACCTCTTGCGCTGCCATGAGTACCCGTAGGAAGATCAAATGGTAATCCCGAAGTGCAGATCGACCCTGGGGGGGAAGAGCTCTCTCGGTTTCCCCTGTACGTGTCGATTTGGCCAGAACTCAAATCCTTCATGGGTCATCAAAGTGCATTGCAGTAATTCACCGAAAATGGTTCGCAACTTCTTTTTGCAGGCGATGTTGGAGAGATAGGGCAATGGCGACAGACAATTCAGTAAAGCGCGGAACGTTCGGACTGCTCCCTGAGCCGGAAGGCCGCATGGGCTCGTTCGGGATGAGCATGGTGATCAACGTAACGATAGCGGCATTGTTACTGCTGCTGACGATCGCGCAGGTACATCAGGTGCAGGAGCACCGCTACGAAACGACGCAGCTGATTTTCCCGGTTGAGCAGCCGAAGCCTTATGTTCCGCCAGTCCCCAAAGTGAAAATTATTCCTCCTCCACCACCAGTAGCTAAGCTGGAGCAGCCGAAGATCGAGATGCCGAAGCCGCTGCCGCCTCCGCCGAAGGTTGCGGAGATCAAGTTACCGACGCCTGTCATGCCAAAGGTCGAAGCGGCGCCGCCAAAGCGCTTCACTCCTCCTCCGCAACCGAAGGTGGGGCTGTTCAAGAGCGAGACGCCGACCGCTGTCGCGAACAATATGGCTGCACCGACCCCAAAGACGGGAGGGTTTGGCGATCCGGTGGGTGTGAAGCCGAATCCGAACGCGACTCGGACGGCGACGATCGCCGCAGTGGGAGCGTTCAATGCGGCGCCAGGCGTAGGCGCTACCGGAGCCGGCGCAGCGCGCCAGGGATCGGTGCGGGGCGTGGACTTTGGGTCGGGCGTGGCAAATGGCGTGCCGGGCGGCAAGGACAGAGGAGCGGTTGCCTCGGCAGGGTTCAGCAACGGAGTGATTGGCGGAACCGGCCAGGCGGGGAGCCACGGGACAGTTGCGAAGGGCAGCTTCGGAGATAATCTTTACGGATCGGCCCCGGCGCCGGCAGCGCGGCCGCAGGAACCGATGGAAACTCCGATCGTGGTGCTGGCCAAGCCCCTGCCGACCTACACCGCTGAGGCGCGGCAGATGAAGATCGAAGGCGATGTGACGCTGCAGGTGCGCTTTTCAGCGTCGGGACAGGTGGAAGTTCTGCGCGTTATCAGTGGCCTGGGGCACGGGCTGGATGAGCAGGCGAAGATTGCCGCGGAGCGCATCCAGTTCAAACCGGCTACGAGGGACGGGCGGCCGGTCGATCAGGTCAGCATTATTCATGTGACATTCCAGATGGCATAAGAAGGGCTGGCTGCGAGCCAAGGCGTTTCCTGGATTCGCAGCCACGGCTTACATATTCAGGCATAAGAGAGTCAGGAGTTCATAATGCATCGCAATATTTTGATCCTGTGCATGGCACTGCTGCTGGGCGTACCGGCGTCCCAGGCAAAGAAAGAACCGAAAGAACTGGCTCCGGTGCCTTTGAGTCCACAGCAGCAGCGTCTGGTGCAGCAGGCGATTGCGCGAGAGAAGGTAATCGTCAAGCAGATTCAGAAGAGCACTCCGGTGGTGCAGTCTTACATCCAGGACGTACGTCCGGATGCGAAGCTGTACCAGGTTCCGGTGTCGGATCAATACATGATCGGGCGGGTGGATTTCGGCAAGGCGTTCACCGCCGACGAATACGCGCAGGCGTCGCGCAGCGAGAAGAAGCACGGATGGCTCGCCGGATCGTTCAGCTTCATGTCGGATCTGACGAAGGCCTTCCATCTTGAAAATTCGCCGACCGGTTTCATGGCGATGATGTTTATCGATCCGACCGGCTTCGATCAGCAGCATTACGAATTTGGGTTTGTGCGGCGTGAGTTCCTGGGGACGGTGCGGACGTGGGTGTTCGATGTGCGGCCCAAAGAGAAGGGCGCCGGCCGGTTCTTCGGACGCATCTGGGTCGAAGATCAGGACGGGAACGTGGTTCGCTTCAACGGAACCTACATCAGCAACGCGAACGATGAGGCAACGCATTATTTCCACTTTGACAGCTGGCGGATGAATGTGCAGCCCGGAGTTTGGGCGCCGGCGGCGGTCTATATAGAAGACACGCTGCGCGATCCGGTGGCGCACGCGCAGAGCTTTAAAGGTCAGACGACCTACTGGGGCTATTCGTTGAAGCTCCCGACGCGGGAGTCGGACGCGGAGTCGATGGAGATCGAGAATGCGACGGACCAGAGCGACAACTCGGCCGACGTCAGCCCGCTGCAGGCGGAGCGGGAGTGGATTTCGCAGGCCGAGCAGAACGTGCTGGACCGGCTGACGCAGGCCGGGTTGGTGGCGCCTCCGAGCGATTTCGATAAAGGTCTCGAGCAGGTAACAACCAACATCATCATCGGAAGCAACCTGCAGCTGCCGAGCGATATTCACTGCCGGGTGATTCTGACGACCCCGCTGGAGTCGCTGGCGATCGGCAACACGATCCTTCTGAGCAAGGGCCTGGTGGACACCCTGCCGGACGAGCCCGCCCTGGCGGCAGTAATTGCGTTTCAGCTGGCGCACATCGTGACCGGCCACCATATCGATACGCGCTATGCGTTTAACGACCGCCTGCTGTTCCCGGACACGGCGACGTTCAGGCGCATCACGATGAATCACTCGACCCAGGATGACGATGAAGCTGCGAAAAAGGCAGTGGATTTGTTCAACCACTCGATCT
>CAZSWI010000048.1:0-19147 GCA_964610635.1 uncultured Acidobacterium sp.
CTCGCGCTTGTCCGAACCGGGATCGAAAACGACTTCGAAGAGGTCGTCTTCCGGCAGTATCCCTCTCTCGGAAATATCAAGCGCATTCTTGCGGGCTCCGGTAACCCTGAGGAGTCGGCCGTATATGCATCGCTGTCCGGGTCCGGATCGGCTTTGTTCGGCCTGTACGAAACAACGGGCGCGGCGGAGGCGGCGGAAGTGCGGTTAAGGGAAGCTGGTGTTCGATCGCTGCGGACGAGAACTTTGCCGCGGGAAAGTTATTGGCGGGAGATGGTGGCGAGTTAGCGGGAAGCGAGTTAGCAACAAGCAACAGAATGCTGGACAGGGTTTGTTACCTGGGCGATCGACTAACGGTAGGTCAAGTGCCTTTCTACCCAGTCCGGCCGAAAGCGGGCCGGACCGGGGGCCCAGAGGTCGATAGCAGGATTTTTGGACAGGGTTTGTTACTGGGCGATCGACTAATGGTAGGTCAAGTGCCTTTGGAGCACTTTGTCCAGGTTCGAATCCTGGTCGCCCAGCCAGAGTTTTGAAGTTGAGTCGTTGGAAATGGGCCCGGCAGCAGGATCGCCGTAATGTTAGACAGGATGCCATGCAAACCAGCTGGAGGATCTTGTGAAGATGGACACGATTGAAGCAGTGGGCGTGGCCACGCCGAATCTGGCGGCGGCTCAGACAGATGGAAATGCCAAGGCGAAGGGGCAGGCTCGGCGTTCGCGCGTTTCAAACGAAGATCGGCGGTTCAAGGTGTTCTCGGGCACGGCGAACCGTGAGTTGGCGGAGGAGATTTGCAAACACATCGGCGTGACCCTGGGCGAGACGCGGATGACTCGCTTCTCCGACGGCGAGGTCTACTTCCAGCTGCTGGAGAATGTGCGCGGCGCCGATGTCTTCGTTGTCCAGCCGACCTGCTATCCCGTGGATCAGCACCTGATGGAATTGCTGATCATGATCGATGCCCTCAAGCGCGCCTCGGCGGGGCGTATCACGGTAGTCGTTCCGTATTACGGCTATGCTCGTCAGGACCGCAAGGATCGCGGGCGCGTGGCCATCTCGTCGAAACTGGTGGCCGATCTGATGACCACCGCCGGCGCCAACCGGGCGCTTTTTATGGACCTGCACGCGGCCCAGATTCAGGCATTTTTCAACATACCGGTGGATCATTTATTTGCGAGCCCGGTGATGATCGGGTATGTACGGGAGCTGAACCTGCCGGATTTGACCGTAATTTCGCCGGACGCCGGCGGCGTGGAGCGTGCCCGTTTCATCGCAACCAAGCTGGGGGCGCCGTTGGCGATCGTGGATAAACGCAGGACGGATATCAACGTGACAGAAGTGATGAACGTAATCGGCGACGTTCGAGGGCGCACCTGCCTGATCATCGACGACATTATCGATACGGCCGGGACACTGGTGAAGACGGTAGATACGCTGCTCGACAAGGGCGCAACGCGGGTTTATGCGGGGGCTTCGCATCCGGTGCTGTCGGGTGAGGCGGTGCCGCGTATCGCGAGTTCGCGGCTGGAACAGCTGGTGGTTACGGATTCGATCCCGCTGCGCGAAGAGGCAAAGGGGTTGAAGGAGTCGGGAAAGATTAAGGTTCTTTCGGTGGCCGGCCTGTTGGGCGCGGCCATCCTGAACATCCATATGGAGACGAGCGTGAGTTCGTTGTTTAACTAGTTGTCAGTTGTGCGTTGCCGGTCCCCAGAGAGGATTGGCCAGCAGGAAACGGTCGTATCGCTCAGGAAGACTGGAGCGTGCAGCCAAACGGCAGCGGCAATAAAAGCTGCAAAGGGAGCGGGAAGGTCCGCGGAACACTGGGGACTTAAGACTGGCAACTGATAACTGCCAGCCGTGCCCGAAGGAAAAGGTTATGACAACAGAGGAAATCGTCAGCGCAGTGCCCCGCGAGGGCAAGTTCAACAAGAATGCAGCCCGGCGCGTACGCGCGAAGGGTAAAGTGCCGGCCGTTGTTTATGGAGCGGCGGAGCCGGCGGTGGCCGTCGAGGTAGATCCGAAACAAATCCAGCGGATTCTGCATTCGGAAACCGGACACAACTCGATTTTCGATCTGGAAGTCTCGGGATCGACGGCGAAGGTGATGATCGTGGACTGGCAGTACGAGCCCATCAAGGGCAAGCTGATCCACATTGACTTCAAGCGCATCGCGCTGGACAAGCCGATTCGCGTGGAGGTGCCGATCCAGCTGACAGGGGTCGCGGTGGGGGTGAAGACGCAGGGCGGCATTCTGGACCAGATGCTGCGCGAAGTGGAGATCGAATGCCTGCCTGCCGATATTCCGAACGCGATTCAGGTGGATGTTTCGCACCTGACCTTCGGGATGGTGTTGAGGGTTTCCGATCTGCCGCACACCGGCAAGCTGCGGTTTATCACTCCGGACGACAAGCCGGTCGCGCACGTGGTTTCGATCAAGGAAGAAGTGGTTGCCGCGCCGGAGGCCGAGGCGGCCGCGGTCGCCGCTGGTCCTGCGGAGCCCGAAGTAGTGAAGAAGGGCAAGCAGGAGACTGCCGAAGCTGCTGCTGCTCCTGCCGCGGAGAAGAGCGACAAGGGCGGCAAGAAGTAGGTGGCTGAAGAGGGCGGCGCGTTTCTGGTGGTTGGGCTCGGAAATCCGGGGATCGAGTACCAGTTCACGCCGCACAATGCTGGTTTTTTGGCGATTGACCGGATCGCCGGTGAGCACAACGCGGAGGTGGTCAACCGCCGCTGCCGCGCGCTCACCGCGAAGGTTCGAATAGCGGGCCGGGAGGTGATCCTGGCGAAGCCTGAGACCTGGATGAATTTGAGCGGGCTTTCGGTTGGGGCGCTGGTCGACGAGCTGGAGCTTGAAGTCGACGACGGGCCGCCCCGGAATTTGCTGGTTTTGTACGACGAACTGGATTTGCCACTGGGACGGTTACGAATCCGGGAGCGGGGCAGTCCGGCGGGACACAATGGAGCGCGTTCGGTCTCGGGTGCGCTGGGAACGGATGAGTGGTGGCGGATCCGGATTGGAGTAGGGCCGGAACCGGGAGTTCAACAGGAAGCTTTTCGTCGCGGTAAGGATTATTTGCTGACGCCGATGAGCAAACGGGATCTGACGGCGATCGATCCGGTGCTGGACCGGGTGGCGCGCGCCGTGGAGATGGTGGCGGCGAAGGGCATTTCGGCCGCTATGAATGAGTTCAACCGCAGGGACCCGGAAGATTCCGGAAACGGCCCGGCGGAGAAGTGAAGACGGAAGGAAGCGAATTTCGAATGCCGGACCATGCTGGTTCGGAGGGAAGAGAAGCAGATGATTCAGCGTTTCTATGAAGTGATGTTCATCGTGCGGCCGGACATGGCCGAAGAGGACCTCGACAAGCTGATCGCAGGCCTCGATCAGACGGTGACCACCGGCGGCGGCAAGGTCCGCTCGACGGAGAAGCTGGGACGCCGCAAGCTGGCGTACATGGTGCGGAAATTCAACGACGGCAATTATGTGTTGCTGACGGTGGATGCCGATGGCGTGCTGATTGCGGAGCTGGAACGCCGGCTGCGTGTGTCCGAGCCGGTGATTAAGTTCATCACGGTGCGAATGGACGAGGAGGAGAAGCGCCTCGCCAAGGTTCGCGCCATTCGGGCGACGAAGAAGAAGCTGAGCGCGATTCCGCCTGCTCCTCCGGTTGCTCCGGCTGAATCTGCGGAAACGGTGGCTGCACCGGCAGCGATTCCAGCAGCCGCGGCTCCTGCGCCTGTGGCTTCGGCTGAAACAGCGACTGCGGTGGCGACTCCGGCCAGCGCCTGAGCTCGTTCTGCAGATGAATTGAATCTTGAAATTTGGCTGGCGCCGATAGCGGCGGCCAGCCGGAGGAATGAAATATGGCTGACGAAGCAACGACTACATCATCGAGGCCGGACGGTCCTTCGGGGCGTCCCTCCGGTCCGGGCGGGCGCGGACCTGGTGGTCCTGGCGGGCCGGGCGGACGAAAGTTTTTCCGGCGCAAGAAGGTCTGCAAATTCTGCACCGAGAAGATCGACGCGATTTCTTATCGCGACGTGCGGCTGCTGCAGGGATTTGTTGCCGAACGCGGCAAGATTGTGCCGCGGCGGCTGACGGGCGTTTGCACCACGCACCAGCGGCGGCTGTCGAAAGCGATCAAGCAGGCTCGCAATATCGCTCTGCTGCCGTTTGCGGCGAGGTTCTAGCTTAGCTAACGACCGGTCAGCTTCAGCTAAAGACCGGTCAGCGAAGAGTCGGTTAGCGGAAAAACGGTTAGCTAAAAAGCGGTTGGCGAATGCCGGCTGGCTGTTTTTCAGGAGATTGTGCAATGGAAGTGATTCTGAGAGAAGACGTGTCGAACCTTGGCAACCGCGGCGATGTGGTGAAGGTCGCCGACGGATATGGCCGCAACTTTTTGCTGCCGAAGCAGCTGGCTATGGAGGCGACGCCTGCCAATAAAGCGGTCATCGACCAGATGAAAGCCGCGGCAGTGCGCCGGTCCGCGAAGGAGAAGTCCGAGGCGGAAGCTCTGGTGACGCAGCTCAATGCGATTTCGCTGGTCTTCACGCGCAAGGTGGGCGAGGGCGATCATCTGTTCGGATCGGTGACGTCGTCGGACATCGCGCAGGAACTGGCTGCCAAGGGCTTCACCATCGATCGGCGCAAGGTGCAGCTGGATGAGCCGCTGAAATCGACCGGGGAGTTCCACGTGCCGGTGAAACTGCATCGCGAGGTGACAGCGCACATCGGTGTAACGGTGAAGGGCGAGGAAGTGGCTGCGGAGTAGCCTGGCTGCAGTCATCGGAAGCGATCGTGGTCACCACGGATCGCAATCCAAAATCATCGGCGCGGGATGAGAAGATAGGGAAAGATTCATTCCTGGCTCGCTCATCCTGGCTCGCTCACCCTGGCTCGCTCACCCTGGCTCGCTCACCCTGGTCCACTCATCCATGCTCAAAGTCATTTCTTCGCACGTCTTCCTCAGTCATCGATTGCATCCAGGGCTGCTCGACGTGTTTTCCCACGCGGGTGCGCAGGGTGTGGAGCTGTTTGCCGCGCGCCAGCACTTCGACTACACGAGCCGTCCACATGTGCGCGAGCTGGCGGAATGGTTCAGCGGGAATCCCACCGAGGCTTTCTCGATGCACGCGCCGCTTTACTCTGACCTCGAAATGGGGCGGGGCGGCTCGCCCGCGGTCAACGTAATTCATCCGGAAAAGAGCCGCCGGATCGATGGGATGGACGAGGTGAAGCGGGCGCTCGAAGTGGCGGAGCAGATTCCGTTTCGGTTTCTGGTTCTGCATCTTGGAGAGCGCGACGATGCGTGGAGTCCACGGGCGCTGGAGCATTCGATCACCGCGCTCGAGCATCTGCATGCCTTTGCGAGTCCATTGGGCGTGAAGTTGCTGGTGGAGAATTTGCAGGGTGACGTGGCCCGGCCGGCGCACCTGGTGGAGATTCTGACGGCTGGGCATTTTCGTGACATTGGCGTGTGCCTCGATGTTGGGCATGCGCATCTGGGCGACGGTGTGGCTGCGGCCATGATTGAACTGAAGGCTCATGTCCGGTCGTCGCATCTGCATGACAACAAGGGCGACAAGGATACGCATCTGTGGCCGGGCGACGGAACGATTGACTGGGACACGGCCCTGGGCGAGCTGAAAGCGGCGCCGCAGACCCCGGCGGGTGTACTGGAGATTCACTATTCGCTGGGGGATTCCGTCGAGTCCGTCGGCGAAAAGGCAAAGAAGGCGTTCGCCAGGATGGATGACGCGAAGGGAAGTAGAGGTTCGGAAGGTAATGCAGGACAATAGCGCTGAAACTGTAACGGAGACTGCGACACAATACCCGCTGTCGACGATCGCCCACATTGGCGAACACGACGGGCAGACGGTGACGCTGCATGGGTGGCTTTATAACCTGCGCGAGAGCGGAAAACTGCTGTTTCCCATCTTTCGCGATGGGACTGGGACGATTCAGGGGATTGTGCCGAAGGCGGCAGTGACGCCGGAAGTCTTCGAAACGGTGAAAGGGCTGACGCAGGAATCGTCGGTCGTGGTGACTGGTAAGGTCCGGGCGGATAAACGTGCGCCTGGCGGTTACGAATTGGATGTGGAGCGTGTCGAAGTCATCCAGCGTGTGCCGGCGGACGACCCTTTTCCTATCTCGCTGAAGGAGCACGGCACCGATTTTCTGATGGAGCACCGCCATCTGTGGGTGCGAACACCGCGCCAGGCGGCGATTCTGCGGATTCGCGCCGAAATTATCAAGGCGGCGCGGGATTATCTCGACGACAACGGGTTTGTGCTGACCGATCCGCCGATTCTGACCCCGGCCGCCTGCGAGGGAACAAGCACGCTGTTCCCTGTCGACTACTTTGGAGACGAAGCGTACCTGACGCAGAGCGGGCAGCTCTACATTGAGAGCACAGCGCTGGCGCTGGGCAAGGTTTATTCGTTTGGGCCGACGTTTCGCGCGGAGAAATCGAAGACGCGGCGGCATCTGACCGAGTTCTGGATGGTCGAGCCGGAGTGGGCCTTTGCCACGCTGGACGATCTGATGGGGCTGGCGGAAAACTTCATCAGCTTTATCGTGGAGCGGGTGCTGACACGGCGCGCCGCCGAGATGAAGGCAATCAACCGCGATACGACTAAGCTCGCGGCGGTGAAGCCGCCCTTTCCGCGGATGCGGTACGACGAAGCGGTTGCGATGCTGAACGCCGCGCACGCAAAGGGTGAACTGGAGCAGGCGTTCGAGTACGGTAACGATTTCGGGTCGCCGGATGAGACGTACATTTCGTCGCAATTTGACCGGCCTGTGATGGTCCATCGCTATCCTGCGGCGGTGAAGGCGTTCTACATGGAGCCGGACCCGGCCGATCCGAAGTACGCGCTGTGCGTGGATGTGCTGGCGCCGGAGGGGTATGGCGAGGTGATCGGTGGCTCGCAGCGTATTCACTCTTACGATCTGCTGAAAAAGCGGATCGAGGAGCACCAGTTGCCAATCGATGCTTTCCAGTGGTATCTCGATCTGCGGCGGTATGGTTCGGTTCCGCATTCGGGTTTTGGCATGGGAATTGAGCGCGCGGTAGCGTGGATCTGCGGGCTCGATCACGTGCGGGAGACGATTCCCTTTGCCCGTACGCTGAACCGCATTTACCCGTGAGGTTATTTTGAAATTGAACGAAACAGCGCAGGCCATGTCGCCGGGCGCAACCATAGGGAAGGCCCCCGTCTATGGCGGCGTGCAGGCTCTGCCTCCTCGCAAGATCAAAGTGATTGGCGTGCCGCTGGATTTGGGCGCGTCGCGTCGAGGCGTGGATATGGGGCCGTCGGCAGTGCGCGTGGCTGGCCTCGAAGCGCGCCTCGAAGCGCTGGGGCACGAGGTGAGCGACGGCGGCAACATCGGCGTGGCGATCGCGGAGACGAAGTCTTCCGGAGATCAGAGCGCGCGCTATCTGAAAGAAATCACCGAGACCTGCACGCGCGCCGCGGAGATGGTGGTGAAGTCGCTGGCCGAGGGCATGACGCCGGTGATTCTGGGCGGCGATCATTCGGTCGCGGCGGGGAGTGTTTCCGGCGTGGCCGAGTTTTACCGGAAGCAGAACCAGAAGATCGGACTGATCTGGATCGACGCGCACGCGGATATGAATACTCCTGCGAGCTCGCCGAGCGGGAACGTGCACGGGATGCCGCTGGCCGCGCTGGTAGGGCTCGATCCTGAACCGCTGGCGAATATTCTGGGGTTCGCGCCGAAAGTGCAGCCGGAAAACGTGGTGCTGATCGGTGTCCGCGACATCGATGCGACAGAAAAGGAAAACATCAGACGTGCGGGAATCAGCGAGGTTTACACGATGCGCGACATCGACGAACGCGGGATGCGGACTGTAATGGAAGAGGCTCTGCGCGCGGCGGGACGCGGGACGGCCGGCTATCACGTGTCGCTGGATATGGACTGGATCGATCCGGAAGACGCGCCGGGGGTGGGGACGCCGGTGCGGGGCGGCGCGACGTATCGCGAGGCGCATTTGGCGATGGAGATTATCGCGGACCACGGGCGAATGCTGTCGCTGGAGGTGGTCGAGGTGAATCCGGTGATCGACGAGCATAACCGGACGGCCGATCTGGCGGTGGAGCTGATTTCTTCGGCGTTTGGGAAAAAGATTTTGTAGCTGTAACAGTTACTTATTCGAGCCGGCAAACGGCGACGGCTTCGTTCTTGTAGGGGCAATCGAGTCCTGTGATGCCTGAACCCTGGACGACGATCCAATCGACACCGAATTCCCGCTGCAGACGCAGAAAGTCCTGTTTCTGAAAATGCTGCCAACCTGCAACGGCCTGGGTTTGCTGTTGCCAGAGCGGCGCGAGGTCGGGAACCTGGGTGGCTACTGCGGCGTCCTTGATTGCGTCGGCGAGTTCGCTGCGCTGGGCGAGCGCGCGGAAGCTGTGATAATCCTCGCCGGGAAGTTGCATGTAGTACGGATCGAGCGCGAAGTACGCGTCGACAGGTGTGTTGATCCGCACCCACGCGAAAGCACGCAGCCACGGGTTGTGGGACGTGACGCCGGGCAGTTCGATGTGTTCGGTTCCCGCGAAGAGCGATCGCTGAGCGATGAACATGCCGAGCGCCAGAGGCAGGAAAAGTGCAATCCAGCGCCAGATGCGGCCACGGAGCAGCTTCTCTCCGATAAGGCCGCCGCCGAGCAGCGCCATCAAAATGTATACGAGATGCAGATAGCGCATGGGCTGCATCGGGGTGATGCGGATTAGAGCGGGGGTAAGCAGCACTACGCAAGCCGCGGCCAGTTGGAAAACAGCGAAGAAGGCGGCGGCGCCGGCCAGTATGGACATCGCAGGGCGATTGGCGCGGCGGGCGTAGCGAGCGATCGCCCAGAGGATGAAGACGGGCGCGATGGCGCCCAGCCACTCGTACCACGTCCAGCGCCCGATGAAATAATAGTCGCGCGTGTTGAGCGCTGCCTTCCAGGCCGGTGATGGGCCTTCGAAGATCCAGGCAGGAGCAATCCCCATGGCAACAGCGGCGGCAGTAGGATGCTCAGTCAGAGTGCGCGCCCGCAGCGTGGCGATCGAGAGCATGGCGCAATAAGACAGGCCGAAAACCCCCATGATGGGATGCAGGCCAACGGCGGCCGCGAGCAGGATGCAGGCCAGCACGATGCGGCGGTCTAAAACGAGAAAAATCGCCCAGAGGATCAAGGCGGTGGCAATGGCGCGCGGGTGGAGATATTGGTCGAAGATGTAAAGCGCGGTGCCCGCAACCGGCATCGTAAAGAGTGTGCCGGTGAGGGCCACGCCGGCCCATTGTCCGGCGGTAGTGGCAAAGCAGCGGCGGCCGAGGGCAAAGCAGGCCCACAGCAGAAAGAACGCGGTGAAGTACTGGCCCATCATCTCGGAGACGGAGACCGGGATGTGCGTGAGGCGGACCCAGGCGGCTATCAGGAGATCGAAAACGCTCGCCTGCATCTGCAGAGTGAAGAGGTGGAAATCGTGCGGATAGAGCGCCGGATGGAGGCGGCGCTGGATCGCGGCGAGGTACACCGCATCGTCCTCAACGGCGGGGTGGTATCCTTCCACGAGTAGCGCCCCAGCGCTGATGAGTGACAAGAGGATGAAGTTCTTGTATCGATCGCAACTTTTCAAAGTGTTTTCGCGTCGCTCCAGGTGAGCATGGATTTAGACAAATTGAGCCTTCCGACCCCCCACGGGAGCAGAACCGGGCCCACCATTCGCGGGGCCGTCTCAGGCACCCCCATCCTGGCACTCGTCATCCCCACACTCCGCGAAGCCAGAAACATCCGGCCCCTGATGGGTCGCGTGCGAGCTGCGCTGGACCCCTACGATCGCGCCTACCAGGTGATTGTAGTGGACGACGACAGCCGCGACGGTATCGACGAAATTGTGGCGGAGCTGGCAAGCGAGGATCCGCGTATCCGGCTGATCGTGCGGAACGAGGAACGCGGCCTGGCCGGAGCGGTGCTGCGTGGCTGGGCCGAAACCGACGCCCCTGTGCTGGCCGTCATGGATGCCGACCTGCAGCATCCGCCGGAGCTACTGCCGAAACTGTGGGCGGAGTTGAATGCGGGCGCAGATCTGGCGGTAGGCAGCCGCTATGCATGCGGCGGCTGCATGCGTGGATGGAAGGTTCTGCGCCAGATGATCTCGCGGATCGCGATTTGGATGACGTTGCCGGTGCAGCGGGCGGGTATTCGCGCGCGCGATCCGATGTCGGGATTTTTTATGGTCCGCCGCTCCTGCATCGAGCGCATCGAGCTGCAGAAGTCCGGCTTCAAGATTCTGCTCGAAATTCTGGCCCGAGGGGAAATTCGTTCCGTTATTGAGGTTCCCTTTACATTTGGCCGGCGCTATGCGGGCTCCAGTAAAGCCTGTGCGCGCGTGGCTCTGGATTATGTGGCGCTGCTGATCCGGCTTTATCGGCAGAAAGGGCGCACCCCATCGTACGCGGAGCTGGATGTGGCCCATGCCGCGCTGCAAAGGGGCCAGGAAGCTGTCGGCAGCTGATTTTTCCGTGCGCGAATTCAGCAATTTTCAATGCGAGTGGCGAGTGCATTAATCTGCCAATGAGAAGGTGTTTTCATGAGTACTACGGTCTCCGAATCTCTCTCTTCGGTTTTTACCCACCCCTGGAATCCGAATGGAACCGGGTCGGTCGATGAAAAGGCGCTGGAGTCCTGGGTGGAGGAACGGCTGCTTCGTCACCGAACAGCGATTGAGAGGCTGCTGGCGAAGGAAGGTCCGCGGACCCTTGACAGCACGCTGCGTGCTTATGACGATGCGGTCGCCGAGCTGTCTGCTGTCGGGTCTTTGACTGGGTTGCTGCACAGCGTCTATCCCGAGAAACCGGTGCGGGACGCGGCCGAAGCGCTGCTGCAGAAGATTTCACAGGCCGGCGTTGAGCTTTCTCTGAACCGGGATGTGTATCGCGCACTGGATCAAATCGACGCGAAAGGGGCTGACGCGGCGACAAAACACTATCTGGATCGCACGCTGTTACAGTATCGGCTGGCCGGCGTGGACAAGGATGATGCGGCGAGGGCGCGGATCAAGGAGCTGCAGGACAAAGCCACGCTCGCGAGCCTGCATTTTGCGCGCAACGTGCAGGAGGGCGGCAAGATCGTCACCGTGGAGAACGCGGCGGAGCTGGAAGGACTGCCGGCTGATTTTCTGGGGGCGCACCAACCGGGCGAAGACGGCAAGATCACGCTGACCACGGATTTTCCGGATTATTTGCCGGTGCTGACGTTCGCAAAGTCGGCGGAGCTGCGCCGCAATATGTTTCTCGCTTACAACACGCGAGCGTATCCGGCGAATGAGCAGCTTTTGCTGGAGCTGCTGCGCATCCGTCAGGAGGTTGCGACGATCCTTGGTTTCGCACACTGGGCCGATCTGGCGACCGCCGATCAAATGATGGAATCGGCGGCGAACATGCAGGCGTTTCTCGACGAGCTGGATCGTGCGAGCAAGGGCGGGGCGGAGAAGGAATACGCGATGATCCTCGAGTTCGCGCAGTCGCGTGAGCCGGGGCTCCAGCAGATTGACGCTGCGAGCCGCGCGTATTGGGTGGAGCAGTACCGGCGTTCTGCGTTCGATTTCGATTCGCAGGCGGTGCGCCCGTATTTCCCGTATGCGCGCGTGGAGCCGGGCGTGCTGGCTACGGCTGAGAAGCTTTTTCAGGTGAGTTTCCGGCGCATAGACAATCCGGATGTTTGGCACGCTTCGGTGAGCGCGTGGGAGGTTTGGGATGGGACGGAACTGGCGGGGCGGTTTTATCTCGACATGCATCCGCGCGAGGGCAAGGACAAATGGTTCTCGGCCCATCCGCTGATCCCTGGGATTCGCGGGCGGCAGCTGCCGGAGGCGGCGCTGATCTGCAATTTTCCGGAGGCAAAGGATGGGAATCCGGGGCTGCTGCAGTATTCCGATGTGGTGACGTTCTTTCATGAGTTCGGCCACCTGATGCATGCGCTGCTGGGCGGGCGGCAGGCGTGGGCAGGCATCAGCGGCATCGCTACCGAGGGAGATTTCGTCGAGGTTCCATCGCAGATGCTGGAGGAGTTCTTCCGCGACCCGCGGCTGCTGGCGAGCTTTGCGCATCATTACGAGACCGGTGAGCCGATTCCGGCGGAGCTGGTGCTGCGCATGAATCGCGCGGGAGCGTTTGGGCGGGCAGACTGGGTGCGGAGCCAGCTGTTTTACACGACGTATTCGCTCGAAACCCACCGGCTCGATCCGGCGACGCTCGACCTGGACGCTCTCTTCCGCAAGCTCTACGAGCGGTTTCTGCCGTATGCATGGATTGACGGCAACCGCATGTATGCGAGCTTTACGCACCTGACGGGCTACTCATCGAACTACTACACCTATCTGTACGACAAGGTGATCGCGCTTGATTTCTTTGCGCAGTTTCCGCGTCACGCGCTGCTCGATTCGCCGGCGGCGATGCGCTATCGCAGGACGGTGCTGGAGCCAGGCGGGTCGATGCCGGGGCGGGAGATTGTGCACCAATTCCTGGGGCGGAGCCAGTCGAGCGATGCGTTTACGGAGTGGATCGGCGAGGAGTTCCACGCGATGAGCGCGGCGTACTCATGAGGGAGCGCGAGCTCGCAGCGACCGATCAGGTAAGCTGAATCGCGAAACAGGTTGGGGGCTACGGATGGCGCGAAGGGTGCGGCTGCTTCCTCTATTTTTATTTTTGCTGTTGTACGGAGCTCGGGCACAACAGGCGGTCATCACCGTCGATCATGGGCCGAATACGGCGGAGCAGCAGAGCAAGCATTACGTAGTTCTGGTATCGCTCGATGGCTTCCGTTATGACTACGCGAAGAAGTATGGAGCGAAGCACCTGCTGGCGATTGCCGCACGGGGCGCGAGCGTGCCCGATGGCATGATTCCGGCGTATCCGTCGCTGACGTTCCCGAACCATTACACGCTGGTGACGGGGCTGTACCCGGAACATCACGGCATTGTGGGGAATTCGTTCTACGATCCGGAGCGGAAGGAGCGGTATTCCTACACCGATCCGAAAACGAACAGCGATGGCTCCTGGTACGGGGGAACTCCGCTGTGGTCGCTCGCGGAGAAACAGGGCATGCGCAGCGCGTGCTTCTTCTGGCCGGGATCGGAGGCGGAAATTGCGGGCGAGAGGCCGACCTGGTACCTGCATTACGACGACAAGTTTCCAGATGAACAGCGCATCGATCAGGTGATCGCGTGGCTGAAGCTTCCGGAGGAGCAGCGGCCGCACTTCATCACGCTGTACTACTCAGGGGTCGATCATGCGGGGCACGAGTATGGACCCGACGCGCCGCAAACGGCGGAGGCAGTGAAGCACGTCGATGCGCTGATGGGGACGCTCGAAGAGGATCTGAAGGCGCTGCATCTGCCCGTCGATCTGATCATCGTTTCCGATCACGGCATGGAGAAGATTCAGGGGGGATGGATCGACCTGGACAAGTATGCGCCTCTCGATGCGCTGATCACAGTGGGGCAGTATTTGTACGCGCCGACGGACGAGGCGGCGAACGCGGCGTATCAGAAGTTGAAGGCGGCGGATGCGGCGTTCATGGTGTATCGGCGTGCGAATGTGCCGGCGGAACTGCACTTCAACAGCAATCCGCGGGAGGGCGATCCGATTATTGTGGCGCGGGGGCCGTATGCGATTCGGGCGCACGCGCCTCCGCCGGATCGCGAGGACAAAGCGCCAACGGCTGGAAACCACGGATTCGATCCGTACATGATGCCGTCGATGAAGGCGGTTTTCTATGCGGAGGGCCCGGATATTCGCGCGGGCGTGAAGCTGAAATCGTTTGAGAACGTGAATGTGTATCCGCTGCTGGTGAAAATTCTTGGGCTCGATGCGCCCCCGGTGGATGGGAGCCTCGGTGTGCTGTCGGGTGTGCTGAACGGCAGAGGCGAGCATAATTGATGCGCGGCGGCCAGTAGCGTCGAAGTTCAGCCGTTGATGTATCCCTGGGTTGACGGATCCAGCTGGGGTTCTCCGCGGAGGATGGTTTCGACGACCTCGTTTCCTGGGGAGAGGACAGCGATGTCGGCGGAGCGGCCGGGAGCGAGGGCGCCGATTTCGTCTTCGAGCCCAGTCATGCGGGCGGGATTGCGGGTCGCCAGCATGACGGACTCAGCGAGGCTGGCGCCGGTGAAGGCCACAAAGTTGCGAACAGCACGGTCAAGTGTGAGGGTACTGCCGGCGAGCGTGTCCTCGCCGACGACGCAGCGTCCATTCTTCACATGGACCTCGAGTTCCCCAAGGCGATAGGCGCCGTCTGGCATGCCAGCACCGGCCATGGCGTCGGTAACAAGCAGCGCACGCAGCGGGCCTTTGGCCTTCCAGAACAGGCGAACGATGGCGGGATCGACATGCAAGCCGTCGCATATGATTTCGGCAAAAAGGCCGTCGTTGGTGAGGACTTCGCCGAGCAAGCCGGAATCGCGATGGTCGAATCGGCGCATCGCGTTGAAGGTATGGGTGGCGGTTACGGCTCCGGCGACCACGCCACGACCGGCGGCGCTCGAATCGGCGTCACTGTGGCCGAGGCTGACGCGGACTCCGAGCTTTGCGGCGTGGGCGATGGTTTCCGGGGCGCCGGGCAGCTCAGATGCGATAGTCATGATGCGGATATTGCCTTCCGCCGCTTCCCACATGCGGTCGAAGAGCGCGACGGAGGGCGGCAGGAGCTGGCTTTCCGCGTGGGCCCCGCGCTTGTGCGGGGAGAGGAACGGGCCTTCCAGGTGGATGCCGACCGGCCGCGCGCCATCGAGCGGCGTGCGCAACAATTGCGCCAGGCCGCTCAGGGATCGCAGCAGCGAATCCAGCGGGGCGGTGACAGTGGTTGCGCAATACGCGCCCACGCCACGGCGGGCCAGGAACGAGCCGATGTGGTTGAGAGCGGAGTCCGTTGCCTCCATGACGTCATGACCACCGGAACCGTGGATGTGCACGTCGAAGAACGCTGGGATCAGGGTGGCTTCGGGCAGAGCAACATGGCGGCCGGCGGGTAGCTCGGCGTGGGACTGCGGGGCGAGGCTGGCGATAAGGCCGTCTTCGACCACGACGACAGGCCGATCGAGGATCTTATTGGGAGTGAAGAGGCGGCTCGCTGTCAGTACCGTGCGCACACAACAGAGTACAGCGATTCGGTTTTCCACAATTCTAAGCGCTGACAAAATTCGCCAGGTTTACACCGATTTCATCGGATCGGCTGGAAAGGATAGGCTGTGTTGGACGAACGGCGCCTTGTGAAGACGAGAAGCGAGTTAATTCTGAGAATTATCCGACGACGGAGCGGGGACGGCGACTCCGGGGGCTTTGCGTGCGTGCGGTGCGATCCGAGCGCGACCGGTGCGATGGATGGCGCGCCCGCGTGCACCCTGGCCTGCGGGAACGGGGGCCGAGGCTGGCGCTGCGGGATGAACGGCGGAAGCGGCTCCGATGCCGTGCGTGGGCAGCACGAGGCCTGGAGGCGCGACAGTCTCGCCGGAGTGGAGCTTGCGGGAGTGGCTGACCGTTCCAGCGACGATAACGAAGGCCAGAAGGCAGGATGTCAGGACGCCGAGCGCTCGCACAGGCAGGCGATACGACGACCCGAGGCGAGCGAGCAGAGGGAATCGTGCCGGGAAACGCACGGCCTCGGCTTCCCTGTTCATGCGCTCGGAGGCGAGGCGCGTGAGGATGCGGCCATCGAGGCCAGGATCGGGTGTGGCGGAGCTGATTGCGCGGAGCGATGCGTCGATCAGGGCGTCAATTCGAGGATCGGTGCCAGTGGGCATGGAACCGTTCATCGCGCAATCCCCTCTTTTTCGAGCAGGAGAGCGAGTTCTTTGCGGGCACGAAAAATGCGCGAGCGAATAGATGATTCCGTCGTTCCGAGTGCTCCGGCGATTTCAGCGGTGGTAAGTTCTTCGACGGCGGAGAGCAACAACGCTTCTCGTTCGGGAGCCGGCAGACGGTCGACGAGGGCGAGAATGCGGGCGTGCTCCTGCGAGGAAATAACGCTGGCATCCGCGGGCCGGTCGCTCGACGGCAGAGCACGGGCGTGGTCGGCGAGGTCTTCCCCTTCGGGGCGAGTTTTGGCGCGGCGCTTCTTGTCGAGGACAATGTTCCAGACGATGCGCACGAGCCAGACGCGGTAATCGCGAATTTCGCCGAGCCGCGACTCATGCCGCAGCACGCGCAGGAAAGTTTCCTGCACGGCGTCTTCGGCCTCCGCGGCGTTGCGTGTAACGGAAAAAGCCACGCGGTAAAGCGCCGTTGAATACTCGGCTACCAGTGCTGCGATCGTCCGGGTCGTGCTCACAGTCGTTGGATGAGCAGGCGCTACCCAGCCGGCGAGCTGGCCTTCAAAGCAACTCATGCTGGCATCCTGGCAATCCTTTCGCCGGAATTCATCCGGTTCGAGGAGAATCCTTGCGTCTGCCCTAAAGACGGAGGATACCGCGTTTTCGCTCAGGGTCTGAGCCAAGCCTGGGCCGGCCTGGAATTTTCTCACCGGACCGGGCGTGGGCAGTAACGCTGCCGAATCCAATACACTGACGGCCATGCGCTTGAATTTTGCTGCTCTGTCTTTTCCCCTGGCTCTTTCGATTGCAAATGGCGTCCTGGCTATGGCGCAGGCAAACCCCGGCATCCCTGCCCAGCCGGGCCCAACTTTCGTCGTCAAAGATTCCGACCTTCCCCGGAATCTGTCGATCATCGTCTACGGCGATATGCGCTTCACCGACCCCACGGATACGAAGGACGCCAATCCTGACGCGCGGCGCGCGCTGGTGGCAAAAATTGCGGAGGAGCATCCGGATGCGCTGATCCTTACCGGCGATGTTCCGTTTCGCGGTACGTTTGCGGCGGACTACGACGAGTACCGGCTTGAAACCGCCGCATGGCGGAGAGAAAATCTGCGCGTCTATCCCGCGCTGGGCAATCATGAATTCGGAGGCAAGGGCCCGGTTGATCCTTTGCAGGACTGGTGGACGGCGTTTCCGGAATTGAAGGGCCGACGGTGGTACTCGGTCGCCTTGGGCGGCGAAGTCTATGTGATTTGCCTCGACAGCGATACCGACCTGATCCCCGGCAGCCCCCAGCGGTTGTGGCTCGAGGATGAGATTGCGCATCTGCCGAAGAACGTGGAATTCGCTTTTCTGGCGATGCATCACCCGCCGGTGGCCGATATCCAGACGAAGCTGCACGTGGATCACAATCCGCGGCCAAACGAGATTGCGCTGCGCGATTATCTCTCGCATGTGGCGCCTCGCTCGCACGCGAGATTCATAGTGGCATCGGGTCACATTCACAACTACGAGCGCGCCGAGGTGGATGGCGTGACCTATCTCGTTTCCGGCGGCGGCGGGGCGCATCCTTATGAGGTGGAACGGACGCCACCCGACAAGTATCAGGCGACAGATTTTCCCAATTTCCATTACATTTTGTTTCGCCTGGATGGGCGGGACCTGAAGGCGACGATGTACCGGCTCGGGTATCCGATGGGCGATAAACCTGAATGGCAGGCCAGGGACTCCTTCGAAGTGACCGCAAAATAGGCATGGATCGACAGCGCTGGTTCGAGATTCACGATCAACCATGGTTTCCTGCGTTTTTGCGCGACCTGGTCACGGAGTCGCTCGAGGCGATCTGGAACGCGAATCGGACCTACCATCCGATTGCGGGTCGGCTGCGTGAGGCGGTGCGGAGCTCGGGAGCGGCCCGGATTGTGGATCTGTGCTCGGGCGGCGGAGGTCCGTGGGCGGGCTTGTATCACGATGTGGCGGACGGAAAGGCGCTTGCTGTTTGCCTGACTGACTTTTATCCCAATGCTCTGGTGATGGAGAAAAATGCGGATGCGCGTATTACTGCGTGGACGCAATCCGTCGATGCGCGCCAGGTTCCACGGGAGTTGCGGGGATTCAGGACAATCTTCTCGTCCTTCCATCACTTCGATCCCGAGGCGGCGCGCGCGATGCTGGCGGACGCATTTGAACGGCGTGAAGGCATCGGCGTCTTCGAAGGCGCGACCCGCCATGCATGGACGTTGCTGGCGCTGACCGCGGTTCCCTTACTGGGATTTCGCGCCGCTTTGGCGGCAAGGCCATTACGGTGGGACCGGATTTTCTGGAGCTGCGTGCTTCCGGTGGTTCCGGCGGTGTTGTGGATCGATGGAGTCCTTTCGTGCCTGCGCAGCTACTCGGTCGAAGACCTGCGGGAGCTGACGCGGGGATTGTCGGCTGCGGATTACGAGTGGCAACTGGGTGACGCGCGGGGAGGTCCGGTGGCGATCCGCTACCTGATCGGGGCACCGAAAGCTGGAACCGCGCCAGGTGAGAGGGCTGTGCAAGAGGACGTGCCGCCCGCGTCCAGCCTCCGCTCGTGAGAGCTACAATCATGTCCGGGCGAAAGCAGCCAAGGCTGCCGGAAGGTATCGGGTCTGGCTGCACCCCGAGCGTGGCGCTCCTGATGAGGAAGAAGGCAGCGACTACTACTTCCCGTTCGCAACATACGCTGAGGCGGCGGCGTTTTACCAGGACACGCCTGGCGCTGAGGAGCCGCTTGCTCTTATTCGACAGGCCGAATACATTGCTGAGCCACAGCCCGGGGACTATCGGCACGTAAAAGAAATCCGGATTGTGGAGTGGCCTTTGGAGTTTCTTCGTCGCCCTCGTCGGACCCCAAACACCATCCCCGATTTCTTATCGCCGGACGCTCCGAAGAATCGACTCGACATCATCCGGGGCCTGGCAAGCCGAGACGAGTGAATTAGCGGCATTGTCGACGTTTGGAGCGGACTGCGGCAGAGGAGCACCCGCTGATCCTTCGTCGCTCCGCTCCTCAGGGTGACAGCGGCGTTGGGGGGCGAGATGTTTTTAGTGTGACCTCGAAGCCCACATCGCCGGCTACATGAAAATAACCGGGCTTCGGAAGCCACTTAGGATGACACTTGCTTCGCGCTTTCCTGGCGCAGGGCGTGGATGACTACTCGGAGCATTTCTTCTTCGGGTGCGGGTTTACCGGTCCAGATTTCGAACTGGCGGGCGCCCTGGTGAACGAACATTTCGACTCCGGTGATGACGGGCAGGCCTTTTTCGCGGGCCATGCGGATCAGGGGCGTGTCGATGGGGTTGTAGACCAGGT
>CAZSWI010000049.1:0-19143 GCA_964610635.1 uncultured Acidobacterium sp.
CCTTTTTCGCGGGCCATGCGGATCAGGGGCGTGTCGATGGGGTTGTAGACCAGGTCGAAGACGAGGCGCGTGTTGAGTTCCTTCGGCTCGAGGATCGACGCGGGTTTGACGCCCTTCATGCCGACGGGGGTGGTGTTAATGATGACGTCGAAGTTCGACTTGACGATCTGCTCGCGGCGGATGGTCTTCGCTTTGGCCTGGCGCGCGAGCTTCTTTGCAGTCTCCGCGGTGCGGTTCCAGATAAAAACTTCGGCGCCTTTTTCGACGAGGCCGAATACCGCCGCGCGGCCTGCTCCACCAGCGCCGAGGACCAGAATCTTCGCGTTGCGCAGCGGCAGGCGGCGTTCGAGGGGGCGGATGACTGCGGCGACGTCGGTATTGAAGCCGTAGAGCTTTCCATCCTGCGCGCGGACGACGGTATTGCACGCGCCGATTTTCTCCGAGAGCGCGTCTGTTTTGGCGAGGTGCTTGATGATGTCCGTTTTGAAGGGCATGGTGATGGCGAGGCCGTGCAGCGGTACCTCGCGAACGAGCGTAAGCAGATCGTTGATGCGCGTGGTTTGCAGCGGCAGGAAGACGCCGTTCACCGTCTCGCGGCGGAAAGCGATGTTATGCATGAGCGGCGAAAGAGAGTGGCGGACGGGATTGCCGGCGACTCCGTAGACCTTGGTGGAGGCGTCGATGTGGTCGATGCGCCAGGTTTCGCGCAGGGTGCGGGCTTCTATTTGTCCGGGGCCGGTTTCTTCTCCGGCATGCGCGGCGGCGAAGGTGAAGACGCTGCCGGCCCGGAGGCCGAGCACTCGGCTGATGATTCCCTGCTCGCCCATGGAGATACCGATGAGGTTGGCTTCGTCACGACGGCGGTCGAGGAAGCGCATCATGGTGACGTTATCGGCGAGGGTCTTCGCGGTCGAGACGATCTTCACGAACTCGGGCTGGTAGGGCAGGATTCGGTCGAAGATGGCGTCGAGATCTTTGGTGCTTTCGAAGTCGTGATAGCTGATGATGAGCGCCGCGCCGTGGGCCCGCAGTTTTTTCATTTGCACGGGCTTGGTGTGCTCGGCGGTTTGCAACTCGATGTCGACAAGATGACAGCCTGCCGTCGCGGCCTTCTCGAGGACTTCGAGTTCGGCGCCGATGTTGCCTTTGAATTTTCCGCCGGTGGATGCGCGACGGCAAGTGGCAATGGCCGTGACTTCGCCGCGTTCGTAGAGGAACTGTTTCAGCTTTGGAATGATGGCAGCCGGCGTGGGCAGATAATCGAGGCGAAACTCGACGAAGTGATTTTCTCGGACGATCTCTTCGGCGTTGCGCATCATGTCGGCCGGGGTGGGGCCGGTGATGGCAACGCAGATTTTTCCTATCCGAGAGCGGATGAAGTGTGTGGAAGCGACGGCCGGAACTTCGTGCGCGGAGTTGCCATTTGGCGACGTGCTGCTCCTGGTCCCCGGCGAGCCGAGGGGGGCCGTGGGCACCTTCGACCCATCCGATTTTGTCCCGCCGGCGCGCGGGGAAGCGGCGCGCTCTACCGCTGTACTTGCTTTCATAGCCGCAATTGCAGCATATTAAAGGGCTTTTCCTGCCGATGCAATGAATAAACGACGCCGACGACCGCCACGGATTCATCTTTCACGCGGCTGTCTCTGAAGTTCTGGATTCCCGGCGCGGTTGGGCTTCGGGGAATTCCCGGGATGGAGGCGGACATTGCGGGCTGAATCGCTGAAAAAGAGTGACTTACGGTCTTCACGAGGTCTACGCGCCAATACCAGGCGCGGAGTAAGACGGCCATCGGGGGTCAGCCTGGCATGTCACACGGCCAACCTTTAGAATGATTTACCGTCTCATGAAAAAAATCCGTGTCGGCATTCTTTTTGGCGGGCGCAGTGGCGAGCACGAAGTTTCCTTGCTCTCTGCCGCTTCGGTTCTTCAAGCCATCGATCGCTCCAAATACCAGGTGGTGCCGATCGGCATTACGAAACAGGGCCGGTGGGTGACCGCCGGCCATGCCGAGCGGCTGCTCAATACGGCTGCTTCGGACAAGCATCTCCGCGCCGGCGACCCCGATGCGACGGGGCCGGCGGCTGTGCTGCGCAAGGGCGAGTCCGTGTTGGTGCCGCCGGTGCCGAGTGAAGCCCTGGTTCCCTTCGAGCGCGAGGCTGGCGCAGTGACCCACTCCTCCAGTCCGGAGCAGGTGCTCAGCGTGGACGTGATTTTTCCCATCCTGCACGGAACGTTTGGCGAGGATGGAACGATTCAGGGGCTGTTTGAGCTGGCCGGGATCGCGTATGTGGGATCCGGCGTGCTGGGTTCGGCGGCGGGAATGGACAAGGACGCGATGAAGCGGCTGTTCCAGTCGGCGAAGCTGCCCATTGTGAAGTGGGTGACGTTTCTGCGCGGGGAGTGGGAGAAGAATCCGAAGAAGGTGCGTTCGCGGATTGAGGCGGCGCTGAAGTATCCGGTGTTTGTGAAGCCCGCGAATCTGGGATCGTCTGTGGGGATCTCGAAGGCGCATAACGCGAAGGAGCTCCCGGCCGCGATGGAGCTGGCGGCGCAGTTCGATCGCAAGATCGTTGTGGAGCAGGGAGTGGGCGGCAAGGGAAAGGCACGCGAGCTGGAGGTTGCGGTGCTGGGCAATGATGAACCGGACGCTTCCGTGGTGGGCGAGGTGGTTCCGGTCAGGGAGTTCTACGATTACGAGGCAAAGTACCTGAGCGAGGGCTCAGACCTGATTGTGCCGGCGAAACTGTCAAAGGCGCAGACCAAGCAAGTTCGGGAGATGGCCATCGCCGCGTTCCGAGCATGCGATTGCGCAGGGCTGGCGCGTGTGGATTTTCTGATGGAGCCGGACTCGCGGTCGGGCAAGCCAGGCCGCATCTTTGTGAACGAGATCAATACTCTGCCCGGATTTACTTCGATCAGCATGTATCCGCGCTTGTGGGCGGCTTCCGGCGTCTCTTATCCGAAGCTGATCGACCGTCTGCTCGAGCTGGGGATGGAGCGGCGCGCGGACAAGGACCGGAACCGGTACAGCCTGTAGCGGGTAGCCAGGAGCTTATGTTTGCCTGGCGGAAACCGTGGTTGCATCTCAGGTGTCAGAATAAGAGGAGAGCTTTCGCCGATCGATGTCGCGGATCAGCGCGAGGCTCAGGTACGAGAGGAGTCGCACTGAATGACCCTGCTGGATGCTCCTGCTTTTAACGAGGGCCGTGCGCGCACGATGCGCACACTTTCGATTGCCGGCGTGGTGCTGTTGGTTGTGGCCATCGCTGGAACGATCCTTTGGGTTCTGCAGGTGCCATGGCAACTCTGGCACTGGCCTTCGGACCACAAGGTCAATCAGTTTATGGCCGCGGTAGAGAGCGGCGATCTGAACAAGGCGTACGGGCTGTGGAATCACGATGCGAACTGGCAGCAGCATCCGCAACAGTATCAGCCTTATGGCATCAGCGATTTCACGAAGGACTGGGGCCCCTCGAGCGATTACGGGACGATCAAAAGCCACCGGATTTTCATCTCGCATCGCGTCGGGAACGGCGTGGTGATTGGACTGTACGTCAACGGGAACAGCAAGCCGTTGTTTCTGCGTGTCGATGGTGCGGCGAACACGATTGGGTTTTCACCGGTGGAGTTGTATTCGGGGCCTTGACGGCGGGCCTGGGATTAGCTCTATGAACTCTGAGCTCTTTTCGTTGCGCCCTGAAGCACCCTCTCGAGGCTCACCTCATCTTCAATATTGACGCAACTTTGGCTGCGGTCGATCTGGCGCATCAATCCTGTCAGGACCTTGCCGGGTCCCACCTCAACAAAAAATGCGGGCCTCCGCGCGATGAGGAGTCCTATGGAGTCGACCCATCTGACCGCCCCGGTTACCTGGCGGATCAGGGCATCGCGGAGCTGGCCCGAGTCGGTGACAAAAGCCGCGTCGACATTGACAGCAACCGGAATACTCGGCGCCGCGAAGGTGAGGCCGCGGAGTAGTTCAGCAAGGCGATCCTGAGCCGGCTGCATGAGGGCGCAGTGGAAAGGCGCGCTCACCTGGAGCATGACCACGCGCTTCGCACCCCGTTCTTTTGAGAGCTCGGCGGCTCGTTCGACGGCCGGAGCTTCACCGGAGATAACGGTCTGTTCAGGCGAATTGAAGTTGGCGGCGGAAACGATTTTCTGCGTCTCGGCGGCCGCGTCGTCGCAGGCGCGCGCTGCTTCTTCCGGGCTCAGTCCGAGGACGGCGGCCATGGCGCCTTGCCCCGGAGGAACGGCCTCCTGCATGAAGCGTCCGCGCTGGCGCACGGTGCGGACCGCGTCAGCGAAGTCGAGCGAGCCCGCAGCCACGTTGGCGGCATATTCGCCGAGCGAGTGGCCGGCGACGAACGATGGAGCAATTCCCTTCTCCGCAAGTACGCGGAGCGCGGCAACGGAGACGGTGCAGATGGCCGGTTGCTGAAACTCAGTGAGCTTCAGCTGATCCTCAGGCCCTTCGAAGCAAAGGTTCGAGATGGAGAAGCCGAGCGCGTCATCAGCTTCTTCGAAAGTGCGCCGGGCGACCGGGAATTTTTCGGCCAGGTCACGGCCCATGCCGGCGTATTGCGAGTTCTGTCCGGGAAACAGAAAAACGAGATTGGTCATGAGGCTCGGAACTCAGGATCTGATGCGCAGGGTCGTTGCCGGGGCCCTGGCCCAATAACAGATTAAAGGGCGCCAGCCCAAATTCTACCGGGCCCGCGCCCTGATTCAATCTGTGTGGAGAAGTTTAACTTTCCGGGGGGCTCGTGCGTCTATAACGCAGAGGCGCGCGGGGCGCTGCACCAGTTGCTGACGCCCCATGCTGCCCTCCATGAAAGCCCCGGTGGTTCGTGGGTCCGCCGGGGCTTTTCTTTTTCGAAGCTATGCGGAAGCAGCCAGGTGAGCCGCTGGCCGAGCCACATTGCCAACTACCCCCGACGACGGGGTGTGATGCGTCAGGCGGTGTACGAAGTGATAGGGCGGCCATGGTCCCGACAGCTGCATCTGGCAATCCTTCATTAGTACACTGGCGCTTGAGTACTTGTTCTGATATCGCTCGACGGAAGCTGAGTCGATCAGGTGGGCGATGTCGAGCAGCATCTTGCCCGGCTCGACACGACGGCAACTGACTTCCTCGGCCAGTGGCAGGAACATCCGGTGCATCTGGACGGTTACGGCGCGAGCTTTGGTTTGGCGCTCGCGCTGCAGCGCCGCGCTTTCCCGCAGGTTGGAAAGATATGCTTTACCCACCGTGGGGACAGGCTCAGGATTGTAGCGATAGATCTGTTCACGGCAGCAATCGTCGAGCATCACTTTCAGGTGCATCTCGGCCTTGCCGCGCAGGCGTTCGATGTTGGTGATGAACTGCCGCTGGTTGGAGCGGATCGACCGGCGCAGGGCATCGTCGTCGGCGAACACTGTTCCAAAACGGAACGGCAAAACGGTGGAAGTCTTGAAGCAGTCCGAAATGACTCGGGCATGTTCAACGCCGGATTGTTGGGTGAGATTTTCGGAGGGGGAGTATTCGCTGACGATCACGGCTAAATCACTGGCTGGGTAGAGGAAGATTTGGTTTCCCTGGATTCCCGTAACTGCTTCCATTGGGATCGGCTTGCGATGCCGAAGCAGTTCGGGAAAGGCTTGTCTTTCGGTTATGCAATAGGCATACCACGCCATATTAGGTCGCTCCGCATGCTGGATTGTGAACGGGGTTGGGATGTCAGCGTTTCGGGGATGGACATGGCGGAAATTCAATTAACAATGCAAACTGCAACGTATGCTAGTCCCGCTTGTAAACGCCTGGCAACAGCCGGGTAGCGCAAGATTGCGAAGGTAAGCAGTCCAATCCAAAGTCACTTTCATATTGCGAATACAATTGTTGTTTAATGAAAACGAAGGGGAAAGGGTCTTCGATCCTGCGTTCGCAGGATTAGAATTGCCGCGCAGTGCCCCCGAGATCGCCCGGTAGGTCGAGATCCAGTTCTCCGTCGGGCCATGGAACGCTCTCGACTTCCGAGGCGTGGGCCCGGATCACATTCCTGGCGCCTTGATCGCCGGCACTGGCGAGCAATTCTGGAAAAAGCGAAGCCGAGAACACCGCTGGAACTCCAGCTCTTCCTGCATAAGCCGAAGCCGTAATGGCGATTCCCCGGTTGGGGCGATCCGAATTATGCCGGGTTAGAAGGTCGCGCAGATGTTCCCGCGACAATCGGGACTGATCACAGACAAGCACCAGAACGCTGGCGGACTCGGGCTGGGTCTGCCAGACGGCGGCCATGCCGCTGCGCAAGGACGACCCCATGCCCTCTTGCCACTGAGGATTGATCACGATTTCCACGGGAAGACCGTCGAGCTGGACGCGCATCCGATCCGCGTCGAAGCCAAGGACGACGAAGACCGGCGCGCAGCCGGCCTCGATCGCGAGGCGGGCGGTGCGGTGGAGAAGAGATTCACCATCCAGAAGGATGAGCTGTTTGGGCTGACCGAGCCGCGAGGAAGCACCAGCGGCGAGGATGACCGCCGCACAGCGAAATTCAGGCATGAATCGGTTGCGCAGAGGGGAGCTTGCGCCCCTCCCGTCCGGCAAAAACGGCCTGCAGCTCCGCGGCAATTGCAAGGGCAATTGAGGCTGGAGAATGGCCGCCGAGGTCGAGGCCGACGGGTGTGTGCAGGCGCGCCATGCATTCGGATGGAGTGAGGCCGATCTCGGGGGCAATCTCCGCCACGAGCCTGTCGGTGCGCCGCCGTGGCCCGAGGACGCCGATGTACCTCGCGTCCTTCACGAGGAGCGCGCTGAGAATCTTGCGATCCTGCTCGTAGCTATGGGTCATGACGACGACGGCTTCTTCGGCCCCGATTTGGGCCAACGCGGTGTTGAGGTTCCAGACCTGCGCGGCGCGAGGGAAACGTTCCATCCGGGCGAGGTGGGAGCGGTCGTCGGCGACTGTGACATGCCAGTCCAGGGCGGCGGCGAATTCGACTAACGGCTGAGCATCGTCGCCAGCGCCGAAGATCGTCAATGAGGGGGGTGGGACAACCAGCTCAACAAAGTAGTCACCGGCGTGGCGGGACTTGCCGGTCCGCAGGACGTCGCTGGCGAGAGTGCCTGCGTCGGGCTTTGCGCTGGGCTCGTAGAGGACCTCGCCGGTTTCGCTCAGGACCAGAACGGTGCCGGGAGAATTTGTGCCGGTGTCGATTACGATTACCGATTCGGAGCGATCTTCAACGCTGCGGCGGAGCGCTTCGATAGCCTGTATGGCCGGTTCGCCTCGTTCCAGAACGACTATGACAGTTCCCCCGCAGCCGAGGCCATAGGGCATATCGCCGTCGTCGTCGAAGAAGCTTGAGTAGCGCTGGCTCGATGGCCCGTTTTTCGTGAGCCACCAGGCCTTCTTCGCGACCTCGGCTTCAAGGCAGCCGCCGCTGATCGTGCCGGCTCGCTGGCCTGCGCCTGTAAGCAGCATGCGAGCTCCAGGACGGCGATAAGCCGAACCTTCGATGCCGACCACCGTAGCGAGGCAAATCTCCTCACCATCGGCTCGGGCATGCCTCCACAGGTCGAGGATTTGACGCAATTCCGGCATAGTCAGTTCAGCGCAGTCAGGCGATTCTCTGCTGCCCCGCCATCAGTTCCTCGATGCGCACCGGCAGCTTTCGCACTCGAACGCCGGTCGCGTGGTAGACGGCCATGGTCAGGGCCGAAGCTACTCCAGCCAGGCCAATTTCGCCGATGCCGCGCGCGCCGTATTCGTTCAGGTGAAGATCAGGATACTCCACAAAAATGCAGTCGAGCTCGGGAATGTCGGCGTTGGTGGAGACGATGTAGTCGGCAAAATTGTTGTTTAGCGGTTTGGCGTTGCGCCTGTCGTAAATCGTTTCTTCGAACAGCGCCATGCCGATGCCCATAACGACCGCGCCCAGGATCTGGTTGCGGCCGGTGCGGTGGTTGATGATTTTTCCAGCATCGATGACGGTGAGGGCGCGGTTGACGCGGAGGCGTGCGATGCCGGGATCCCACGCGACTTCGATGAACTGCGCGCCGAATGAATGCGAGGAGAACTGATGCGAGGTTGCGGGGTCGGGTGCGGTGCGCGACTCGGCTTCGAGCGCGGCGAGGCGATGGTGCGCCAGGATTTCCTGGAAGGGCAGGCCGGATTCGGGCGGGCTGTCGGCCAGGTGAATGCGGCCGGCGGTCATGATGAGCTTAGGCGGATCGCCGCCCGCGTTTGTTGGATTGGCGCCGGCGCTGGCCCGCTTGAAGGGCGAGGAGGGCATGGTTTGCGCCGCGGCGATGACGCGGTCGATGGCGCCGTTGGTCGCTGAGGAGACGGCGGGCAGAATTGTGGCCGTGACGGTGGAACCGCCGGAGGTGGGGCCGTCGGGGAGCGAGCTGTCGCCGAGGACGACTTCGATTTTGTCGATGGGGATACCGGTTTTTTCCGACACGACCTGGGCGAAGATGGTGTAGGTTCCGGTGCCGATGTCCTGGGTGGCGCAGGTAGCGCGCGCGGAGCCGTCGGCGTTGAGGCGTACGCGGACGGTCGCTGAGCCGCGGCCGGCGTGCCAGGTAGCTGTGGCCATGCCCCAGCCGAGGATCTCGTCGCCGCGCTTCATCGAGCCGACCTCGGGCGTGCGTTTCGACCAGCCGAATTTCTCGGCCCCCGTTTGGTAACACTCGCGCAGACGTTTGCTGGAGAAGGGGCGGACGGGACTGAAGCTCTGGTCCTGCTCGGCATAATTTTTCAGCCGCAGCTCGAGCGGATCGAGGTTCAGCTTGATGGCCAGTTCGTCCATGGCCGATTCGAGGGGGAAAAGGCCGGGGACGATCCCGGGGCCGCGCATAGGGGTAGGCGTGCCGATGTTCATGGGGACGAGCGTTTGATTGGCGGTGAGATTCTCGCAGCTATAGAGCATGGTGGTGACGCCGGTGCACTGCTCGACATACGTGTCCACCATCGAAGTAGGCTGCAGGACATCGTGCTGGACCGAGAGTAGCTTGCCCTCCTGCGTGGCGCCCAGGCGCATGCGCTGCTGGGTGAGCGGGCGATGGCCGACCGTGGTGAACATGAGGCTGCGCGGAACAACGACTTTGACGGGACGATTCACCCGCTTTGCGCCCAAAGCGGCGAGGTGCGAATGCGGCCAGGGGAAGAGCTTGCCGCCGAAGCCCGATCCGCAGAACGGCGAGAGAACCTGGACCTGGTCGAGCGGTATGCCGAGCATCTCCGAGAGCACGTGCTGATGATTCACGACCCCCTGGGATGACTCATAGAGAATGACCTTGTCGCCATCCCACTTCGCGATGGTGGCGTGCAGCTCCATCGGGTTGTGGGTTTCGACGGGGAGGACGTAGGTCTCGTCGATTTTGACCGGCGCGCTGTCGAAGGCCTGATCGGCAATGCCGCGGGCGTAGTGGATGCGCGGAGGGCCTTCGGGCGGCTGGGCGGCGGAGATGTCGACGACGCTGGGGTGGAGTTCATAGTCCACCCTCACATGGCGAGCGGCTTCCTGGGCCTGCTCGAAGGTATTTGCAACCACCAGTGCTACATATTGGCCGTAGTAGTAGACCTTGTCGTCTTCGAAGGGCGGCCGGGCTTCGCCGGCGCGGCTGTTTTGCTCGAGCTGGCCGGCGGGGCGAAACAGCTGCTCGGTATTGCCGTGGTGCAGGATGGCGAGGACGCCCGGCATCCGCTGCGCGATCGTCGTGTCGATGTTGCGGATGGTGGCGTTGCCGACGGTGCTGGCGACAGGAACTCCGAAGGCTACGTTGTCCAGCGGGTGGTCGACTGCGTAGCGTGCTGCACCTGTGACCTTCAGCGACCCGTCGATGCGAGTAACGGGCGCGCCGATGATGGAATTGCCGATTGGAGTGCCGGATGTGCTCATCTTTTTGGTCCTCTCTGGTCCTCAGGCGGCCTGCGTGGTGTTGGTGAGGGAGCGGATTAGGGCGCGCTTCGCTAATTCGATCTTGAACGCGTTGAACTTGAGGGGCTTCGCGTTGGCCATGGCGGCATCGGCCGCGCGACTGAAGTTTTCGGCGCTGGCTTCCTGGCCTTCCAGGACCTTTTCGGCTTCGCGCGAGCGCCAGGGTTTCGTGCCGACACCACCGAAGGCGATGCGGACGCGCTGGATGCGGCCGCCGCTCACCTGCGCGACGACCGCCGATGAAGCGAGGGCAAATTCGTACTGGGCCCGATCGCGAAGTTTCAGGTAATGCGAGCGCGTGCCAGCCGCAAGCGGCGGAAGCGTGACGTGGGTGATGAGCTCACCGGGGACGAGAACGTTTTCGCGTTCTGGCGTATTGCCGGGGACGAAGTAGAACTCGTCGAGAGCAATGGCGCGCTCGCCTTTCGGACCCTGGGTGTGGACCGTGGCTTCCAGAGCCATCATGGCGACAGCCATGTCGGAGGGGTGGGTGGCCACGCAGTGTTCGCTGCCTCCGAGGATCGCGTGGATGCGGTTGAACCCATCGAGGGCGGCGCAGCCCGACCCGGGCTGGCGCTTGTTGCAGGGGTAGTTGACGTCCCGGTAGTAGTAGCAGCGGGTCTTCTGCAGCAAATTGCCGCCCGTGGTGGCCATGTTGCGCAGCTGAGGCGAAGCCCCGGAGAGCAGCGCCTCGGAAAGCACCGCGTATTGCCGGCGAACGGCCGGATGGTTAGCGAGGTCGCTGTTGCGCGCCATGGCCCCGATGCGGAGGCCTCCGCTGGGGAGCGATTCGACGCGATCCAGCGGCAGGCCGTTGATATCGACGATGGATTGCGGCTGAAGGACATCGAGCTTCATGAGATCGACAAGGGTGGTGCCGCCGGCGATGAATGCGCCGCCGGATCGCGCTGCGACCTCGACCGCGCCCTCGACGCTGCGCGCCTGACTGTAGCGAAAGACCTGCATGGCGACTCCTTCTCGTGATTAGCGGGAGGTTGCGGAACGAGCCTGCTGAACGGCGGCAACGATGTTGTTGTAAGCGCCGCAGCGGCAGATGTTGCCGCTCATGGCTGCGCGCACCGCGTTGTCATCGGGGCCGATGGGCTCCTGCAGCAGCGCCGACGCTGACATGATCTGGCCCGGCGTGCAGTAGCCGCACTGGAAGCCGTCATGTTCGAGGAAAGCCTGTTGCACCGGATGGAGATGGCCGTTCTGGGCAAGGCCTTCAATGGTGACGATCTTGTCGCCCTGATGCATGATGGCGAAGCTCAGGCACGAATTGACGCGCCGGCCGTTGACGTGAACGGTGCAGGCGCCGCACTGACCGTGGTCGCAGCCTTTTTTCGTGCCGAATAACTGGAGGCGATCGCGGAGCGCGTCGAGCAGGGTGACGCGCGACTCGATGTTCACGCGGTATTCTTTGCCGTTCACGTTCAGCGTCAGGGGAACAGCGCCAGGAACGGCCGCGGGCGATTCCATTTCCGGGGCATCGGTCGCAGCCGCATGGGCCAGGGGCGAGGCGCTCGCCGCAACTCCAGCCGCGCCCAGCTGGGCCAGGAATGATCGGCGCGAGAATTTTCCGAAGACCGCCTCGCGTTCCTGGTTGGGTGAAAGGTTATTGTCAGCGTTGGCTGCGTCGTGGGCGTCTAAGAGCGGATTCTTAGGATGGTCCATTGCGGCTCCTGTCGCGTTTGGATGTTTCATGGACGGAAAGCGGAGCGCAAAAGTAGCGCTGGCGTACCGAAATACGGTACCGGTTTGTTCCCAGGAAGGCGGGCCCTTACTGAACCACGTTTTGCGGCGCGGGTGGTGCGCTTTTCTTCTTACGCCTGCTCAGCACAAGTTCGTTATCGCGCGAGCGTTGCTTCGATGCTGCCTTATCGATCTTGCGCCAGAAAGCCACGAAGTAATCGAGCCCGGAGACGATGGAGACGCCGGCCATATAGTAGATGCCCACGACCGCGAACAAATGCACAGGAATGATGAACCAGCCGATGCGCCATTCGTGCCAGCCATGATCGAGGATTACCGCGACCACCGAGACGATCTGTATAACGGTTTTGAGCTTGCCGATGTCGCTGGCTTCGATGGTAAAGCCTTCAGTCGAGGCGATGGAGCGCAGACCGCTGACCAGGAATTCGCGTCCGATGACAACCACGACGATCCACGGCTTCACGACGTGGGGGTTGAATTCGACGAGCGCGACGTACGCCGAGGTGATCAGAAGCTTGTCCGCGATTGGATCGAGCAGCATCCCCATCGTCGTGATCTGGCCGCGGCGGCGCGCCAGGTAACCGTCGACTCCGTCGGAGATGGATATGAGGATGAAGCAGAGGGACGCCACTACTTCCTGTTCGCCGTGCCAGCCGCCATGGGGAAAATGGGGCGAGAGCATCCAGATGAGCACGGGAACGCAGAAGATGCGGCCCATCGTAATGGAATTGGGGAGGTTCACGCGGGATGCGCCCCTGCTTTCATTATGCATCAGATGCGCGGGCCCTCGCCTGGCTCACGTGAGCGGATGGCGGCCCAGGAGCCGCCGTGAACTGGCGAAGATGCGGTGGCCGAGCCTGTCATGCTGGCCCAATGCTCTGCAGGCGCCCAGGTTACGTCAGTACGTCGCTCCGGTTCCTCCCATTTATCCTGTTAAAAGGGACTTGCCAAAAAGAACTTTAGCCGGGCGCAGTGCATTGACTATAGTGATGCAAGGAACTATCCATGAATCGGAACGCGGGCGAATCGGCGGTCGACAGGCTCATTGCGCTGGCGCAGGATAAGCCGGGCGGCGTAGCCGGGGCTGAACAAACCAATATCGAAACGGTGCCGGTTGGCCTGCCGTCGCTGCGAGAGCTGGAGCACAATCCTATGTGGAAAGCGCTGCTGCAGTTCCGTGCGTTCCTCCCCTATATCGCGCGATTCCTCGAGATAAGCACCCCGCCGCCGCAGGCGTCCACGGCGCTGTCGCCGGAAGCACGGAGCGAGATGCGGCAAAGCGTTGGCGCGCTGGAGAGCGCGCACCGGGACTTGTCCCTCATGGTTCAGGACCAGACCGTCGAACTGAAGCGGCTGGAAGAAACGATGGTCCGCACGCGCGAGGCAGCGGAACGGAATGCGCTCGAAGTGACGGAGCTGGCCGATGACGTGCGGTCGATGCGTTCCCTGGTCAAGGTAGCGGTGGTGATTCTGGTTCTGCTGTTTGTGGGGCTGATCGGGCTGGGACTGTTCGTGATGCTCAAATTGCGGCCCTTCCCGCACTGATTTGAGCGGTTTGGCTGGCCGGATCGTTGACGTCGAGGCAACAGCGATGGCCTCATCGGACTCTCCTTCAGTGAAGGAGGATTTATGGTCCAGCCGTCGTTGAGGAGGGCAGAGGAGTTCCCGGCAAACGTCGAAGAGGCCGCGAATGTGGCCCAGCAGCATCAAGGCTCGGGCTCGATCGAAAACCAGTCACAGGGAATGAAACGCGAGCCGGAAGAGGCGAAGCTGGGGGAGCAGGTTCGTGCGCGTACCGATCAGCCCCACAAGGGGGACGTGGGGCGCCCTGGGACGAATGAGGAGATCTTCCAGGGGTCGAAGATGAAGGAGTTGAAGTAGAAGCGCGAAACGAGCAAAGGGCGAGCCCGAAGTGTTTTGGGAAGATGTTTAGCGGGCTGGCAGCGCCAATTGCCCGGTTTCCCTCCGTGAAGAGAGCTATACTGCGCGGAGAAACGTCGAGGTGACCCGGAATGTCAACGCTGACCCTGCAGGAAGCTGAATTGCCTATACCCGTGGACGACTTCAGCGCGCTGGAAGACCGCATCGTGCGCGCAGTCGAGCTGGTGAAGAGCGAGCGATTGGCGCGGACCGAAGCCGAACAGAATGCCGCGCGACTGCAGAGCATGATGGACGCGCAGGCAGCGCTGCTGGAGCAGGCGAAGGAACAGCTGCGGACGCTGGAGCGCGAGCGCGACCATGTGCGGCAGAGGGTGGAACGGCTGCTGAAGCAGATCGACGAGATCGCCCGCTGACAATGCCAAACGACAACGCCATTACGGTCGAAATCTACGATCAGACGTACCGGCTGAACGGCAACGACCGCGAGTACGTTGAGCGGCTGGCGGCGACAGTCGATGCGAAGATGCGGGCGGTGGCGGCACAGGGGCGCACCGTCGATTCGCTGCGCGTGGCGGTGCTGGCGGCGCTGAATCTGGCGGATGAGCTGGCGCGGCTCGAAGAACGCTGCGCCGCGGCGACCGGCGACGGTGAGAGCGTGGCTTCGATCCGCAGCCGCGCACATTCGCTGAGCGGGCTGCTGGATGAGGTGCTGGGGCAACAGCGGAAGGCGGGCTGACAGAAGTACGGTTGTCAGCCTCCAGTCCAACGTTTCACTTGTACGCTCCTTATTCTGGCCTCTGAATTGTCGGTGTCTGACGGGCCAGGGGCCAAACGGTCCGTCCCTCGCCAACAACCCGTCGTCGGGAATAACTGCCTTTCGTCCCCAATCAGGTGCGCACCTTTGCCGGCGGAGGGAGACTGCGGCTGGGAGGATTCAATCCATGACCAGCAGAATGATTCTGCTTTCCACTTTCATCTGGGCAGCATTTGGCCTGACGGCGCCGCCTCTGTTCGCCCAGGCGGGCTCAGCGCAGACGCAGAACTGGGTCCTGCCGCCGGGAATGGCTGTGAAGGACGCCGGTCCGCGCAGCTACCAGTTCACGGTGGTTTATAACACGGCCAACAGAACGGGCGAGGTGATTCGCCGCCAGCGAATAACGGGGGAATACACGCGTGGTCTGGCAAATGGTGAGGTCGCCTGGAAGAATGTTGCCGAGGCGGATGCAGATGGGGCGACGGGCCCTTTCGGCGCTGAGCAAAAGCGCGATTTCATGGAGGGATTCCGTTACCGAAACGATGTCGCGGCCACCATGGCACCGGATTTTTTCAAGACATTTCCCCCTTCGGCGGTGCTGGAGCGTAACCTGGTTTGGGACACAGGCATGTTCGAGACGTTCGGGCAGAATCATTTCGACGAGCTCAAACTGAACGAGCCGCTGCACGCCGGCGCCGGCCAGGACGTGAAGATGCCGGACGTGGGGACGTTTCATAATCGCGATATCGTCCTGGAGTGGGTGGGGCGATCGCTGCGCAATGGCCAGGATTGCGCCGTGATCGACTATCGCGCGTTTTTCAATCCACTGCAGCTGTCCAGCGGCGGCATGACGTTGCAGGGGCGCAGCGATTATTGGGGAGAGATCTGGGTATCGCTCGGGACGAAACAGATCGAATACGCGACCATTTACGAAGAGGTCTCGGGCGAGATGAAGCTGCCCGGGCAGGACACGCCGCAGCTGCTGAGCGTGTTTCGCATCGGCAGCCTCGAACCGCTGAACGCGCAGCCGAATGGGAAGAACTGAGGCGGCGCATGACAGCGACGGACGCGACTCCATTCCGGCGCAGGTGGGGATTCTCGCTGCTGTGGACCAATGTCGCCGTGGCGCTGGTCGACCTGCTCGTAATTGCCAGCGGTCAGGCGCCAACTTTACGCTCGGTGCTGCGCACGCTCACCTTCACTTTTGTGTATGCCAATCTCACCAGCATCCTCGCGCTGTTTGTGCTGGGGTGGCTGATCGAGAGACTGGTGGTCGTCCGGAAGTTTCCCCCCTGGACGGTGGTGGTTCCGGGGATTCTCTTTTTCACCGTGGGCGGTTGCCTGGTGGCGCAGGCGCTGCTGGCCGCGGCCGGGTTTTCGCAATCGCAACATTTTTGGGCGGACTACCTTCGCACGCTGCGCTTCGCTGTTCCGCTGGCGTTAGT
Source organism: uncultured Acidobacterium sp. (assembly GCA_964610635.1). Taxonomy (GTDB): domain Bacteria; phylum Acidobacteriota; class Terriglobia; order Terriglobales; family Acidobacteriaceae; genus Palsa-343. Next base: position 15,718 of record CAZSWI010000049.1, read on the forward strand.
TTTTGGACTCGGCGCGATGACACACGCCTCGCTCCTGGCACGCGTGCAGGCAATGAAACAGGAACTACACGAGAAAGAGCTCGCCGAAGAACGGACGCGAAAACTGGTTGCGGAAACGCGGCTGCGGTCGCTGGAGTCGTGGATTCATCCACACTTTCTCTTCAACACCCTGAACTCGATCAGCGCGCTCATTGCAAGCGATACCACGAGGGCCGAGCAGATTGTAGGACGGCTGGCGATGCTGCTGCGTGCGTCGCTGGACTCGAGCGATCGCTCGCTGATCCCGCTGCGGCAGGAAGTAGCCATGGTCGAAAGCTACGTGGACATCGAGCGGGCGCGCTTTGGCGACAAGCTGCGCGGCCGGGTGGATGTGCCGGCCGAGCTGCGCGAGACGATGGTTCCGCCGATGTCGGTGCAGTCTTTGGTGGAGAATGCGGTGAAGCACGGGATTGGTCCGCTGAGCGAGGGCGGGGAGATCGTGGTAACGGCGCGAGGGGAGGACGGGAGCGCACGGGGCGGGAGCGTAAAGATTGAGGTTCGCGATTCAGGGCCAGGCTTCGATCTGACGGAAATTCGCGCCGGGCATGGACTCGATAAGCTGGTGCAGCGCCTGGATGCGCTGTTCGGAGCAAAAGCGAGCCTGAATGTTTTCCGGCGGGACGCCTGGTCGGTGGTGGAGATGGTATTGCCACGGGTATGAAACTGCGCGCATATCTGGTGGACGATGAGCCGCTGGCGCTTGAGCGTCTGCGACGGCTGCTGGAGAAAACGGGTCGCGTGGAGGTAACCGGCTCGACCACGAAGCCCGAGGAGGCTGTGGAAGCGCTGACGGCCGATCCTCCCGACGTGTGCTTTCTCGATATCCAGATGCCGCGCCTGAACGGCTTTGAAGTTCTGACGCGGCTGGCCAAGCAGCCGGTTGTGGTCTTTACCACCGCCTACGATCGATACGCGCTCGAGGCGTTCGGTGTGAACTCCGTCGACTACCTGCTGAAGCCGGTGGAACCGGAGCGGCTGGAGCTGGCCCTGGACAAAGTGGAAGGTCTGCGGAGTTCCGGCGGGGCTGATCTCCAGGAGTTGCTGCGGCAGATTACGGAGTCGGTGCGGGCAGGGCAGCGCGAGGCCGGAGCGGAGTATCCAGGCCGCATTGCGTCGCGGCTCGGGGATCGGTTGTGGTTCCTCGACCTCGACAAAGTGACCCATTTTTATGCCGAGGACAAGTTGACCTACGCAGTCTCGGAGGGGAAGGCCTGGTGTATCGACTCGGCAATCGCGCAGCTCGAGAAGAAGCTCGACCCGAAACAGTTCTCGCGCATTCACCGCGGCACACTGGTGAACGTGGAGTGGATCAAGGAAGTGACGTCGCTGCCGGGAGGCATGCTGAATATTCGCCTTAAAGACGGTAAGGGTACGGATCTGACGGTAGCGCGAGACCGGGTACGGCCCTTCAAGGAACAACTGGGGCTGTAGGCGGTCAGCCACCCCCTTTGTCTTACTGCGTGGGAGCCGATCCCAGCGGCGCGTCATACGCAGCTGCGGCGATGGCTCCGAGGGCTTCTCCGGCAATGTTCTGCGTTGCGTCGGGGTCGTCGGCCGATACAGACACCATGTTGACGTAAAGGGCGAGGATCAGGTGCTGGCCGCTCGCCGTATCCATGTAGCCGGCAAGACCCTTGCCTGTGACCGTCAGTCTCTTGTTGAGGCGGTCGTAGAGCGTGAAGGTGCCCGTTTTGGCATGCACATGTCCGGCAGCGGGGGAAGCGGTCTGAATCTTAAACAGAGTGCCATCTTTACCCAGGATGGGAAGCGAGCGATAGAAGAGGTCATAGTCCTTTTGCGTAGACATGTGGCGCAGGTAGTGAACCATGAAATCAGGTGAGAAAAATGCGTCGCCGCCGGCGCCATCGCTTTGCGCTGCGCCGCTCAGATCGAGCCCGGCCTTCGTGAGAAATTCGTGCTCCTGGTCGAAGCCCGCCTGCTTGATGTCGGCATCTTTGTGGGCGACGAGCGCGCCCAGCAGAAACGGCGTGGAGGAGGCGTGCAGGTTCTGGCTGACTTTCAGCGTTATCTTCACTTCTTCGCGGAATGGAGGCGAAACGTGTTCCGCAACCAGGTTGTCAGCCGTGTACTTCGGAGCGATCGCTTTGAAATCGACCGTCTCCCCGGGGTGAGCGAGAGCGCACGTCACATTCTGGTCGCGCAGTGCCTCCATCAACACGGTCGCGGCAAATCGGCTGGGCTCGGGCACCGCGTAGGAAGCCATGACCGGTTTTGCATCCAGCGCCAGGCTACCGGTTAAGGTGACGCTGCGCGATCCGTCCGGGTTGAGTTTCTCCTCGTCGTAATCGAGGGTGTTTTTCGAACCGGCCTTTCCGGTTTTCGCATGATTCACAAACGTGACATAGCTGGTTTGCGGGCCAATCTTCCACTCGACGGGCGCGTCTTCCTTTGCGCCGGGACTGACGACGACGTCAATAACGTTGTCGTTGACCACAATCGGCGACTCCACGACGCCCGTTCCGAGTTCACGCTCGCCTCCGGGAAACAAAGTGTCGTCGATCAGGATTCTTCCCTGGACGCGTTTGATCCCTTTTGTGGCGATCTGGCGGGCGAACTCGCGGATGACCAGCAGAGGATCACCAGGCAAGCCCTGGCTGTCGGGGCCGCCGTACGAGTGATCCTCATTTTCGAACGAGAGCGTGTCGTCGGGCTGGATGCGATTGGAAAGATCGGGATCGCCGCTGGCCACCAGCACCAGGTCTCCTTTCAACGTGCCGTGTTTGTCGATGGGTCCGGTGCGGTAGATCTTTGTATGAAAACGATAGTCAGGCCCCAGAAGTTCGAGGGCCGTGCCTTCGGTAAGCAGCTTGGTCGTGGACCCCGGCACGAAAAGCTCCCGCTCATTCAGCTTGTAGATCGCGTCGCCGGTGCCGGCCTCGATGAACTCGATCCCGAAGCGGGCGTGGGCAAACTCCGGGCGCGCCATGATGGTCTGGATACGCTGCTCGAGGGATGCGCCGGATTGCGCCTGTGCGTTTTTTGCAATGGAAACCAGAGCTGCGGAGAGTAACACGAGCAGGATGGCGCGAAAGGCGGGTCTTGCGTTCATGCAATCGTCCTCAGGGTCAAATGTGAGGGGCGGATCGATTTTCTCGAAGCGGACTGGAACCGCACCCTCGGCTACGCGAGATCAAAGTATCACGCGGGGCAGCCAACGGCTGGACTGTTGCGGCCCCGAGTGACGTGGCTATGGGCAGGCGCATCGGAGCATGGTACATTCGGCGAGCCGAAGCTCTGCTTCCCCAACTCACAATCGGCTCCGGAAGGAAATCCACACCATGAAGACAACCGCCCTCCTGGTCCTAACCGTTCTTCCGCTCGGCGCATCCGCGCAGAGCAAGCAACCACCCACCACGCTGCGCGGCG
>CAZSWI010000050.1:0-15406 GCA_964610635.1 uncultured Acidobacterium sp.
GCTGGCTTCAGCAGGTCCCGGGATTATCCGGGGACAGGAGAAACTGCCCGACGCTCCGGCGCCGCACGCGGACCTGGCCGGCGATGCGGGAAGCGGTGGTGGTGCTGCCCCAACCGAGGCCGTAGTTCTGGCGGAACCGGCGGCAGGGCAGGAGGCATTTCCTCCCGCAGCAAGGCCTATGCCGGGGCTGAGCGTGCCGGGGCTGCAACCAACTTACGTTCCTCTGCCCCAATGGTGCAGGGCGCATGCCTGCACGGCAGCGGCTCCGCAGCAAAGTTGTTGTGAGCCAGATCGGGACTTGTTCGCCAATTACCTGAAGCAGGATGCCATTCACATCTATTCGCCGCGCGAACTGGGGCGGATCGCAGTTCGCGGCGTGATCGATCCCTTTAACCTGCTCACGATCGGCGGGACTTCGGTTCTGTCGGTGGCGACGGATTCGCATTCGCCTTATGGGCCGGGCGTTATGGGATGGGCGAAACTGAGCGGCGTGACGCTGACCGAGGACATGACGGGCGAGTTTGTGGGGACGTTTCTGATTCCGTCCATCGATCACCAGGACCCGCACTACCACCGCATGCCGAATGCGTCGCTGGTGCGCCGCATTCTGCATTGCACGTATCAGCCGTTCTGGACGACAAGCGACACGGGCAAAGGGATGGTGAACTATTCGACGCTTGCCGGATCGATCATCGATGAGGGGGTCGACGTGACCTATGTTCCGTATCAGCGAGTGGGATGGGGCCCGGGGGCGGAACGCATTGCCAGCGGCTGGGCCAGCGCCCCCATCGGCAACTTTGTGACGGAGTTTGTTCCGGATCTTGCGAGCCATATCAACTTCAAGGTTGTTTTTATCCAGCGGATCGTCAACCGCGTGGCGGTTGAGAATGGCGGGTCATAATCATCGCTTCGAATGGGAACGGCGCGGGCAGTTACGACGCGCATTTAATCTGCCTTTTTGAAAAACCGCGGCTTCTGTCCCGGCAACCAGGGATCGTAATGGGCCGCGAATTGGGCGCGTTCCTCGGTCGAGGGATGGCTGTAAGTCCAGAATTCAACGAAGCGGTTGGGATGGGGATCATCGAGCCAGACCATCGCATCGCTGCAGAACGAGCGGACGGTAGTGGCTTTGGGATCGGGCACCAGCCCATGGATGACTTCCTGGCCGTAAACGTCGGCATCATGTTCGATGGCGCGGCTGAAGGTATTTGCCACCGGCGCGGCAAGAAAGCTGAGGATCGAAGCGAGCAGCAACAGGAGACCAGTCGAGGACCAGCCCGCGACGGCATCGATTCGCCAGGACTCGCCTTGTGAGCTCACCAGCCGTTGCATCAGTCGAAACGCGATCCAGTAGGCGAGCAGAAGACCCACGGCAGAAAACGTCAGGCCCTTCGGGATGTGATCGAGGACGTAGTGTCCTTGCTCGTGCCCGTAGGTGAAGAGAATTTCGGGGATCGATTCGACGTGCAAAGTTGTGTCCCAGACAACGATGCGTTTCGAGGCTCCGAGCCCGGTGACGTAGGCGTTTGCCCCGGTGGCTTTGCGGCTCGCGTCCATTAAGAAAATGCGGTTCGGGGGGATGTTCAGGCCGCCGCGCGCGGCGACTTGTTCGAGCCGATCGACGAGCGCGGGATTCGTGTCCGCCAAAGGAGAGAAGTGGTTGAAGAGCGGGTCGATGATGAGGGGGGCGGCGAAGGTCAGGAGGACTACGACCGGTACGGTGAAGATCCAGAACCATAACCACCAGCGCCGCGGAGAATGCCGCATCAGCGCGTAGAGAACGGTCAGCGCGAGAACGCCGAGAATCAGCGTGAGGCAGGTTGACTTCAGCCAGTCGGCCCACCACGGCAGCCAATTCTCGATGGAAAGACCGTAACGCAGGCTGACGCGATGGCCCAGCACTGCAGCTGGTAATTCGAGTGCGCTGAGGATCAGGAGCCAGAGCGGTGCGGCAATGAGGCCTTGCAGCCAAGCCCGGGAGGAAATGCGCGCAGCGATCTTCGCGATTGCGGAGCCGGTGCGGAGGCGCACCAGAATCACCAGCGCGAAAATCAACCATGCCGTTCCTCCGAAATAGAGTGCGGTGCGCCAGTGGCTGAGGGCGATGGCCTGGGCGAGTTTGGCCGGAGACAGTGCGCAGAGTGGCTTTGCGGCAAGTGCCAGCAGCGCGGCGCTGAGAGGGATGACGTTAGAGATTGAACAACTCCCGCAGACGGCGGGTCTGTGCGCGACTGACAGGTATCTCAGTCTGCTTTTTATCGGCCATGCGCAGCTGATAGCTGCTTTTGAACCACGGAACCACTTCGCGGATGTGGTTGATGTTGACCAGATAGGAGCGGTGTGCTCGCCAGAAGACGGAGGGGTCGAGCAGGTCGAACAGCTCCTCGAGAGTGCGGCATTTCGATTGGCCCTCGATGGTCGGGGTCACAACGGAGATCACCCCGTCGTCGATCGAGGCGAAGCAAATATCCTTCTGGTCGACGAGCAGAAGGCGGCTGGCGGCTTGCAGCACGATTTTGCTGCTGTGCGACTTGGCCGCCTGGTGCTGCTCGATGAGCTTGAGCAACGTATCCACGCGCAGGTCGGCCGGTGCGGACTTCGATTCCCCGCCCTGCCCGGCCTCCTGCAAACGGAGACGGGCGCGCTCGACCGCCTGCAACACGCGATCGCGGTCAAAGGGCTTGAGGAGATAGTCGATGGCGTTGACATCGAAGGCTCGGACGGCGTACTGATCGAAAGCCGTAGCGAAGATGATCTGGGGCAGCTGCTCTCCCGCGCCCAGATCGAGCAGCTTCCTGAGCACGGCAAAGCCATCGAGGCCAGGCATCTGCACGTCGAGGAAAACGACGTCGGGGTGATGGGTACGGATGAGCTCTACCGCCTCGACGCCGTTCTTTCCCTCGGCGAGAACATCGACGCTTCCAGCGGTGTCAAGCAGAAACTTCAGCTCTTCGCGTGCCAGTTCTTCATCATCGACGATGAGAGCGGTAATGGACATAAGGCGCGAGCGCGCAAGTCAAGAATATAGGAACCGCTCAGGGTCCGGTTGAGAAAGGGGGGTCAGTCATCTACTCGGCAAACGCGTGCAGGCGAGCGGGAGGATGGTCGGCAGCGAGGTGATGGCCGCAGTAGACGCAGTAGAGGTCCGTGATGCGCGCGGTGCGATGGCAATTACCGCAGCATGGCGCGACCTGATAGGCGCACTGGGGGCAGAAATGATAATCGCTTTCGATGCGCGCGCTGCAGGCGGGACAGCGCGAGAGGGCAGGAGAGCGAAGCAGGAAATAAAGAACGGCCCCAATGCCGCTGGGGATGACCACACATACCGCCATCCACAGCGGGGTGCTCATGCCGCGACGGGGTGAGTCGCGGCTGATATAACCCACCATCAGCACGTAGAGGGCGGCAAGGGCGCCGATGCTGATATTGAAATAGAGGCGAAACCCAAAGGGGAGATTGGGAGGGTGATGCCGATGGGCGGGAACGACTACCCACATCACGTATTCCATCAGCGTGAAGGCGACAACGGCTCCGGCGACTGACCAGAGAGGGATCAGGCGCAGTTCCCCGGAGAACCCGCTGGGCTGAGAGGGATCGTGTTGCGGCTTGTTGATCTTCATGCCAATAATTCCCGGAACGACCGGCCTCGTTTACTCGTCGCGAGCGCCGCTCCTTCCACCTCTCCAGGTCATCAGCAGGATGGCGAACATCGCGGAGAGCAAAACGAGGGAGAGAGTGAGCACCATCACCGGCATATCGAAGAAGTGCTCGCCAGTGGTGAGGTCGTTGGCCACGCTCCAAAGGGCGGGCGTGAAGAGCAAAACCAGAGCGGCCATGGCCAGCAGCGCAATGCCGGCGTGCCGACGCCTGCGCGACCGCTGGGCCCGCATTCGATTGGCGGCTTCCATAACGGAGCGCCGGGTGCGCAGCACCACCTCGGGGATCGGATGACGGCCCGCGTTGCCGCGCGGAGAGAACACGTCGCTCCTCATTGCGCCCCCACGCGACGGGAGGCGGGAGCGATGGATCGGGTTGCCGGCTTGACGCGCGGCTTTAAAGCAGCCAGCCCGCGATACAGGCGCGATTTGACCGTAGAGAGCGGAGCCCGGGTCAAGCGGGATATCTCCTCGAGGGACATCTCTTCGTGAAAGCGGAGCACCAGAACTTCACGATGCAGTGGATCGAGCGTCAAAAGAGCCTCAGCCACGAGCTGACCGCTTTCGACCGTCGCCAGATGATCGAAGGGGGTCTTCTCGTGGCTCGGCACTTCGAAGGGCCGCTCTTCGTCGGACGCTTCGAACATCTCTTCAAGGCTCGCCATGGACCGGCGGCGGCGAAGATCGATTACCAGATTTCTCGCGATGGTAAAGAGCCAGGTATCAAAACGTGAATTGCCGTTGAATTGCGAGCCCCGCAACAGCACCCGCATCCACGTTTCCTGAAAGATATCCTCGGCCAGCTCGCGATTCCCGGTGAGGTACAGCAGATAGCGGAGCAGGCGATGTTGATATGCAAGGATGAGCTCGTCGAGCAACTGCGGATCGTGGCGCTTCAGTCCTTCCGCAACCCGGGTGTTCTCGCGCTGGACTTGCTCAAGGAGCGGGAGCGCTGCTGCACTCATATCAATCTCACAGACGGACGAATCGCTGGTGAAGACGCTGCGGGCAACAAGTTTTTCCAGGTTTTTCGTCAGATCCACGTGCGCGTTCAACCTTTGGAGCCCGATCACAACTGGTACCGGAGATAGAACAACCTCTAACTCCCCCATTATCAGCCGGATTTGGCAGGTCTGCAACGTTCAAACTGGTCTCATAGTCCAAAAAACTCCACGACGCCACGGATGAGACCAGCCGCCGGAGGGGCCATGCGCCTGCTGTTGGCGCGACGGGGTGGTCCGAATCGGGGCCTCAAGGTCCTGACCGAAGCCAAAGCACTATCGATGCGACCAGTTCTAGACTGGTTGAGATGGAAATGATTTACGGCCTGCATCCGGTGGAGGAAGCGTTGCGTTCCGGTACCAGACGCTTCGATCACGTCTGCGTGGCCCAGGAACGGCTGAACCACGGAGATGCTCGGCGGCTGGCTGAGATCATGGAGCTTTGCCGTGCGGCGGGCGTGAACGTCCGAACTGAACCGCGCGAGGCTCTTACGCGGCTGGCCGGGACCGGGGCTCACCAGGGGTTGGTGGCGATGGTCCGTGAGCGGGAATTTCTGGGAGTTGAGGACCTGCTGGAAGGCGCGGAACCGCGACTGGTGCTGGCGCTCGACGGCGTGGAAGACCCACAGAACCTGGGAGCGCTGCTGCGCACGGCTGAGGGCGCCGGGGTCGACGGGGTTCTGCTGACAGAGCGCCGGTCGGCGCCGCTCAGCGCGGTGGCCATGAAGGCTTCCGCTGGAGCCGCGGAGCATCTTCGCCTGGCGCGCGTGGTGAATCTGGTGCGGGCGCTGGAAATGCTGAAGGAGCGGAATCTTTGGTGCGTGGGCCTCGACGAGCGCGGTACGCAGGATTACGACCAGTACGACTTCACATCCAACACGTTGATTGTGCTGGGACGGGAGGGTGCTGGGTTGCACGACCTGGTGCGGCGAACCTGCGACCATCTGCTGCGTATCCCGATGGCAGGGAGGGTGGAGTCGCTCAACGTTGCAGCGGCGGGAGCAGTGGTGCTGTTTGAAGCAGCGCGGCAACGGCGGTCTGGGCCACGTTCGGTTACGAGCCGGCCTGCAAAGACAGAAAAAAGACGGATTCAAAAGGGACTGGGCTCATGAAGTTTTGGGGCTATGCGGCCTTCTTAGTCTGCGGTTCCCTCTCATTTGCGCAGCAGACCGGCACGCCGGCGGAGAAGCCGAAGATATTGTTCTCAGGGCAAGCGCAGGCTCCGGACCAGAAGCCGGGTGCAGAGCAGGACAATGCGGTGGTTGCAACAGATGCGGTGCGCGCAGCTGTGGTGATTACCGCTTGGGATATCGATGTCCACCTCAGTCCAGGCCAGCAGTCGATGGAGACGCACGCGCTGGTCACGCTTCGAAATGCTGACGATTCTCCGTTGGGTAAGATCGCGCTGCAACTCTCGTCGACGCTGAACTTCGAGACAGTTGGGCTCTACGGGAAGAAACTCGCGTTTACTTCGAGCACCGTCGCCAGCGACGCGGATCACACAGGGCAGCTGCATGAAGCAGCCTTTTCGCTGCCCGAGCCGCTGGCGCCAAAAAGCCAGCTGACTCTGGACGTTGACTATGGGGGCACTGTTCCGCTGACCGGTCAGCGGCTCATCTCGATTGGCGCACCAGATGCCACAGCTCGATCGTCGGATTGGGATCGCATCTCGGAGGATTTTACTGGTCTCCGCGGATTTGGGAATGTGGTGTGGTATCCAGTGAGTTCGGTGCCTGTTGCTCTGGGGGAAGGCGCGAAACTCTTCAACGAGATCGGGCGCCAGAAGCTTTTGGATCAGGATGCGACGGTGAGGATTCGGGTCACAGACGAGTTTTTCTCCGCGGCGCCGACAGCGGCCGTTCTCGATGGACATTTCGTGAGCCTCGAAAAGCCGGTAGCGATGCCCAACGCTTCATTCCCTGGGGTTGTCACCTGTTCCCTTCCCGCCACACGCCTTGGCTTCGAAACGCCGTCGCTGTTTCTGGTTCGGCGATCCGAGACGGACGGTAACGGGCTGCGCGTGTTGGCTACTGACAGTGACACGGCAGCGGCCGCGCACTACCTGGATTCCGCGAAAATGGCGGCGCCTCTGGTTCTCGGCTGGCTCGGGGACAAGCACAACCGCCCATTCACGATCCTGGATTTGCCTGAGCCGGATGATGCTCCTGCGGAGACGGGAGGTCTGCTGGCTACGCCGCTGGAGGCTGATGACCCGGCCCGTGTCACTTCGGTCGTTGTGCAGGGGCTCGCCCATGGCGCCTTCGATTCTCCGCGAGCGTGGCTGAATGAGGGCGTGGCCAGCTTTATGGGGACGCTGTGGATCGAGGCGAATCAGGGCCGGACGGCGGCGCTGGAGAATCTGAATGCCGACCGGGCCGCTCTGGCGCTCGCCGAGCCTGGCACACCTGGCCAGGGTACAGGCGAAGGATTGCTGCAGGCGGTCAGCGCCATCTACTACCGCACTAAGGCGACTTACGTGCTGTGGATGCTGCGCAGGATTGCCGGTGATCGGGCTCTCCAGGCCGCCCTCCACGCTTACGATCCTGCGCAGGATACATCGCCGGAGTATTTCGAGCAGATCCTTGAGCGATCCAGCGGGATGGATTTGCGGGGGTTCTTCGACGACTGGGTTTACCGTGATCGCGGCTTACCGGATCTCTCCATTGCGGGCGTGTATCCGAGCCGCGAGGCGCATCAACAGGTGCTGGTTGCCATCGAAATCGTCAATGATGGTTATGCTGAGGCCGAGGTTCCGGTCACTGTGAAAGGTGTCGATGCAGCGTTGACAGAACGAGTGCTCGTCCCCGCCCACGGACGTATCACTCATCGCGTCACATTCCCGGAAGACGCTGTGGAAGTGGATGTGAATGACGGAACCGTGCCCGAGGTGCAGGCCAGCATCCATCGTAAGATTCTCGCCGCGCAATGAAAGCGGCTACTGAATGACCGGTTCCGCGAGGGTCCCGGTGATTTTCACTTTGCGGCCGCCAGTCTCGAGGGTGAGGTCGAGATCGCGGTCGAACGAAATGCTGCCGCGGATCGCGCTGGTTTTCGTCGCGTGCACCAATCCGCCGCCGGTGAGAGCCAACGCGCCTTTGGCGACCGCGCCCTTCGCCGTCCAGCGATCGAAATGCTCCAGAGAGGCATCGCTCGCGTTGGGCGCGATGGGCAGGCCACCGTTCTGCCAATCGAATTTGAAGTCTCCCGTTGCTGAGGAGGCCAGATCGGCGGTGCGATAACCGGACATAGTCAGATTGGTTTCCGCGCCTAATACACCGGTACCCCATTCTTCTCCGAAAAGCGTGGCAATCTCGCTGGCATTTGTGTCCGCTGCCCGAATCGACAATCTCCAGCGCGGTACCGATTCCGTCAAAGTCATTTCGCCGCTGGCACGCAGGGATCCTCCCAGCGCGGCGGCTTCGAGCGAGGAAATGCTGAGCTTCGTCCCATCGGCACTGACAGACGCCTGCAAATTGCCGAGGGTTAATGGTCCAAGATGGAGAGCGTCGCACTGAATGCGTCCGCGGAGAGGCGGCCATACCGTTAACTTTCTACCGCCGAGGGCGCTGGCCAGAAACTGACCCAGGAGCCCGCCGTTCACGTTAGGGCCCAGCGCTTTCTCAATGGCGGCCGAATCGAGGGATCCCGCCGCAAGGGTGAAGGCCGCGGTACACGCAACCGTTTGGTTGCATATGGCGGGATACCGGATCGACCCGCGCATCGCCATCGTCTGATATTGCAACGCAACCTTCTCCCAGGAGATTTCCTCGGGCGTGAGATCGATCTCGGCCGATCCGACTTCAACGGGCGCAGGCAGAAAACCTGGCCGCAGCTCGGACGCTTCAATTCTCAGGGAACCGGTGGTTCCGATTCCCGAAGTCGCGCCCGAAAGCGGCCGCATCCAGTTCCCCGTCGTGGTGGTATTCAGGGTGGCGAGCCCCATTGGCGGAACGACCGCGAGGGCATTCTCCAGCAGGCCAAAGTTCCCCGCCGCCGGAATCAGCCGTGCCAGCGCGGCCTGTCCTGTCAGGTGGAGTTCGAAGCCAGCGGTTGTGAATCGGGCGTCGGCGACCAGCGGTTGCGGCGCACCCATGGCGATGGACACCGGCTGCATCAGTAACGCATTCTGCAGAAGCGGCGGGCGATCGAACTGTTTCGCCTGTCTGGTCCTGCTGTTCGGGGACAGCGAAGGGGGCACGGTGAAATGCATCGTCGGCAGCGGTATCGCTCCATCTGCGAAGCGAAGCGACACGCCTGTGGCGGTCGCATCTCCTGAGAGCAGCGGCCGGGCGCTTGTGAGTATCCGAAAGTTGCCGTTGACTGTGCCGGTGGCCGTTACATTTTGTGCGTTGGGGCGCATCAGCCCGAGAAGCGCCAACGGGAAGGCGGCGGGAATCTGGTTGATTTCGAGATTGAGACCGGCAACCGGTTCCGCTGCCAGCTGCACGCGGCCGGTGAGGAGCAGATGGCCCGCAGCGACAGGCCAATAGCACGTGATGTTGTCCAGCAGGCGCGAGGCGCGGACATATTCGCTGCGGCAGGTTGAGTCCACATCCACAGTCTTCGCGGGCTGAAATTCCTGCCGCCGCAGATCTCCGATTTGTATCCGCGACTGCAGATTCAGGTGGCCAGCGCTGCCTTGAATGGAAGTGGTCACATCCAGATCTCCGCGCCATCCGCTGTCCAACCCGGAGACAAGCCGGCTTACCTGGCCCAGTTGCGCGGCGCTCCACTCCGCGCGAAGATCGACAGGCATTGCGTTCAGATCGGCGGCGCGATGCAGGGAGCCTTCCACCCTGAAATCCCCGGCTTCGGAAAGATGCAACTGCAGATCGGTGCGTACCGGTTGTGCCCGCAAACGCAGGCGCCATTCGTCGCCACTGGCCTGCCACATCGAAAATTCGGCGTTCATGAGAGAGAACGGCTTCTTCTCAATACCGTCCTTGAAGTCGATGCGGGCGTTGGTCGCTTCAATGTAAGGAAAGCGTGGGTGGGCACTGAGACGCCGTTCGCCGGTCGGCGCGTTGGGAATCTGCGAGGCTCGCAGCAGCACAGAGTCGATGCTCCACTCGCCCGCGCCGTTTCCCACCAGGTTCAGATTGGCCTCATCGAGGCTGATGCGGCTGACCTCCAGACGCCCCCGCCAAAGCGAGCTAAGCCGCAGTGTGGCGACAACCGACGCAGCATGCAGAGCGGGTTCGCAGCCAAAGGCGGGGTCTTCATCCACCGTGAAATCGCTCATCACAATACCGGGCGTTGGCAACAGCCGCGGTTCAATCCCGCCTACGTAGACAGGGCGGCCGAGAGCCTCCGACATACTGGCGATGAGGGTGCGGCGATACCTTCCGAGGTGGATGAGGGGCGGCAGGAAGATGGCGAGCGCCGTCAGAACGACGAAGGCTCCGGCGGCCGCCAGCTTCCACCATGCGGAGCCGCCACGGTTCCCCGACTCCTCGGAGGTCAGCAACTCCTCCACTCGGCGCATGGCTATTGCACTCGATGCAGCGTACGGCGCCAGCGGGTCTCATCGAAGAAGTGAACGGTCTCGTGCAGGATCCAGCCGAGCCGGTCGGCCAGCGAAGTCCTGTACTCCTGGGTTTCCGGCGTATCGAACGACCAGTAGACGAACAAGGGGCGCCCAACGATGTTGGAACGGGGCACAAATCCCCAGAAGCGGCTGTCGAGGCTGACGGTGCGATTGTCGCCCATGCAGAAATAGAGACCCGGGGGGACGACCAGATCCTGACCCTGAATGAAGGAAGGGAGGGATTCAGCCCACTCCGCAGTGACGTCGGGGCTGGTGGCCGGAGAGACCGATGGGAAATCGTCGCGATAGGGCTGGTAGTCGGCATCGGTGGGCATGCCGGCGTAAGGTTCATTCACGGCGACGCCGTTGCGATAAACGACACCGGCGCGAAGGTGAATGCGATCGCCGGGCAGGCCGATCACACGCTTGACCAGAAACAGATGCTCCCCGTTCGGCTCGAGAGTGGGCTTATAGAAGACGACAATGTCGCCGTGGCGCAGATCGCGGTAATAAACGAACGGAGCATAGTGCGCGGGCGGCGCCAGGGTAATGCGATCGACCAGGACGTGATCGCCGACCAGCAACGCCTTGACCATGGAAGAGGAAGGAATCGCGAAATTCTGAAATATAAAGGTGAGAACGAACAACCCCACAGCCAGCACGCCGCAAATAGAGGCGAACGCCTCCAGTGGGGTTTCCTCATGCTTGTGCTTTGCCTGCTTTTCCTGGACTTCTGCCATCGGCTTTCCGGATATTCCTCAGCGAATCACGCGCAGAAAGCGATCCCAGCGCGCAAACTCCTCAATTTTGTCCAGCAGATCGTTTTTCTGTCCGAGTCTATCATCCGGAAGCGCCGCGCCATCGGTGGCGGACGGTTCGCGCAGGGAAAAATAGATGACGAGAGGGCGTCCCACAATGTGATCGCGGGGAACAAATCCCCAATAGCGGCTGTCGCGGCTGAAATTGCGATTGTCGCCCAGCACAAAGTATTCCCCTGGGGGCACCACCAGGTCGCCGCCGCGCACCTCGCGACGCATCTCCATCCACCACCGCGGATCGACACCGGGATCGGTATACAGCTGGGTGGGAAAGCTATCGCGAAAATCGTCGCGGTCAGTAGATTCGAAGACAGCCCACGGCTCATCGAGCTGCTCGCCGTTCACCCACGCGAGGCCCTTCTCGAGATGAATGCGATCACCGGGCAGACCGATCACCCGCTTGACGACATGCTCCGGGGGATCGGGCGGAAAGTGAAAGACCAACACGTCGCCGCGCTCGACGTCGCGATAGGGAAGCAGCCACGACCATGATCCCGGCGGAGCAAACGTAATCTTATTGACCAGCAGAAAATCGCCGACGAGCAGAGTACGCTCCATCGACTCGGAAGGAATGCGGAATGGCTGCACGATGAACGTCAGGATGAAGAGCGCGATCACAAGGACGACGAGCAGAGATCGCATCATCTCCAGGACGCCTGGATAAAGAATGATTCTCGAGCGACCGACAGTGACCTGGCCAAAACGGTCACGGGAAAAAGCGCTATGGAAACTACTTTCCGTCGACGGGCGGACCACGGTTGCAGGAATTTGCGGAGGCGCGCTCATTCGATTCCCTCTTTCGCCCGCAGTATTTCCATGGCACGGCGCGCGGCATCCTGTTCGGCGTGCTTTCTGGTTCTACCCTCACCCTCAGCGAGCGCGCCGCCGCCGATGCCGACTTCAACGACAAATCGCTTCCGATGATCGGGTCCGGTCTCCCCAACGATGCGATATTCGGGCTGACCCTGCTTGTTGGCCTGCAGAAACTCCTGCAAAGCGGACTTGAAATCGCCCATGCCGGCATCTGCCGTGAGTTGCTCCCGCAGCGAAAGGATCGAGGGTTCAATCACGCGCTTCTCGATCAGCCACCGCGCAGCTTCGAGGCCAGCGTCCAGATACACGGCGCCGATCAGCGCCTCCATGGCATTGGCAAGCAGGGCGGTCTTCATGCGGCCGCCGCTGCGCTCCTCGCCGCGGCCCAGGAACAGAAACTTGCCGAGGCTCAGACCCTCGGCTACCTCGGCGAGATGTTTGCGGCTTACAAGGGCGCCACGCAGCCGGGTCAGCGCACCTTCAGACAGCTCGGGATAATGCCGAAAGACGAACTCCGCCGCGATCATGCCAACCACCGCGTCTCCCAGAAACTCAAGCGTCTCGTTGTCTTCACGCTGCGGCTCGGTGGTCGCGCGCTCATGGGCCAAAGAACTGTGGGTCAGAGCCCGTTGCAGCAGATCCCGGCTCGCAAAGCGATGTTGCAGAGTTCTTTCGAGTTCCTCGATTGCCGTCGCATCTGCCGCGGCTGACTGACCGGAGGAAGGCATCTCGATCGACGTGCCGGGGGAATGTGCCGAGGACTTCATGCGCGGGCTGCTTGCCTGATTATTGCAGAGGGCTCTCTACTGCGGAGGAGACTGGGGCCGCGGAGCTGGCGGCTTCGGAGTATCCGGCCCCTCGTCGTTATCCTGCGGTGACTGTGCGCGATGCGGCAGGGCAAAGGGCTGCTTCAAGCCGGCTTCGGCGGCTTGCCTGGTATCGGGCTGGCCATCGCGGACGGTCAATGCGGCCTTGTATTCCGCGACCGCCTCGTCGCGCTGCTCTTCAACATCGAGTATTCGCCCGAGGTAGATGTGCGACCAGGCAAGCATACGCGGATCTTTTGAGCTGGTCAGCGTGCTTTGGAAGGCACTCTGCGCATCGTCGATCTTGCCGCTCATCAGATCCACGCGCGCCAGGATGAAATCTGCCTGGCCGGGATCGCCGGTGTGGTTGTCGATGGCCTTCTGAGCCAGTTCGGCCGCGCCGGCCACATCGCCCTTCATCAGCTTCATTTCCGCGACGTCAAGTTCTTTTGGCTGGGGCGGGCGCTGAGGCGAGTGGCCCATCACGTCACCCTCGCCGTGCCGATCGAAGGTGATCTCTCGGGCGCGGTGAGTTTCGACGCCGACGTCCATCCCATAAACCATCGGTCCGATCGCCTCGTTCAGACTTTCGGGACTCTTTTCGAAGTTCCTGAGCTGGCTGTAGAAATACTGGGTCAGCACATATCCCTGGGTCATGGCCTTGTTGACGGCCTGCTGCCGGACGGCCTCCATCTTCTGCTGGGCGGTACTGCGGGCGTGCTCATATTGATCGGCTTCGCTGTGCGGCAAATTCGCCGGCACCTTGACGTCCGGAATGCCCGTGTCCATGGTGCGCGTCTCAATTGCCTTGATCATGCATTCGATTACCAGCGCCACGATTTCGTTTTTGAACTCGTACTCGAGAGGAGCGTCCTGGACCGCTTTGAGGATCGGCATCATCCGCTCGTCGACCGTGTTCTCGCGGGAATACAGCAACGGCTCAATCTGGTAGTGCAGATACGCATGCCGCACCAGGTCCATGGAAATCTGGCCGTTCTTCGGAGATGCAACCACGACGTAGTCTGGTCCGTAAACACGCGCGTTGGTTTCTTCGGGCGAGAGCATCGGTTCAAGCACCACCAGGAAGCGGCGGCCGCTGTAGGTTGAGGCGGGAGTCTTGATGTAGTAGTTCGTGCTCACGATCATCTGGGTCAGCGGATTGTGCAGGCGGCTGGTCGCCTCTTCGTAAGCCGGGCGGTTCTCCACCCAAATAACATGCAGGTTAATAGCGTTGGCGAAGCGCCGCAGCAGCGGCAGCATAGGCTCGACACCAATCGCGTCCGGCGGCATGTCCTGTTCCTCGACGCTCGGCGTCATTTCCGGCGGCGGAGTCAGGTAGAGCCCAAGCGACACATATTGCGCGAGGTTATGGGCTGGGTCGCCAAGCCGGTGCTGGTCGATGAACAGACAGAGCTTGTCACGGTCATCACGGGCTTCGACAGAAGACTGGGCTGCCTGATTGACCTCGTCGCGAATCCTCTTTCGTACCGGATCGGACTCGTCGAGACCCTGGTCGTAGCCACAGGCGTTCAGTGCTACGCCGATGTCGAACATTGCCTCGCTGGTTTCGAGGCTAACCGTTGGACCGGCAGGATCCATCAGCGCCGGAGCTTTGGGCGCGCCGGTCTGTTCGGTCTGCGCAGGGATCTGGCGCAGGTTGCGCGCAGGGGTTTGAGAACTCTCGGCCGGAAGCTGGGACGGCACCTGGGACGATGAACTCTGCGTGGGCGAGGGTTGCGCGGCCGCTGGACTCGGCGGATTCTGATTCTGTTGCGCTCGACACGGAACCACGGCCAGGACTCCGGCGAGCAGCAGAGACAGCGAAGAACAGCGGGAAAACGACGGCATATTCACTTGGACGAATCGGCTGTTCTTCAGTCTATGCGTGGCTCGGGAGAGGGTCAAACGTGAGCGCGGGAACCGAAATGGCGCGCCAGCTGCCGTACAATTCTGAGATCGAAGTGTGGTATCTCCACCCAATGAAAATCAAGTTCGCTCATGCAATCGTCCGCAGTTTGACTTTCTCCTTACTCGCTGGCGTAGCGCTTTTTTCTGCAGCGCAGTCAGCGGCGCCTCAGGATGCGGCGGCTGACGATGCTAGCCACACTGCGCTGATGCTCAAAAACGATGAGCCAGTGCGCGCGCCGCACGCAATGGTGGTGACTGTCCATCATCTGGCCACCGATGCCGGGGTTGAGATTCTGAAGGCCGGCGGCAATGCGGTCGACGCCGCGGTCGCAGTTGGATTTGCGCTCGCTGTCGTCCATCCGCCCGCAGGCAACATCGGTGGCGGCGGCTTCATGCTCATCCACCAACATACGGGTAAGGACCTTTTTATCGACTACCGCGAGAAAGCTCCGCTGGCCGCAACCGCGAACATGTATCTCGACGCCAGCGGCAACATCATTCCGAACGCCAGCATCGTCGGGTATCGCGCCATTGGAGTGCCGGGTTCGGTGGCGGGCCTGGTTCATGCGGAGAAAAAGTATGGGCGTCTCAGGCTTGCGCAGGTGATGGCGCCGGCGATTCACCTTGCCGCCGATGGCTTTGTTCTGACCGACGAAGAAGCCGCCAGCATGCACGACCAGGTTCTGACCGGCTTCCCTGCCTCGAAGCAAATCTTTCAACGGGACGGAGATTTCTATAAGACCGGCGAGTTGTTTCGGCAGCCCGAGCTTGCCGAGACGCTGCGGCGGATCGCGAAAAACCCCGACGACTTTTATCACGGCGCGATGGCCAGGCAGATCGCCGACGCGGTCCAGAAGGGCGGCGGCCTCATCACCGC
>CAZSWI010000050.1:15506-18959 GCA_964610635.1 uncultured Acidobacterium sp.
CGATGGCCAGGCAGATCGCCGACGCGGTCCAGAAGGGCGGCGGCCTCATCACCGCTGAAGACATGGCTCGTTACACGGTGAAGGAGCGCGAGCCGATCACGGGCACGTATCACGGGTACACCATCGTGAGCGCGCCTCCTCCATCGTCGGGTGGTGTGGCGCTGATCGAGATGCTGAACATTCTTGACGGCTACAACCTGCGGCCGCTGGGCGATCGCACCGCTCCGGAGATGCATTTGGTGGTGGAGGCGTTTCGGCGCTCTTATATGGACCGGTCGAATTACCTGGGCGATCCGGATTACGTGAAGATTCCGCTGGAGCAGCTGATCAGCAAGAAATACGGTGAGGCGTGGCGCGCCTCGATCGATGCGGACAAGGCCAGCGCTTCAGCGAAGCTGGAGCGTCCCGGGGGATTTCTGCCGGCCGCGCCGACGATGGCCGATGTCCGGCAGGAGGCGGCCGACACTACGCATTACTCAGTCGTTGACGCGCAGGGCGACGCGGTCTCGGTGACCACGACGCTCAATGGATGGTACGGCTCCGGCGTTACGGTGCCAGGGCTCGGCTTTCTGCTGAACGACGAGATGGACGACTTTGCTTCGAAGCAGGGCGTGCCGAATATGTTTGGGCTGATCCAGGGACCGGCGAATGCGATCGCTCCGGGCAAGCGGCCGCTTTCCAGCATGACGCCGACCATCGTGCTCAAGGACGGCAAGGTGAGCATGGTGCTCGGATCACCGGGAGGCGGGCGCATTATTACGGTCGTTGCGAACATCTTTTTGAGCGTGGCGGACGAGGGGCTGAACATCCAGCAGGCGGTCGACGCTCCGCGGTTCCATCACCAATATTTGCCCGACGTGCTGTTTATGGAGCCAGGCTTCTCGCCGGCGACCCTCGATGGGCTGAAGGCGATGGGCTACAACCTGAAGGTCCTTGGACACTGGAGCGATGGGGAGTGCATCGCGGTCGATCCGGTGACGGGCGAGCTGAGCGGCGGGCAGGACCACCGGCACCACTTCGGGCTGGCTGCTGGGTACTAAAGCAGGGAATAGGCAGTAGGCAACAGGGAATAGAAACCCCACCCCCCTCTGGGACTTTTCGTTGTGATCGCTTTAGTATTTGATTCTGTTGGGGCGTTGGATTTTGGTTGGCGGTTATCCATCTGATACCGGGATACTTGCTGGTATCTATTGTGGATTCATATGGATGCGTGTCGTTCATTTTTGGGTGTCGCGTATCGATTTGATTCTGCAATTGAAGATATCGTTCCATCACGTTCCAAAGTACCTGGCTCTGGGCTCCGGGCTCCGGGGCACCGAGTGACCGAGTGCAGTTCGGATGGATTTGCGCGTGGGGGGTTCAGACGAAAAAGTGCGGCGTGTACATGCGATTTGTAGGCGGAAATGAAGGCGAATGGGGTATTTTCAACGTCAAACTGGTGGCGGACAGTGCAAATGTTGATGAAAACGGTCTTGGACGAGGATGGACTATAGAAGCGGATACCTATTGTGGACCAACAGCACGAATCGGGGGCGGTGGTTGCAACGTGAATGGCTACGCTTGGATTAAGCAGAAGTAGTCGTTTGAGATTCGATGATCGGGCAGCAGGCATTGAAGGCGGCCTGAGGCCCGGTCGCCGCCAGTTGGGTGGTTCTAACTCTGCGTTGCTGCGCTGATGCCCTCCTTGCACGGTAAGGGCGGCAGCAAATCAAGCGTTCAACTCCGGAACATGCTTCAAGACCTCGAGTCGAAGCTGTAACTGCTTTCCAAAGATCTTCTCGAAACTGCGCTCAAACTCTGCCTTGTTGCCGTCCGCCAATCTCATCATTAGGTAAATGTCGTCTATTTGCCTGTCGAGGTGCGGAATGCCCGTGTCGGCGCTTAGAGTCTGCCAGAGCTTAGCTCTGCGATTTCCTTTTTCGTTTTTGGGGAGTCTGGTTTTCATCTCTTCCAGCACTCCAGGCGGTAGCGGCTCGTAGACGTACTTCGTAATGAATTTCCCCGTGTACTGCGGGTGCGTTACGGTCCCGGGCTTGTAATTCCAGCCGTGCAGGCGGTAGATTTCCCCGAAAAACTCCGGTTCAAATTTGCGCGTCCACGGCAGTAGCGCAGGCGCCATATAAGCCGCAATGACGCGCAGCACATCCTCTTTTAGTTGATCACCGCGATATCCGGTTGCATCATCGACCAGCCCGATGATGCCCCGTCTCGCCAGACCCCGCGTCAAACGATCACAAGCTTCAATGATGTGGCGGTATTTCTTGAAGTGAGCTTGTGCAACTTTGCGCTGCCCGGCGTCACCGTTGCCGATCTGATCATTCAAGTAGTCGCGAAAACTGAGATAGACTTCGCAAATCATCGGCAGCAGCATGGCGTCATAACCGACCGTTCTTGCACCGCGCTTTAAGCGGAAGAGAATCGGGGTCGTCGACATCATTAGCTCTTCAGAAATGAAGGGCTTAAGGACCTCCGCTTGCAAAAAGAAGGGAAGGTGGTCGGCGGTGGTAAAACCGCCGGTTCCCGCCTTCGGGGTGCGAGCTCGGCCGATTGCCTGAAGTACGGTCCCTTGACTCAAAAGTCGTTTGCCGTTCGGAAGGACTGCGGCTACCAAAACCACGTCTCCTATCGGTAAAGGCCCATCATGGGTAGCTTGCGGAAGTTCTGCGCCCCATCGCGCTTCTGCCGCCAGCCTGCCGATGGCCTTCTTCTTATCCGAAGACAGTTTTGCCGCTCGCGCGTCACCACCTCTTGCGCCCCGCTCAACGTGTGTCAGTGCAGTTTTGACGGTCATGTTGCTAAGCTATCGCAATCAGCTAAGCATGTCAATGAGCCAGTTGCCATGCATATGGCTTTAAGTCAGGTAAGCAGGAGGACGACTTGGCGACAATAAGCAGCGATGGAGCCGACAACGCACCATTAGGACACCGCCGGCAGGTAGCCCCGCAGGCTAATCTTTCCCGAAAGGCGCAAAATGCGTGGGGAGTCCCCCGCCGGAGTTGGTATGCGAGAGGCCAGTTTTGACGTAGGCCTCGGCAGTGTGTGTGGATGATGCTCCCTTCAAGGTTCCGCTTCCGCAGCCTCATTTTTTCTTGCCAGTGCCCCGAGGCGTGGTCCAGCATGGCGCTGCATCGAATCAGTCACTTCCGTACCGTTCCCCCCGTTTTGGATCAGCTCCTAACACATTGGTGCTATGGGACTTATGGACCATTTTGCGTAACTATGGTAATCTGACGGAAAACGGTCTATCGGCAGATAATGAGTTTGTGGAGCGCGTAATCGAGCGTGGCGAGATTTCGCTTCTGCTTCCCGCGTACTACCCGATTAACCAAGACCAAAAGGTTTGGAGCGTGTATGACTGAAGCGATCCATCTCCACCCCCTCGTCTTCACGTTGCAGAACGCCATCGAAGGATGCGGATTCCTGGCAGGCATCACCATCCATGGCAAAGCAGTG
>CAZSWI010000051.1:0-18692 GCA_964610635.1 uncultured Acidobacterium sp.
GGCGCATACATCGGCGGCTGACGGTTAATTATGGGTTGCGTTATTCGACGACATGGGGACTGCTGGTTGGATCGGGGCGCACGCAGTTGGAGAACCCTGGATATCTGACGCTGGAGGCGCTGAAAATTCCCCTGGTTCCGGGCGCGCCGGCCGATGACCACAAGCAGATTGCGCCGCGGGTGGGGTTTGCCTACGCGCCGGGCAACAGCGGCACGACGGTGATTCGCGGCGGATTTGGGCTCTACTTCGACGATCTGGCGCAAAACGGATGGGCTACGGCGCTCCAGCCGCTGAATACGCCGCCGGGCTCGTGTGTCGATCCGGTTCAGAATCCGGGAGGTGCGGAGAATGCCGGGTGTGTCGCCGGTGATGCGTCGGGAGGGACGGCGAACCTGATCGACTCGCATTACCGGACGCCCTATGCGATCCACATATCGGGCGGCGTCCAACATGCCTTCAGCGCTAACTGGTCGCTGAGTGCCGATTACATTCACGAGCAGGGAAATCATGGTTACCGGGCTTACAGTTATACAGGCGGGACAAATTTGTTCACGCCGCTTTTGGCTGCCGATGATCCATCGCAGGCGACTTACGTACCGGATGTGAATGTGTTTCACTCGGACAACCGGTCGAGTTACAACGGTCTGTTACTGCACTTACAGGGGAATGTGGGACGGCGGCTGAGTCTGGTGGCGAATTACACGTTTTCGAAGGCGCAGACGTGGGGCTGCGTTTTGGGTGAGCTGTTCGACTATGTGAACGGCGTTTGCAATCCTCTGGATCCTTTTGGGCCGGGGGACTACGGGCCGTCGGGAGAAGATGTGCGGCAGCGGTTTGTTTTTGCCGGATCGTGGCGGACGTTTGGCGGTTTCGAGCTGAGCACGCTGACGCAGGCCGAATCGGCCAGGCCGTTCACGATTACAACGGCAGATAACAGCGAGCGAATTTCGATTGACGGGACGCCGACGGTGCTCGACGAGTTCCGCGGAACGCCGTACGTTCAGGCGGATATGCGGGTGAGTCGACCATTGTCGATTCGCGATCGGTGGTCGGTGATTCCGTTTGTCGAATTCTTTAATCTGTTTAACCGGAATAATCCCGGGGCAAATTATGTAACCAACATTGCTACGCTTCCGGTGCCCAGCGCGGAGGCGCAGGCCGGTAATGTAACGAACGTCTGCACAAATGCGGATTGCTCGTCGACGGAGCCGATCAGCAGTCCGAACCAGCTGCGGTTGGCGGGCGGCGCGCTGGGGGATTTTTTTGGACCCGGAACCACGGTGGGGATTCCGTTTGCGGCGCAGATCGGGGCTCGGCTGACGTTTTAAAGTCAGGGCGACGGAGCGGGCACCCGGCCCGGTTTGCGTCATTGAGCAAACTTTACCGGGACGTAGACTTCGTAGCCCGCTTCTCTGAGCTGCTCTTCGTTGCGGACCAGCTTTCCGTTCATGGTGATGTGTTTGAAGAGGATGGGAGCGACGTTGCTGCCCATGAGTTCGCCGGGGCGGGTTGGTTTCTGGAAGGTGCAATTCTCGAAGACAAAGTTGGTCAGGGGGGCCTTGCCGCCGTCGATGTAGATGTGGCCGCCGTCCGGTTCGAAAGTAGTGTTGACGAAGCGGAAGTCATCGAGGGATATGTTGTCGCTCGGCCGCGCGCCTGGAGTGTATCCCTTGCCAGTAAAGTAGGCGGGAGTTAACTGGATCCATACAGCAAACTTGTTCTGGTTTGTGACAAAGTGCACGTCTTCGAAGCGGAGATGGCGGATATTGGGCGCGCCTCCGTAGCCGATGGCAAGGGCCGAGGTATAGGTGTAATTGACGAATCCTTTGATCACGACATCTTCGACGGTCGAAGCTTTGCCACCGTAGAAAGCGAAGGTATCGTCCATGGTCATAGCGAAGCTGTTCTGGATCAGGATGTGTTTGCTGTTGCCTGTAAAGTCGAAGGCGTCGTCGTGGTATTGCTGCTTGCGGTTGACAATTTTAATGTTCGTGGCGGAGAAGGTGTCGGTGTCGGATACGGTGACGGTCCAGTAGGCGGAGCGGAGGAGTAATAGGCCCTGGAAGGAAATGTTGCGGCAGTTATTCACAACATAGCCCTTGATGCCGGCGCGGTGCGGATCGTTGACGAGTCCCTCTTCGGAACGGGACTGACCGTCGCCGGTATCAGGCTGGAAATCGTGCCAGAGCCAGGGGTAGCCTTGCATGTCAATCGCGCCCCGGCCTATGAGGCCGGCGTTCTCAACGTTGTTGAAGACGACGAGCGCGCGGATGGGGCGAGAGCCGGGAGGGCTGGGCGGCGAGATGTAGTCCGCACTGTGGCGAGAGCCGCGGATAAGGGCGCCGGCGGCGACATAGAGGCGGACGTTGCTCTGCATGAGGATGGTGCCGGTGAGATACACGCCCGGCGGAAAGAAGAGCACGCCACCGCCGGGCCTTGCAGAGACATCGCCGATAGCCCGGTTGATTTTCTCGGTTTCGAGAGCCTTGCCGGAGTTATCGACTTTGTAATCGAGGATGTTGACTACGCCGGGATCGCCGGGTTTGGGAGAGTTGTTTTCGGGAGGCTCGGCGAAGAGCAAGAGGCCGGGACTCTGGAAAGTCGGTTCTTCGTTAAAGAAGATGACGAGATAGCGGGGCTGGTCGAGGTCGAAGCTGACGGTATTGCCATTGATTTGGGGATGGATGCCGTAGGCGAGCGGGCGGATATAGCAGGTGACGATGTTGCGTTCATTGACGAGCGAGGTGATGGTGACGTGGACCTTGCCAGTCATGGAGAAACTTGCGTGGTCCATCCATTGAAACTGGTTGTAAGTGGGGAAGCGGTGGACAAAGACGGGCTGGCCGTCGACGCTAACTCGGTAAGCGAGGCTTGGGGGTGCGCCTGGGTACGAAGGGTAGGGAGTTACAGAGGCGACGGCTGGCGGCAGGAAAACGGAGAGGAAGACGAGGGAAACCGGCGAGGTCGAGACAGCCAGCCATCTGGGCATCATTTGCGAGAGTCTCCTCCGATCAGCACAGCTGGGGGGCAGTCCGGAAGGACGCGGGCCTTTCCTCATTGGAATTGCAGGCTCCCTCGGAAGGGGAATTTCGACCAATACAAAAAGCGGTTTAGTCGCCCTGGTATTTCACGCTGCAGCCGTAGGGGCGAGTGTAGGTTACGGCTATGGGTTGGCCGGACATGGCTTCGGTCAGGGCTTCGGATACGTAATTCTTTGAGTGCGGGATGTCACCGGGGTCGTCGTTAGGGTGGTCGTCGATGGCTCCTGAGTAGATGAGCTTGCCGGTTGGATCGATGACATACATATCGGGCGTGGTCTTTGCTTCGTATTCATGGCCGAGCGCGCCGGTTGGATCGAGGAGGGCGGCGGTAGGCGATGCGTGAACCTTCTCAATATAGGCGTTCTCATCGGAGGCGGTCATGTAGCCCTGTGCCCCTGGCGCGGAGGAGAGGACGGTGAGCCACACTACTCCTTTGGCAGTCCATTCTTTCTGGAGGTTCTGCATGTTGCCGCTGGTGTAGTGCTTGCGGGTGTAGGGGCAACCATTGTTGGTCCATTCAAGGACGACGTATTTGCCGCGGTATTCAGTCAGCTTGTGGGTCTGGCCGTTGGAGTCGGTTCCGGTGAAGTCAGGGGCGGGATCGCCGACGCGGACGGCCCAGGCAGAGAGGCTGAGGGCGGCAATGGCGCAGAGGATGACAACTTTGCCCGGGGACGGGAGATGGCGCATGGGGACACCCTCCTTCATTGAGGTATCAAGGCGAACAGATCACCACAGAGGAGACAGAGAGCACGGATTGCCCCGCTGATTGAATATTGGACGTGAACCGGGGCCGGATTGTCTACTCCTGTCAGTCAATGTCGAGCTTCGAGGTATTTATCGAAGGGAATCTCGAAGAAGAAGAGCTCATCGCCGTTGGAGTTGCGCAGCTCGCGGAGGGTGAGCTTTGCGCCGCGGAGGGGTGTGTCGCCGAGGCCATCCATGTCGTAAAAGAGGAATCCGGCGCGCGTGGTGTGCGGCTCGACGGCCAGGGCCGCGTATTCGAAGTGGTTGAAGTCGGCTTCGATTTTGTCGTCGGAGGCGCTGCCTTTGGTGTGGACCTTGATGGGGCCGATGGGGATGTCGCGGCCGCGACTGTCTTTGGGGCGGACGCGACGCTCGACGTCTTCGGGTTCGGCGGCGGGAACCTTGTCGCCGGATGCGCTGATGAAGAAGATGCGCGCGTCGCTGAGCGAGACGGGATGGTCACCGGTGTTCGTCACGATGATGCGGATCGGCATGAAGCGATACTTCAGATAATCGACCTGAAAGATCTTGCATTTCTCGGCGGTTTCGAAGGGCTCGGCGGCGATGGCGACCTGGTCTTTCGCGTGGAAATCGACGGCGGGGTAAGTGGTGGCGTCTTTCGCTGGAGGCGGATCGGTTTCCGCGAAGGAAGCGCTGACGGTGGCGATCAGAAGAAAGCCGATGGGAACGGCGAACAACCGGAGGCCTCGCAGAAGAGCGCGGCGCGAGCGTGGGCGCATGGTCACCATTATCATCTTGCCTTATGACCCGCGGGAGGCGAGATTGGTAAGCGGATGCTGATTGTCTACAGCTTCGCACTGGCGATGGTGCTGGTGCTGGGGGCTCCGTGGTGGCTGGTGCGCATGGCCACGAGCGGGAAATATCGCGAGGGTTTGACGGAGCGGCTGGGACTGGTGCCGCGAAGGGTTCGCGAGGGGATTGCCGGGAAACGCGTGGTGTGGGTACATGCTGTGTCGGTCGGCGAGGTGCTGGCGGCTAGCCGGTTGATCGATGAGCTGGGACAGAGATTGGCTGGAGGCTCCCCGGAGGGCGCCTGGCGGGTGGTGGTCTCGACGACGACGAAGACGGGCCAGCAGCTTGCGCGGGAGCGCTTCGGGGCGGAGCGGGTGTTTTATTTTCCGCTCGATTTTGCGTGGGCGGTGCGGGCGTGGCTGCGGGCTTTGCGGCCGAAACTGGTGGTACTGGCGGAGACAGAATTCTGGCCGCGCATGTTGGCGGAGTGCCGGCGCGGTGGGGTTCCGGTAGCGGTGGTAAACGCGCGGATTTCGGACCGGTCGTGGCCTCGGTACCGCCGGCTGGCGTGGTTATGGCGGCATTTTCTGGGCGGGTTGGCAGTGGTGCTTGCGCAGACTGACCCGGACGCGGAGCGGTTGCTGGCGCTGGGCGCGGCGAACGTACGCGTGGCGGGCAATTTGAAATACGATGTGCGGGCGGTGCGTGCTGCGCCGGTAACGGAGATGCTCAGAGAACGATTGCCGATTGGGGCACCGGTGCTGGTATGCGGGTCGACGCTGGCGGGTGAAGAGGAGTTGCTGCTGGAAACCCTGGCGGCTGGGATGGTGATGGTGCTTGCGCCACGGCATCCGGAGCGGTTTGGCGAGGTTGTAGAGATGCTGCGGCGGCGCGGCATAGCTTGGGTGCGGCGGTCGGAGTGGATGCTGGCGCCGTCGGGGATTACGCCGGGAAGCGTTTTTCTGCTGGATTCGATTGGGGAGCTGGCTTCGGTTTATTCCCTGGCGCAGGCTGCATTTGTGGGAGGAAGCCTGGTTGGCGCGGGCGGGCATAATCCGCTGGAGGCTACCCAGTTTGGAGTGCCGGTGGTGATGGGACCGAGCTACGAGAATTTCCGGGGAATCGTGGAGGAGTTGCGGAGGCACGATGCGATTCGGATTGTGCAGGCGGCGGAGCTGAAGGACGCGCTGGCGGAGATGCTGGAGGGAGGGGTGGAATCGAGGACATTGGGTGCGCGGGGCCGCGAGGTTTTCGAACGCGAGAGTGGAGCGACGGAACGTTCGGTGAAGGTTTTGATTGAGGTGCTGGCAGCTCACCCGGAGCCTGTAGAAGCGGGTTCACGATGATGAGGGGCGCCCTGCTGCCGCTGGTTCCCCTGTATGCCGCGGGAGTGGGTGCGAAGAACCTGGCGTATGAGCGCGGGTGGGCGCGGCAGAAGCGGCTGCAGGGGCCGGTAATCAGCATCGGCAACTTGTCGGTTGGAGGGTCGGGGAAGACGCCGCTGACTATTCGGGTTGCGCAATTGCTGCGGGAGCGAGGGATTGCTGTGGATGTGCTTTCGCGAGGGTATGGGCGGCGGTCGAACGCGATTGAGAAGGTGAGGCCGGAAGGATCGGCGGAGGAGTTCGGGGATGAGCCGCTTTTGATTACTCGGACCTCGGGAATTCCGGTTTTTGTGGGGGCGAATCGGTATTGTGCAGGAATGATGGCGGAAGCGGCGGCTGCGGGGCCGATGGTGCACCTGCTCGACGATGGATTTCAGCATATGCAGTTGGCACGCGATGTTGACATTGTCGCGTTGCATCGCAGCGACTTTCGCGAGCGGCTGCTGCCGGCGGGGCGGCTGCGGGAGGGATTCAAGTCGCTGTCACGCGCACAAATTATTGCGATGCGCGAGGAAGATCGGGACCTGGAGGGCGAGTTGCGCGGTCGCGGCTGCGCGCGGCCGATTTGGTGGATGGAGCGGCGGCTGGAGGTTCCCGCGGCGGGGCCGGTAGTGGCGTTCTGCGCGATTGCGCGGGAGGATGAATTTTTCTCGGAATTACGTTATCAGGGCGTTGCGGTTGCGGCGATGCGGGCGTGGGGGGATCATCACCGCTATACCGAGGGCGACATTGTGGAGCTGATCGAGCTGCGGCGGCAGCATGGCGCCGAGGCGTTTCTGACCACGGAAAAGGATTGGGTTCGGCTGACACTCGAGCAAATGCGGAAACTTGAACGTACTGCGCCGGTCCGCGCGGCAAAGCTGGTGGTGAGGCTGCTCGATGAGGCGGCGGCGATCGAGAAGCTTTGCGAATTGCTTCCGATGAACTGGAGACCGCAGCCAGGCAAATGGCAACAGGCGTCGAGAGAAATCCCGTGAGAAAATAGGGCTTTGCCTGAAACCTCCAAGTATTTGCGTGTGCTTGTCGTGCGGCTGGGCGCGATGGGCGACATCCTCCATTCGATTCCTGCTGTGACGGCGCTGCGGCAGGCTCATCCGGAATGGATGATCGGCTGGGCGATTGAGCCGCAATGGAAGGGATTATTCAGCGCGGCCCGGAGCGAGCCGAGAACCGCGGAAATGCCGCTGGTGGACCGGCTGCACCTGGTGCCGGCGAAGTCGTGGGCGAGGTCACCATTCAAACCGGAGACGCTCAGGGATATTCGACGCGTGCGCAGCGAGCTGCGGGCGCTGGAGTATGACGTCGCCGTCGATATGCAGGGAGCGGTGCGATCGGCGATGGTGGCGCGGTGGGCCAGGGCGGGAAGAGTGATTGGCGAAGAGCGGCCGCGCGAATTCGCCGCCAAGTGGTTGTTCGACGAGAAGGTTGTTACGCGAGGCGCGCATGTGATCGAGCAGTCGATGGAAGTAGCGGGGGCAATTGCCGGAGAGAGCCTGGCCATGACAATGCCGTTGCTGCCGCGCGATCCATTGGCCGATGTGAATGCGGCAGAGATGAAACAGCCGTATGTGCTGATCAGTCCTGGCGCGGGCTGGGGAGCCAAGCGATGGCCGGCGGAACGGTACGGAGCGGTGGCGCGAAGGCTCGCAAACGCAGGGTATGGAGTGGTGATCAACAGCGGGCCGGCAGAAGAATACCTGGCGTGGGAGATTGTCGCATCGAGCGGCGGGGCGGCGCGGATGATTTCGCCTGAATTGCCGGAACTGATTGCCGCGACGAGGAGAGCGTCACTCGCGATTGCTGGAGATACCGGACCTTTGCATCTGGCTTGCGCGCTGGGCAAGCCGGTGGTGGGCATTTACGGGCCGACGGATCCGGCGCGGAATGGGCCTTTCAACTGCGCGAGCCGGGTACTGCGGCACCCGGAGAGCGTGCGCGATCATGCGCGGCGCAGCGAGCCGGAGGCGGGGCTGCTGACCATCACACCGGAGGCCGTGACCGAGGCGGCGCTGGCGCTGCTGAAGGAGGCGAGGTAGGTGGAGGAGGGGTGGAATCGTATCGCGCGAAGAGTACGCGTGCCATTGGGGTTTGCCTTCGCGGGTTTTTTCGTATGGCTGGCGAGGCCGGCATGGCTGTTTCTCGGGCTGAGTATGGTGCTGGTTGCGCCTGGGCTGGTGCTGCGCGGATACGCTTCGGGCTACGTGAAGAAGAATGCCGAGTTGACAGTCAGCGGGCCCTATGCGTACACGCGCAACCCGCTTTATCTTGGGTCGATGCTGATCGCTTTTGGTTTTGCGCTGGCGGCGCGCAGTGTTTTGATCGCTGCGGTGCTGGTTGTTCTTTTTGCGGCGATTTACATTCCCGTGATTCGATCGGAGGAAGAGTATCTTCGATCGGTGTTTCCGGAGTTCGATGCGTATGCCGCCGCGGTGCCGAGGTTGATACCTCGCATTGTGGCCGTTGGGGGATCGGGAAACCCGAAAGGGGTATTCTCCGGGGCACTCTACAGAAAGCATCGTGAATATAACGCATTGATGGGAGCAGCAGCCATGTATGCTGCCCTCATCGTGAAAGTGCTGCTGTTCAGGAAGTAAGAAGGATCGGATTGCAAGCGGATCGCATTTTCTTGCTATGCGCCGGCAAAATGAAGGCGCGCAGAAGGCCGAAGCTGGCAATTGCAGCCGGCATCGCGGTGGCGATGGCTGGAGCGACTGGGCAGACAGCGCCGAGCGCTCCGGCGCTGATTCCTCCGCGCGCAGGCTTCAGCTTCCCTGCGAAACAGACGCTGACCTATGCTGTGGACTGGCGCGTGTTTCCGGCAGGAACGACGGTGATGCGCCTGCAACAAGACGGGGACGAGGAGCGGGTTTCCGCGACGGGTGATACTTTGGGAGCGATCAATTTGATTTATCGCGTTAGCGACCGCTTTCAGTCTTCGTTCAACCGGAGGACCGGATGCTCGGCGGGCTTTGCGAAGCAACTGCAGGAAGGGCGTCGACAGGTCAGCACGGATCTGAAGTTCGACTATGGGCAGGGTAAAGCCTTATTGAATGAGAAGAACCTGGTGAAGGGAACGAGTAAGCACCAGGAGGCCCCTGTAGGTCCGTGTGTCACGGATTTGCTTTCGGCTATTTTTTATCCGGCCGCACTGACTTTGACGCCGGGAGATAGCTTCCACGTTCCGGTTGCGGACGCGATGCATACGGTCGCGGTGACGATGAAGGTGGAAGCTCGCGAGACGGTGAGGACGCCGCTGGGGACCTATAAGACGGTGCGCGTACAGCCGACGGCGGACGCCGGCGTAGTGAAGGCTCGAGGCAATATCTGGATCTGGTATACCGACGACGATCGGCATGTGCCGGTGCAGATGCGGGCGCGGCTGTTCTGGGGAACGATTACCTTCCAGCTGACAGGAATGGATACAAAGTAGACTGCTAGTGGATTCGATAGCGCTCGCGCATGAGGCGCTGGAGGCGCGGCTTGAAGAGGAGATCGAAAGCGAGGTCCTTGCCGGGGAACATGGCGAGGGCGGCGCGTCGCGTGTCAGCGACCATCTCTGAGGCTTCGTCGATGGTGAGCGACAGGTCCTGACTAATTACGGACATAACCATGTTGACCATGATCTGCAGGCGGCGCAGCTTGCGCTGCTCGTCCTGAAGCTCCTGGGGAGTTTGCCGGACCGATTCCGGGCTGGAATCGAAGCCGGGATACTCGGGTTGTGACCCCATGCAATGCGAACCTCCGTTTGAGGATCGTACAACGAGTAGGACTTTGCGGGAAACGGAAAAGCCGCTTTGGGGCGATCGCGGCGTGGCTGAATTGGGTTATAGCTTCTGACCGTCTCGGGTGATGGCGGCGGCGCGAATCTCGGCGTGGACCAAAGGCAGTATGGCGGCGCATTCCGCGGGGGTCAAGCGCAAACATTGACGATGACCGAAGGCGCGGTCGAGATAGCGCGGGGACCGGTCGAGCCAGCGTTTGCGCGCGGGGGTGTCGGCGCGGGCGTGATCGAGTGAGCCGGAGACGATGCGGGCGATGCGTGGCATGGACTGCGCGGGATCGGCGGCGGCGGTCCACTCGATGAGCGAGGTTTCCGGATCGGGCTCGTATCCATCGGGGAGTGAGATGGCGCCTCGCACAAGGAAGGTTCGCGCCGGGTCATCGGTCAATCCCGAAACCAAGTCGGGTTGAAGGCCGCGGTCGATCATAGCTGCGATGGAGTGCTCCGGATCGGAGGTTAGTCCGACGGAGACGGAGAGCGAGCGGCGGAGTTCGTTTTTCAGGATGCGAAGGGCTTCGTCCAGATGCCCGACGACAAAGTCGCAGAGCCCTGAGCGGAGACCGTTTCGCAGGCGGTCAGCATCGGTGTCGACACAGAGAGATGCGGCACCGGCGATGCTGGCCGCGGCAAGTGCGGCTATGCCATCTGCGTCGAACGCGGAGCGTAGCAGGAGCTTTCCGCCGAGGGACCCAGCGAAGTGCTGGTGGGCGACGCGGCTGAGAGAGAGATAGCGGTAGTACACGCGCTCCAGTTGCGGAAGGGGAAGCATGTTCGCAGCTATTCTGACATGCCGGGTGGCGGGTTACCTGGGTTTTGATCGGAAGCTGGGAAGTGATGCTGGAGGTCGCAGCACTCCCTGAACTGGAAGTGCCTCTTTCAAAGTGCGAATGCGGATACCGCAGAGATCGGTCCCGAAGATCGGATCGACGACTCGCAGGCCGCTACCAACGACTTGCGAGTCGTTCGGATGAAAGGGGGTGAGCCGGGGATGAATAAGAAGTCATCCTGGTCCCGCATCGCCATAACAGTAGCGCTGGATTGGCGCTTTGTTCTCGCGGTTGCTGTCCTTGGGCTCACGCTACTTTTGAAGTAGCCAACTTCCTGGGAGGGCCGCACCCTTCCGGGAACTACTTCTCGGTAAGTATAACATCGGCAATTTCACCAGGTGTTATAAGGCTGGCCGTCGGAGCCCACTTCTTCGGAGCTGCTGTGGACGTCGTTGATGCCGGGCTCGGTTTGATCGATTTCAGAGTAGGTGTCGTCGCTGGCCGTGACCCATTCGTGGCTGTGAGTGATAGGGTCTTCAGGGATGGACTTGAGATAGCCGCTCTGGACCAGATCTTCGAGCGACTGGGGCGCCTTGTTTTTGTCCATCGTGTAGGAGTCGATGGCGTCGCGGATGACGTGCAGGTCTTCTTTGAGCGCCGCTTCCCTTGCGCTGCGGATCGAGGCAACGAAATAAGGGATGGCGACGGTGGCGAGGATGCCGATGATGAGCATGACGATCATCAGCTCGACGAGGGTGAAGCCGCTTTCCCGCTTACGAATTGGAATTCTCAGGCGCAAAATTTACCAGTCCGAATATTTTGTTCCGTCGAGACCTGTCCCGTCGGATTTTGAGTAGACGTCGAATACGTTCTGGCCGCCCCAGGAGTCGCTGGTGGGGTCATCCTGCATGGCGCGCAGCCCCCAGTCGTCGTTGCCGGTCATAGGGTCGACGGGGATGTGGCGCAGGAAGCGCAGTTTTTTGCCCTGCACGTCAACGCCGTCGACCAGGGTTTGCAGATCGGGCGGATAATTCTGGCTGTCGACCTTGGTTTGAAAGGCGTGCTTGTCCGCGGCGTCTTTGTAGGCATCTATCGCGGCGCGCATCTGCCAAAGGTCGTAGCGCAGGATGCGTTCTTTGGTTCGCTTGACCTGGAAGCGGGCAATGGGCACCGCGGCCGAGGCGAGGATACTGAGGATCGCAACGGTGACGATGAGCTCGATCAGGGTAAGACCGGCTTCGCGGTGTCCGTGGTTTCGGTTGTGGAACATCAACTGCATAGTTATTCACTTCAAGTGCGGGTTATTGGATGTGGACGACCGCCTGCGATCCGGTGGCCGGCATAGGTTGCTGCTGGCTGTTGCGTACCATCGGGCGGGCGATGGCCACAGAGGCGTCCCCCGGGGCTTTCGCCTGGAAAGTTAGGACGCAGAGGGCGCCCGATCCGCTCACGCCTCGGGTGCCGGGCGGGCGCGAAGCGGCAATGGCGGCGGTGCCTTTGCCGTCGTCGCGGTGGGCGAGAGCCACGGCCTGGCCGTCCTTGCCGAGGATATTCGGGTTCTGTGGATCGTCGGTGTCAACATTGAGAAGGGTGAGCTTCGAGGCGTCATACTGCACGTTCATGGGCACGGCAAAGACGTCGGTCCCGCCGGAAAGGATGACGGTCATTTTGAAGGTCGAACCCACCAGTTGTGTCGATTGCTGTGGGGCGATCTGCAGGTTGGCTGGAGCGGGCGCGTTGGCCTGCTGCTGCATGGTGGTCATGGCCTGCTGGGCGGCGGCGACTGCCGGAGGCGAAGGAGGCGTCGATGCAGGGGGTGGGGGCGAAATCTGTCCCGTGTTGGCCGGGGCTGCGGTTTGAGGCGGGGCGGGCTGCGAACCGGGTTGTAAGGCCGCGGCTATTTGCTGGGGCGAACTGATCTGGCGGAGTTCGATGTTGTTGGTGGTGCCGGTATCGATCTGCTGAATGTTTTCCGGATCGACCTGCTCGGCGCGGACGACATGAGGAATCATCAGAAAAATGATCTCGTCGTCGGTGACTTCCTTCTGCTGCGTGCTGAAGAGGTATTTGATGAGGGG
This sequence comes from uncultured Acidobacterium sp., assembly GCA_964610635.1. Lineage (GTDB taxonomy): Bacteria > Acidobacteriota > Terriglobia > Terriglobales > Acidobacteriaceae > Palsa-343. The sequence continues at coordinate 12,553 of CAZSWI010000051.1, forward strand.
CAGCTCGCCGAGGCCTGGAGTGCCGCTGATGCTGTAAGTGGTCTGGTGCTGCAGAATACCGCCGAGCAAATTGGCTTCGCCGTCTCTGAGACGGACGGTGTGATCGACGGAGCGCTGCGTGATGATGGGCTCGGTGATGCCACCGATGGAGGAGTTGCCATTGGTGGCGGATACTTCGATTTTGCTCTTCAGGGTTACGTCGCGATCGAAATGGACGGTCGGCTTGATGTCCATGGTGACGCCGACGTCGATGTACTGGAATTGGGTGTTCACGAGGGAGCTAACGATGGCCGTGGCCGCACCGGTCTGGTAAGAACCGGTGGCGATCGGGATGCGCTCGCCGATTTTCAGCGTCGCCTGCTGTCCATCGGAGGCGCGAATCTGCGGGTTCTGAATGATGCGGGAGCGTGTGTCGGTGAGGAGCAGGTCCACGGCGGCCTGGCCGATGGTGACGGCGAAGTTGGTCGAGTTCAGGTGGGCCAGGTTGTTCAGGGTAATGCTGCTGGTGGTCGTGGAAGTAGCAGTCGTCGTCGTCCCCGTGGTGCCCGTCGTGCCGGTGGTGCTGTTCAGATTGGCGTTGGTTGGCTGAAAGCTGATGCTGGCGGTTTGGGGCAGCTGGACGCCGATGTTGCGGAGAAGATCGCGGCTGACTTCGAGGACGGCAACGTCGACGACGACTTCGGGGCGGGCTTTGTCGAGGTCATCGATGAGGCGGTGCGCCAGCAGCAGCTCATCGGGGGTACCGCGCATGACGATGGCGCTTTCGCTGGCCACGCCATTGATTCTGGCGCCCTGAAAAAGATTGCGGAGAACGGTCTGGACTTCGGTGAAGTCGTTTTGCTGGGCGACGTTGTGCAGATAAAAGGTCTCGACTGCCTGCTCGTCGAGTTCCGTGTGCTTGCTGCGGGTGTTCTCGGCGACAAAGATTGTGTTTGAAGTGATGGGACGCCAGAAGGTGTTGGAGACGGTGGCCACGATGCGCAGGGCATCCTGCAGGGTGATCATGTTCAGGTCGACCTGGATGCGCTTGGAGGTGTAGGAAGGGTCGAAGAGAACGTTGATGCCAGCGGCTTTGCCAACTGCCTGATAGACGATGCGACTGTCCTCGACCATATGCAGGGTTAGCGGCTCATTGGAAATTGGTCTGAGCTGAATGGGCGCCGCAAGTTCGAGAGCCTCGTCCGTGGTTCGCGGCGCACTCTCCGGGGCTGGACTTTGTGAATTGATTTTGTCGCGGGTTGCCTTGATGTCCTGCGAGGCAAGCTCATTGCTGGGATCGATTTCCAGGGCCCGGAGGAACTCGGTGAGGGCACCGGTGTAGTTGCCCTGGTCGCGCAGGCGCTCTCCGTGCTCGACATGCAGGGACGCGGCCGGGAAGCGTGTGCGTTCCCAGGCAAGTTTGTAGCGTTCGTCGGTCGGCTTTTTCTGGTAAGCCTGGTAATAGGCCTCGTATGCGGCCTGAACGTTGTCCTTCGCTTCGGCTGCCTGACCCTGTTTGTACCAGTGCGCCGCCGACTGGGCGCGCGCCGAGGGGAGGGCCGCCAAAAGCACGGCGAGGAAAGCCCAGATAACAAGACTTCGCTTCATGCATCTCCAAGAGGGGGAGAGAGAATCCTGCGCACGGAGGCGTCTCCCAGCAAATGATCGCTCACCAGTGATGCCGCTTCGCGCCGGGTATAGTATCGCATCCCCGACGTTTTACGCCGTTCAATCTCCAGTGCAACTTTGCGGGGAGTTCCGAGACCGGCATCTTCACACGAGGCGGCAATGGCAGGGGGCAGGATATAGGATGAGAGATTGCGAGTCGACCCATGGCGCGTCCTTCCAGCCATCCCGTAAAGCAGGCGCCTGCGAAGGCCAAACCGCGCGATCCGGTGGCTTCGGGGAGCCGCGACGCCGCACAGAACCGGTCGGCGGGGCACAATTACTTCATCATCGAGAAGTATGAGGCTGGCGTGGCGTTGCGCGGGACCGAGGTCAAATCGATCCGCGAGGGGAAGGCGAATCTGAAGGACGCCTATGGCCTGATCAAGGATGGGGAAGCCTTCCTGCTGAATGCGCATATCGGAGCGTATTCCCATGCGAGCTACAACAACCACGACGCGCTGCGCACACGAAAGCTGCTGCTGCATGAGGATGAAATACGAAAACTCACGGGAAAGACGCAGCAAAAGGGATTAACGCTCATTCCGACACGGCTTTATTTTCGGAACGGGCGGGTTAAATGTGAGATTGCGGTGGCCCGGGGAAAACAGGAGTGGGATAAGCGGGAGACGGAACGGCGGCGGGAGGCGGATAAGGAGGCGCGGGCGGCGATTGCGCGGAGCCGGAAGGCTTAAAAAGATGTACAAGATTTGTTGTACAATATATTTATGACTACTGTCAGTGCCGCCTACGCGAAGGCGAATCTGCCGAAGCTCCTCAGGGATGTTGTGAAGGGAAAAACCATTATCATTTCGCGCTACAAGAAACCCATTGCGGTGATCTCGCCGGCGCCTGTGGAGGAACCCGCGAAGCCCGTACGACGATTTGGCACGGGGAAGGGCCGGGTCCGAATCATCGATCCACATGCCTTTGATCCGATGACTGACGAGGAAGTCGATGCATTCGTGGAGGGCCGGTATTAGGGTTCTCCTCGACACTCAGGTGTTGATTCTCGCACACCTGGGTTCTTTACCGGCCAGGGTGCAACAGATGCTCGCCCCAGCCGAAATCGAGGTGAATCTGAGCGCGGCATCTCTCATCGAGATCTCGATCAGGAATGCGATCGGCAAACTGGATATGTCGGAGGACGAGACCAATCGCGCAATTCGCGATCTGCGCATCACCCTGCTGCCGCTCGAACCACAGCATGCTTTCGAATTATTCACGCTTCCCTTGCGTCACCGCGATCCGTTCGATCGCATGATTCTGGCCACGGCCGTCGCTGAACAGCTGCCGATCGTCACTGGCGACCCGATTTTCCGGCGTTATTCCGAAGTTAAGGTGATTTGGTAAACACCTCGCAAAACTCAAAAACCCCTATGAATACAAAGATTCTTTTCGCTAATTCTTCTGAGATTGAAACCGAACTTCTTGCTGTTTTTGCCGTGGACACGTCCGCGAACAAAGCTGCTAAACCTGAGATTCGCTTGCTGGCTGGCGATAATGCCGCGTCGCAGGCGGCGCAAGCCGTGCTCGACGGCGGTGAATTCAAGGCCGAATCGTGCGAGACGCTGCTTTTGCATGGCCCAGCCGGGTTGAAGGCGAAGCGGCTGGTGATTGTCGGCTTGGGGAAGGTGGCGAAGCTGACTCCTCATGAGGTTCGCAAGGGCGCTGGAACCGCTGTGCGATTTGCCAAGCCGCGCGGGCTGCGGGAGATTGCGATTGCGGTTCCGGTGGCGGAAGGTCTCGATCCGAAACTGACCGCGCGCGCGGTTGCTGAAGGCGCTGTGCTGGGGAACTTCGATTCGGATACCTACCGGTCTGAGAGGAAGGATCGCAGCGTGCAGTCGGTTCAGGTGGTGGCGCCTGGGTCGTCCGACCGAGCTGCGGCGGAGGCGGGGCTGCGCGAGGGCGTGATCGTCGGCGAAGCCCAGAACTTTGCTCGCGAACTGGTGAATGAGCCGGGGAACCGGCTGACGCCGACGATCCTTGGCGAGCGGGCCGCGGAGATGTGCCGGGAGTTCGGCATCCAGTGCGAGGTTCACGGAGTGGAGAAGCTGCGTGAGCTCAAAATGGGCGCGTTTTTGAGCGTGACGCAGGGATCGGACGAGCCGCCAGCGCTGATCGTGATGACCTACGAACCCAGGGGTGCTGGTGCTCAGGCCGGGCCGGTTCTGGGGCTGGTAGGCAAAGGGATCACGTTCGACACAGGCGGGATTTCCATCAAGCCTTCGGACAGCATGGAGAAGATGAAGTACGACATGGCCGGCGGGGCGGCGATGATCGGCGCAATGCGGGCAATTGCGCAGCTCGAGCCGAAGGTGAAGGTGATTGGCGTGGTTTGCTCCGCGGAAAATATGCCTTCGGGTAAGGCTTACAAGCCGGGCGACGTGGAGATCGCCATGCCGGGGCCGGGCAAACCGGGGAAGTCGATCGAGATTATCAACACGGACGCCGAGGGACGGCTGGTGCTGGCCGATGGCATCACCTATGCAAAATCGCTGGGCGCGACCCACCTGATCGATGCCGCCACGCTGACCGGGGCCGTGGGAGTGGCGCTGGGTCTGATCAACGCGGGAGCTTTCGCGAATGACGATGACACCTACCGCCGATTTGTCGATGGACTGAAAATTTCCGGCGAGCGGTTCTGGCGCCTGCCGATCGAAGACGACTACCGTGAGGTCATCAAGTCGACGATCGCGGACATCAAGAACACGGGGGGGCGCTACGGCGGGGCCATCAATGCGGCGATGTTCCTGAAGGAGTTCGCGGAGGAGACCCCGTGGATTCATCTGGACATCGCGGGTGTGGCCTGGAACGACGATGCGAAGGCGTGGATGGCCTCTGGGCCGACGGGGGTCGGAGTGCGAAGCGTGGTGGAGTGGATTCGGGGGTTTGCGGGATAGGGTTGCAGGGGCTTGAGGTGAGGCGCCTTCGATGCATGCAGTGATTGCATTGACAGCAATGATCGCACTCTGGGACGATTAAATCTCATGGCCAGTCTTACGGTCCCAAACTTGATGATCTGTGAAGCTAATCTCTGAGTGCGTGCGGCAGAGCATCAGTGACCATGGCATCTGTACCTTCGATTGGTGGGATGGCCTGGCTGGCGAGCCAGCCGGTTGATGGACTTTGCACGACAGGCAGTTTGCCAGGCGGAAATGCGGGGATAGCCCGCACGCCCACGGGAAGACGCCGCAAGGAATTGCAGACCGAGGCCGACGTCATGTTCAACGAGGACTTTGAACGCGTCCAGTGAGAATCTGGATCGCTGCCGTCGGCGCGCGCCCTCGCAAAGGCTTCGATGACCTGGTGCGCATTTACCTCGACCGCATCGCCGCGACGTCGAAGTCCGGCGTGGAATCCCCACTCTTTCGTACCGAAGACGCTCTCTGGCACGCGGTTGAACGCGAGCGGGCCCGCTCCGCCCCTCTCCTCGTTCTGCTCGACGAACACGGCAAACAAATGCCCTCTGAAGACTTCGCCCGCTGGCTCGGCCGCGAACGCGACGCAGGCCGCCAGCTCATCGTCTTTGCCATCGGCCCCGCCGACGGCTGGCCCGAAGAGTCGCGCCAGCGCGCCGACCTGCTCCTCTCTCTCGGAAAAATGACTCAGGCGCACGAGCTCGCCCGCGTCGTCATCGCCGAACAGATCTACCGCGCCCTCACCATTCTTGCCGGGCACCCGTATCATCGATCAGGAAGCCGGTAGCCAGTAGCCCTGTAGCCGAAGCTTGTAGTGTCGCGTCACCTCCGACTCTCGTCTCTTCGCTCACGGCTCCAGCTGCTGGCTCCTGCCTCCTGGCTCCCAGCTACGCACGACAGGCTCCCGACTCAAAAAACCTATGACCGAACCAGAATCCCGCAAAGGCCTCATCCTCATCAACACCGGCCCAGGCAAAGGCAAAACCACCGCCGCCATGGGCACCGCGCTGCGCGCCGTCGGCAACGGCATGCGCGTCCTCATGCTCCAGTTCCTCAAAGGCTCCTGGCACTACGGCGAGCTCGACTCCACCAAAGCCTTCGGCGATAACTTCGTCCTCCGCCAGATGGGCCGCGGCTTCGTGAAAATCGGCGGCGCCGAAACCGATCCCGAAGACATCCGCCTCGTCGAAGAGGCCTGGGAAGAGGCACGCCAGGCCATCCTATCCGGCGACTGGGACATGGTCATCCTCGACGAGATCAACTACGCCATCAGCTACGGCATGCTCGACCCCGCCAAGGTCGTCGAGACGCTCGAAGCCCGCCCCGAGATGGTCCACGTCATCCTTACCGGTCGCAACGCGCACCCCTCGCTGGTCGCCATTGCCGACACCGTCACCGAGATGCGCGAGGTCAAGCACGCCTACCAGAAAGGCATCCTCGCGCAGCGCGGCATCGAGTATTAATCAGTCCCAAATTTGGGTGCCCCATTTCTCGATTTTGAGATCTGGGATCGCGATACCCTGACCTAGCTGCCACTAACTCCGCCATGCATCGAACTTCCCATTGCGTACC
>CAZSWI010000052.1:0-1153 GCA_964610635.1 uncultured Acidobacterium sp.
GCATCCAGCAGCACGTCATCGACGATCTTGCCGTACGCGGGCATCTGCGCCGCCGTTGTCAGCAGCGACGGATTCGTCGTCGCATCCTGTGGCTTCACCTTCTCAATCGCCTCGATGTCGCCCGTATCGGCAACCACCGTTGTCATCTTCCGCAGTTGTGCCAGCAATGTCGCCATTCCATCCTCCCGCCTGTCTCAAGATTATCCGGCATTCGGCACCGTGTCCGCAGATCGCCGGCCCGGATTTTTTGCGAATATTCGGAAAATTACGCCCTTCTGTTCGTTAGATGCCTGGGGCCCCATTCCGGTCTCGGTGGCCTCGCGAGCCTCAATGACTCAGCAAGCCACCAGCTACGCCCTCAACGCTCCACCCCCAACGCTACACCCTATACCCTGCTTTCCACTGGATTCGCCAGCGTCCCAATCCCCTCCACCGTCACCTCTACCCGATCCCCCGCCTTCATCGGCCCCACCCCCGCCGGAGTCCCCGTAGGAATCACGTCCCCCGGCAGCAGCGTCATCGCCGCCGTAATGTGGTGCAGCAGCGCGGGAATATCGAAGATCAAATCACGCGTCGTCCCGTGCTGTTTCACCTCGCCATTGAGCCGGGTCTCGACCGCCAATCCCGCCTCAGGATCGATCTCATCCGTCACCACAGGCCCCATCGGGCAAAACGTGTCGAACCCCTTCGCCCGCGACCACTGCCCATCGGACTTCTGCAGGTCGCGCGCCGTCACGTCGTTCACAATCGTGTAACCGCGAATGTACTGCCGCACATCTTCATTAGACCCAATCTTCGTCGCCCGTTTGCCGATCACCACCGCCAGTTCTCCCTCAAAATCCACTCGCTGAGACTGTGCCGGAATCCAAATTGCCTGGCCCGCCGCAATCGCCGCCGACGGCGCCTTCAGAAACAGCAGCGGCTCCTTCGGAACCTCATTCCCCAGTTCGGCCGCGTGTTCCCGGTAATTCCGGCCAATGCAAACGATCTTCGAAGGAACCACGGGCGCGAGCAGCTTCACTGACTCAAATGGCACCGGCTCGAACCTGGCGGCCGACAATGTCGTCCACGGATCTTCTTCGAACGGAGCCAACAGCCGCTCAATCCAGAGGGTCCCTGCCCGGTCCACGACCTCGCCATACTGGGGCCCGGC
>CAZSWI010000052.1:1253-18599 GCA_964610635.1 uncultured Acidobacterium sp.
CGGCAACTCCTCCACCACTTCCCCCGCCCGCGCACTCTCGTTTCCATCCGCATCCACGGCGCTCACCGCATACGCATACCGATGCCCAGCCACTACCGTCGCATCCGAAAACGACGGAGGCACGACCAGCGCCTTCCCGGAGATCCGTGCCAACGCCGCGCCCGCCGTCACATCTCTCCGATACACCACATACCCCGCCAGATCCGGCTCGGTATTCGGAGCCCAGGACAAATCAATCGCCTTTGCCTGCGCGTCCGCGACCGCTGCCAGCCCTGCGGGAACCGCCGGCGGAAACACATCCTTCGCATCGATGGTCATTACCGCGGATCGAGACCCCGCAATCTCGAGCGCATGTCTGTCGAGGTCCACGAGAACGACCCGCTCAGCCGAATACTTCCACTCATGATCCAGCGCAGCATCGCGATCCAAAGCCACACCCGGATCGCCCTTGTCCAGATCCACCTCGAGCACCTGCTCCTTCGGCAGAGAAGCCCCATAGGCCTGGTTCGGTTTTCGCGCGCCGGCCTCGTCGCTCAGCGTCCTTCGAATCCGAACGACCATCCGCTTTTCAGGAGCAGCCGCATCCCAATGGAGCACAACACCCTCAGTCCGCGTCTCCAGATGCAAGCCCGTCACTGCCGGCGGAGCCGCCCCCGCAGCCACCCAGGCCGCATTCGAAGGTCCCGCGGTCTTCCCCGCGCGATTCTCGAGTTCCAGATAATAGCTAACGGCGCGCGGCGGACCGACGATCAGCTCAGGCGGCATCGTGGCCGTAAAATCCGCAGGCTTATCCGGCGCGAACAACCCATCGCCCGCACTCCTGCATGTATTCTGGTCGAAAATCGGCACTGCCCTGGTCTGTGCTTCAGTCTTCCCCGCCGTCGCAGGTTTTCCAGCCACCCCAGGCTCTCCGGCCGGCGCAGTTGTAACAGCCACTGCCTTCTGTGGAACAAGAGCCTCGCTCGCCCAGCAAAAATGCGCCTGCTGATCGCCCTTCAGCGTCACTTTGTCCGTTGTGCTCTTTGGCATTGTCCAGTGCAGGTGAACCTCATCTCCCACACGCGTCGCAGCCAAATCCTTCGCGGGCGCCGGCAGCCACAAGGTCGGCGGCTGCGGATTGGCCGCCAGTCCGCAACCCACCAGCGCAACCAGCCACACCGATGCCGCCGCGGCGTTTACTCCCCTGTTCATGCGATCTCAGCCTGGCAGAGATGTGAGCGCCGTCCCGATCTGCTCATCTTCAAAGCGGAACCCCGCATCCATCAGTCGTCGGGGAAGCACGCGCTCGGAAGCCAGCAAAGTCGCGTCCGCCATTTCCCCAAAGACCAGCCGCAGCGCTGACGCCGGCACTGGCAATATCGCCGGTCGGCGCACCGCCCTCGCCAACTCCATTGTAAACACCGCGTTCGTCACCGGATGCGGCGCCGTAATGTTGAACGATCCCGACAACTCATCGTGGTGGATCAGAAACAAAATCGCGCGCACCGCATCGCGCAGGCTGATCCAACTCATCCACTGCCGCCCCGTTCCCAGCTTGCCACCCAGTCCCGACCGAAAAGCCGGCAGCATCTTGTTCAAGGCGCCACCGTCGCGGCTGAGCACCACGCCAAAGCGGAGATGCACGACGCGAATCCCGAGCTCCCCGGCTCTCCTCGCCGCCGCTTCCCACGCCTTGCAGGTCTCTGCGAGAAACCCCTCCCCTACAGCGCTCTCCTCGGTCAGCACCTCGTCGCCGCGATCTCCATAGATGCCAATCGCTGAAGCGCACAGCAGCACGGGCGGCCGATGGCGGACGCCCGCGAGGCATTCACACAAAGCCTCGGTGCTCGTAACGCGGCTGGCGACAATATCCTGCCGGTACTTTTCTGTCCACCGCCGCCCAACGTTCGCTCCGCTCAGATGCACCAGAGCGTCAAACCCCTCGATTTCGACGGGATGTGGCGCTGATCTGGTTCTTCGTGGATTCCAGTAAATAGCGCCGGCGCCGGCAAGGTGGTGTCTGCGAACCAACCTGGTAATCTCGAAAGAATCCTTTTGAGCGGCCCGCTGGAGGGCCGTACCGATCAGCCCTGACGCCCCGCTCAGCAAAATGCGTCTTTCCCGCTTGCCCATTGCCCTCCCTTGGGGGACAAACGTATTAAATCCTGTTTGCTGTGTGAGCGGCCACCAATCGGCGACTTATTCCGCCGTGGGGCGCTAATCGTCCGAAGTCCCCCGCTTCAATGCCACGGGTCGCCGCTATTCATTTCATCAAAAATCCTTGTGATTTGCATAACATTCTGTTAGGTTCGCACCAAATCGGCCTTCACCCGTTTGGACAGCCATGGCGAGCAAGCTCGAACCCTCTGCGCCCCATTTCGATTCCGTGCCCGACGCTTCCCACTCTGCCGAAACCTTCATTGCCGAGAAACGCATTGGCGAACGAATCCGTCGCTTGCGCCTCAAGCGTTCCATGGGCCTGGTGGAACTCGGCCGCCACGCCGGCCTGTCAGCCAGCTTTCTCTCTCAACTCGAAACCGGACGCGTCGTCCCCACCCTGCGCAATCTGGCGCGAATCGCTATGGTCTTCGGCCGCGACCTGTCCTACTTCTTCGAGCCCGAGCCTCATCCTCTTTTTCGCCTCCATCGACGCGCCGAGCGCGTCCGCCTTCCCCAGTCCGGCGTCGAAGATCCCACCTACTATTTCGAGAGCCTGGCGTATATGGTTCCGGACCGCCAGCTTGACCCGTATTTCGCCGAGTTTGTCCCCGTCAGGAAAACGACGGAAGTAAGGCCGCATGTTCATCCCGGCTATGAGTTTCTCTACCTGCTCCAGGGAGAACTGCAGATTCGCCACGGCGATCATACCCATTCACTCGAGTCGGGCGACAGCGTGTATTTCGACGCCGCCACTCCCCATTCCTACCGTTGCGCGAGCTCAGCTCCCGCCGTCGCGTTAATCGTGACCATGCATCAGATGACGCCACACGCCGCTGCGGCTTCGCGCTCCACCGCGCTCGCTCCTCGCCCGGCTACAGCATCCGCACCGACGCCGGAGGCTGCTTCGTAGCCTCGGCGTGCTCATGCCGCGCTGCTGTCCGGGGCACCGTAAAGTAAAACGTGCTCCCCTTTCCAACCACGCTCTCCGCCCAGATGCGGCCCCCGTGCTGGCGCACGATATTGCGGCAAATGGCCAGCCCCAGGCCCGTTCCCCCGCTTTCGCGCGAGTCCGACGCATCCACCTGCTGAAACCGCTCGAAGATGATCTCGAGCTTCTCGGGAGGAATCCCACGTCCCTGATCCTCCACTGAAATAAGCGCTTCGGTGGCGCTCTGAGCGCGTGCCCGCAGAACGATCTCGCTGCCCGCCGGCGAAAACTTAATCGCGTTGGTGAGCAGGTTGCCCAGCGTCTGCAGTATTCGATCCTCGTCGATCCACAGAGTCAGCGCTCCTGATTCGATCCGGAAATTGATTCCCGCCTTCTGCGCGCTGGGGTGCTGCAAATCGGTTGCCCGCCGCAGCAGATCCCGGGCTTCGATCTCCTGGAAGCGCATCGGCAGTCTGCCCGCGCCCATCCGCTCGAAATCCAGAATGTCGTTCACCAGACGCACCAGCCGGTCGCAGTTCCCGATCGCGACATCCATCATCTGCGCACGCTTCTCCGGGCGCCTTTCCAGCGCGCCACCGGCGATCAATCCCAGAGCCGCGCGCAGCGCCGTCAACGGCGTTCGCAGCTCGTGGCTCACCGTGGATATGAATTCGTCCTTCATCCGATCCAGACGGCGCCGCTCCGTCACATCCTGAAACGCGACCACTACTCCTGTCACGCGCCCGTTCGAGAGCATGGGACACGCCACATATTCCACCGGAATCGGATGCCCGTCCTTATGCCGGAAAACCTCATCGCGCGCGCGAATCGGGCCGCTCGACCGGTGCGCCGCATAGATGGGACTGTCTTCGATCCGATACACCGAACCATCGGCCCGGGCGTGACCCAGCAACGCCAGAAGGTCTTTGCCCTCCATCTCGTCCTGCGTATAACCCATCATCCGGGCGCCCACTTCGTTCACGAAAATGATCCGCCCCTCCATGTCGACGCCGTAAATGCCATCGCCGACCGACTCGAGGATCGATTCCCGCTGCCGCATCACCGCGTGCAGCCGGTTCTCCGCGTCCGTCTTCTCGGTGACGTCGATGCCGTGTCCCAGCACGAAAGGCGGCGTATCCGGCAAATCGAGAAGCCGGTTGCGCCACGCGATAAAACGAACCTCGCCGTCGCGGCGGCGCAGACTCAGCATGCCCTGCTCTTCGCCCGAGATTGCGATACTCCGCAGATAATGTTCGAAGACTCCCTTCTGGTCCTCCGGCACGTAGTCGATCAGCCGCGTTCCCACCATTTCGTCGGAGCGGTATCCGAGGCTCTCCGCGGCGTTGGTATTGATCGAGAGAATCTTCCCGTTCAGATCGTGGGTGCAGACCATGCCCAGCGAGCTTTCCACCAGTTGCCGGTACCGGGCCTCGCTGGCATGCAAAGCCGCGGTCGCCTCTCTTTGATCCGTGACGTCGACCCCGGTCATGATGATGAAGTTGATGTCGCCCAGACCATCGGTCAGGGTCGTCGCGGTCCACGCAATTCGCCGCCGCCGCCCGTCACGCGAAAGCCAGTGCATCTCCGTCGGCTGTCGCCGCCTGTCGGCGCCCGCCTGGTCCAGCAGTTCAAAGGCCTGCCCTTTCTCTTCGGGGAGAAACAGCTCCTGCGGAAACGAGCGCCCCGCCAGTTCGGCGAACGTATATCCCGATATCTCTTCGCAGGCCCGATTGAATCGCACAATGCGGCCCGCCGTGTCGACCACCAGCACCAGCGCGCTCATCGTATCGAGCACTGCCGACACAAAGTTCCGCTCCACCGTCAGCGCCCGCTCGATGCGCTGCCGGCTCCTCAGCGAATGATCCTGCCCCTTCGAGTGAATCGAATACTCGAGCCGCGTCATGACCTGCCGTGCCAGAACGCCCAGAATCGAAGCATGCTGCTCCGTAAACTGATTCGGCTTAGGTGAAACTACCGCCAGCGTGCCGATTCCACCCTCCGGTCCCACCAGCGGCGCGGCCAGATAGGACCGGCAGTGAACGGTCTTTGTCAGAGGAATGCCTCTGACCGGAAACCGCGGCTCCATTGCTGCATCGCCGATCAGCAGAGGCTCCGGTTCAAGGATGGTGTACTGGCAAGCCGTCGCCAGGCGCGGAATCTCAGTCCCCTGGAACCCGAACCGCGACTTGAACCACAACCGGTTTGCATCGATGAAACCGAGATACGCGTAAGGCGCTCCGGTGACCTGAGCAGCGACACGGACAATCTCGTCGAACGCCGGGTCCGCCGGCGTGTCGAGAATGTCGTATTCCTGCAGGGATTTCAGCCTCTCGGCCTCGCTCCACTGCGCGCTGTTCGCCAGGTAGCTCATGCCTCTCCACAGACTCCGGCGAGTCCCAAGTCTCCATCCAGGCCAATTTTGCCCGCCCGTAAGGTGAGACCCTGGACCATTTCGCCGAAGAGCCCCGTGTGGGGGTCCACGAGCATTGTTGCAAAGTATGTTAGGACCCGCCCTGCCCCGTTTGGGTGATGACAAGTCCTGTGATACGTATAGCTTACGGTACTTTCCGGTAGTAACAGATAACCGCCCATCCCTGATGCACTAAGGTAACACAAGTGCCCTGTTTTGCATCAGGCCCAGGTCATTTCTGTCTCACTTCACCCGGCAGCAGTCCTCTGACGGCCCTTCGTTGCTGGCGTCCAGTTCCACCTTCCAGGTACTGTCGGCCTGCTTTCTCCACACCGTCATGTACCGGCCGGACGTCTTCACCTGGTTTCCCTGCGCGTCCCGGGAGACGCCCTCATAATGGCCCCACGTAAAACCCATGTCCCCGGCGGGCCCCATCCGAGCCCCTTCCGGCGTCCACGTCAGTCGATAGACGTCCGGCGACCAGGTCGCGGCAGCAGCAATGGCATCGTGCCCCATCACGGGAGGCTTGCCATTGCCGAGGGTCACCGCATCCGAGGCAAACCACGAGCCGAACGCTCGCCCTCCGCCCTTCGCCGTATCGGCGGCAAATTTGGCCTCCAATTGATACAGAAACTCGACCTCCGGCGTCAGGCCGGGATCAGTGAGCGGGTTGCCAGCCTGGCTCGGCGATGCTTTGGGCGCCAGCGGATCAAGGGTCTGCGCCAAAGAGAACGCGAAGTTGAAGCTCAGTAAACAGAAAAACACTGCAGCATACATAAGACGACCACGCATGCCAGAAGGATAAAACAGCGGACAGCTAATCTCCCGGTAACCGTTTTTTTGCCAATCGTTCTTCGCTAAACGCTTTTCGCCATATTCTGCACCCTGTACCCTGTTCCCTGATGAAAAGAAGCGTCATTGCCGGCCTGGCGTTCTACGCCGCCGCGGCCGTCGCCCAGCATTTCTGGCCGGCGACCCGACCCGTCGCCATATCGCTCCGGGTCATCGCCCTCGCTCTCCTGGCGTTCGCCGCGTCTCGCCGCCGCTCCCTCACCGGCTGGATTTTCGCCGCTATGCTGGCCGGCATTGAACTTGGCGTCGACGCCCCGCGCGCCGCCATGGCGAGCCGCGTCTTCAGCGAGATATTTCTGCGGCTCATCCGCGTCATCGTCGCGCCGCTGATCTTCGGAACCCTCGTTACCGGCATCGCCAGCCATGCCGAAGCCAAAACCGTTGGGCGCCTCGGCCTCAAGTCCCTCGTCTACTTTGAAGTCCTCACCACCATCGCCCTCGTCATCGGGCTTGCCGCCATTGACATCTCCCGCGCCGGTGTTGGTCTCAACCTCAGCGCAGCCCACTCCGCCACGGCAAGCTCCCTCCCGCAGACCACCATCTCCTGGCAGCAATTCCTCCTGCACGTCTTCCCCGAAAACATCGCCAGCGCGGTCGCCGACAACCAGATTCTCCAGGTCGCCGTCTTCGCCATCTTTTTCGGACTAGCCCTGGGCCGCGTCAGCGAGGCAAAGCGCGCGCCCATGCTGCGCCTCTGCGAGTCGCTCACGGAAGCGATGTTCGCCTTCACCAACCTCGTGATGCTCTACGCGCCCATCGGAGTCGCGGCCGCTCTCGCCTTCACCATCGCGCAATCCGGGCTCGGCGTCATGCTCAATCTCGGCAAGCTGGCGCTCACCCTTTATGTTGCGATCGCCGTCTTCGCGCTCGTCGCCATGCTGCCCGCGCTTCTGCTCGCTCGGCTGCCTCTCCGCGAATTTCTGCGTGCCGTCGCCGAGCCGGCAACCATCGCTTTCGCCACCAGCACCAGCGAAGCCGCTCTTCCTCGAGCCATCGAGGAGATGGAGGCTTTCGGCGTGCCCCGCAAGATCGTCGCTTTCGTCATCCCTACCGGCTACACCTTCAACATGGCGGGATCGGCGCTCTATCTCTCGATCGCCGCCATCTTCACCGCCCAGGCCGCGGGCATCCACATGAGCCTCGGCCGGCAGCTTGCGATGCTCGGCGTGCTCATGCTGACGAGTAAAGGAGTGGCTGGAGTCGCTCGCTCTGTCCTGGTCGTGCTGCTCGCAACGGCGTCGATTTTTTCGTTGCCCGTCGAGCCCATCCTCGTCATCCTCGGCGTAGACGCTCTCATGGACATGGGCCGCACCGTCGTCAACGTTGTCGGGAATTGTCTGGCGTCCGCGGTGGTGGCAAAGTGGGAGGGAGAGTTTCGCAGCGAAAAGGCGTCTCCGGAAGCGGTTGCCGCGCTGCAGAGCTGATTTTCGATACAGAACAACTCTAGTCGCGCGAAGCGCCCTGCCGTTCAGGGGGAAGTGGTGCGTCCGGATCGACCGCGCGTCGAATCATCGCCACCAGTTCCCGCATGCGCGCGTTCGACAGAGCCCTCGGCAGCCGATCGATTAGCTTGTTCTTTGCGAGAAGCTGAATGAAGTGTGCCTTGAGAAAAGATGGTTCTGGCAATCCCGTCTCTCCGGGCTCCATCCGCAGAACGGTGGGACCTTCGACTCCGTAGCTGCCAAACGGAACGACCAAAACCGTGTCCGCCCGATCACTGAGATTCCTTGAATCCAGCGACACAATCACAGCTGCGTGCTTCCTGCCATCTCCCAAATCGGCGCTCCAGATTTCGCCCCGTTTGGATTTGAGAACGCTACCCGCGGTCAATGTCGATCCCGGCAGTGGCTTTAGAGAGCGCAATACCGAGCGAGCGCTCTTCTTCCAGCGCCTCGGGCGAGAGGCTTTCAAAATAGGCTGCGGTTGCGGCTGCCAGCCTCTGCCGGTTCTCTGCCTTGCGTGAACGTCGGATTGTCAGATCGACGGCCTCCGCGAGGTTTTGGGCCCGGCCCGCCTCGACCAGCGCTTCAAGGTAGCGATAATTCTCCGGAGCTACCGTGGTTGAGAGCTTCGTTCGATTTCCTCGAGCCCTTGCGGCCATCGATCCTCCTTTCTGTCATCCATTTTATCTGAAATCTGTCCCACAGTTCGTGGGAACCACGACTGACTTCGCGAATCACACGCTCCGTGGTCCTTTTCAGCCGCTGCACCCGGCGCGGCGCTGCAGAGTGCGCCTCAGAAGTTATCCTATGGCTCGCAGACCGCGGCTACGCGGGCTTAGCTGCTGCCCCACGCCCTCTTATAACCCGGCGTTCCTTTGGGTCCTGGCGATGGATCGACAGGCGGCGGCATCTCCGGCTTGTACACTGCGAAGCGGTTCCGTCCTCCGGCCTTGGCCTGGTAAAGAGCCGTGTCCGCGTTCCTTATCAGGATGTCCGCATCCATATCCTCGTCCGCCACGATGCACACTCCGATACTGACCGATACCGGCACCTCGTGATCCCCCGCCGTGACCGGTACGGCGAGCGTTCCCACCAGCACTTCCGCGATCCTGGCCGCCGCTCGTGAGTCATTCAGGTCGGGCAGCAATACCACGAACTCGTCCCCTCCCAGTCTGGCCACAGTGTCCTCGCGCCGGACCGCCCGCAACAGCCGTTCCGCCGTTACCCGCAGCACATTGTCCCCGGTCTGGTGACCGTAGGTATCGTTGATTGCCTTAAAGTGGTCGACATCCACCATCAGCACCGCCAGCCCGGTGCGATGCCGCCGATTGCTGTCCAATGCCACTCCCAGGCGATCTTTGAACAGCAGCCGCGTCGCCAGTCCGGTGAGGCTGTCGTGGAGCGCCATGTGCCGGAATCGTTCTTCGCTGTCGCGCAGCAGCCGGGTCTGCTGTGCCACGCGCCTTCTCAACGCCACCACCCATACAAACACCAGGACCATTCCGGCCAGGGTCAAAGCGACCACCACCAACGCGTGATTGGGCGTCCACCAGGAAGGGCTTTGGATCACCATCACATCGGACGGCGCGCGCAGCAGCACCTCGAACGCCTTGGGCAGCCGAAAATGCCGCGATGCCTGGGTGTCGGTGATCACGCAGATGCCCGTCAGCCGAATCCGGCTCCCGTCCTGTGCCACCGACAGAGACTCGTCGCTCGAATCGACGGGGAAAACCGCCGAAAATATTTCGCTTCCCGAGGAAACAAGCAATGTCGTCTGATCCATCGCCCGCTTTTGCTCGATCAGGGTCCCTTCCATTTGCACCACGTCGCCTTCGAAGTCACCGCTCAGCGCCTGTTTCACACTGATCGGTTTCGCCTCCGGCAAGGGCGCTGTCCCCAGCTGGTTAAAAATCGCGTCCTCAATCGTGTGCGTCGAGTCGCCCAGCGCCGGATATCCCACCGCATCCACAAGGTCCCCAGGCTGGAGCGTGTTGGTCTCCCGCCCCAGCAGACTCGCTCCCTGGACGCCGTCGTTGATGTAGACGGTCTGGCCCCAGCGCGCCACTACGACGCCCCGTATTCGAACCAGGTGATCCGATCCGGTATTCGGGGTGTAGTCGAACACCCTTCTCACCGGTTCGACAGGAACGGAAAATGGATCGGGTGGCGCGGGCTGCAGAATGTCAATGTCCTTCAAGCTGGGCGCATACACAGTGGTCCCGATCAGTTGTCCGCGCTGGTTCAGGATCGGACCCGCAGTCCCGCGGACCCGCACCCGCGCGTCGATCAACCAGCCGAATTGCCTCTCGCCCGGCTGCGTCATCACTTCCACCTGCAATCGCCCGGCTGCGATCATCAGGTCCAGCATCGAATCGCGGAACGCGGCCGACCGCACCGTCCCTTCGAACTCGATCCATTGTCCATCCTCTACGCCGGTGGAAAGCCGGTCGAGGCTCACCATGCGGGGATTGGGTAAAGGCTTTTCTCCAAGAATCCGCAAAGTACTCCGGTCCACAATCGGAGCGAACTCGCCCGGACCCGTGACCCCGTCCACCTCGAGCCACGTCCCAGGTTGAACTGCCTTCGTCAGGGGTATATGATCCCTGGTTTCGACATAAATTCCCGACACCCCGTCATTCAGGAAGAACCCGTGCCAGCCGGTAAAACAAACCACGCAGACTCCCCGCAGGTGCACCGGATATTGCCGCTTCGCGTCGTCCAGAGTGAGGTCGTGGACGGCCGCCGCCGTAGTCAGGGTCGGCAACTTGCCCGCAGTTGGCTGAACGGGTTTGGCCGTCGCCTGCGAAAGTCCGCAGGCCGGGAAGGCGCAGGAAAAAACGATCAGCAGTGCCGCCACCACAGGGAGCATGATCGAATGGCAACAGTCCACCCTCGATCTGCGAAGGCGCGCCTCGCCATCCTTCCGAGCGTACCGCCCTCCGCGCTTCCCGGCCGCAACCAGAGTGTGGACTCTCAAAATGCAGTGCCCTCTTCCGTCAGCCAATCGCCATCCGGGTCTGAGGCACAGATGGCTTATCGGCCAGTGTTCAGGCGTGCGTTACTTGTCGGGTAGATTGTACGCCCCTCGTCGATCGCATATATTTTGTGCCGATGGACGGCGCCGATCTGACTAAAGCTTTCCCCGGAGCGGCCTCATCCTGCTCCGGCTGTCGCTGTTACTGCCCGTTGCCTGGCTTAAAACACCCCGAGCCCTGATGCGAGGTCGCATACTTCGACAGCGTCGTGTGAAATCGATGCAGGCGCATCGTCTCCACGCGCAGCCCTCCCATCGTCGCCGGGATCCATTGCGGATTCCGCCCGATATCCACCAGAACCACCAGAGCGGCCTCCGCGGGATTATCCCGGCTCTGGGTTACGCCCACGCCGAAGACCGCCGGATCGGCCATCAGCCGCGGCGCCACGCTCCGCACAACCGCTGCCGCTCCAGCCAGCGCCTCACTCGACAAATGAATGCCCGGCTCCAGCGACGGCATCGCCGGGGCTGCGCCTCGCGCCACCGACCCTGCATCCGTCACAATCACCTGCGTGCGCAATTCATCGATCGTGTGCGGCACAGACACAGCCGCACGATCGACGTAGACCACAACCGCCGGATCGCCGGGCGAGTCCAGGCTGCGCCCCGCCGCTGTCCCCAGAACCCCATTTCCGCGAAGCGACTCCGCCGCGCCCTCTGCAATTGTCTGCGCCCGGTCCAGCGCCTGGGGCCCGACGTAGGGCAGCTCGGCGGGCGCCGCCGGATCGTAGCGCAGACATGCGATCGGATGTGCCGTGTCCGTCCCCACCAGGTTCAGCTTGCTCCCTGCCTCCGTGCTCAGCTCCGTCAGGACATCCCCGATCGGATTGACCACGCTCAGCCCATTGCCGTCGCCATCGGTCCCGCCGGCAAAGTAGAGCCCCACCGCCTCGGAGTTGCTCGTGTCCAGAACCAGCGCGCCCGAATCGCCGCTGTCGGTGAAGTGCGTCCCGCCAATCCCAAGCTGATTTTCGTATGTCTTCGTGTAGTACGGCTGCGTCTCGGCGCAATCCTTGTAGTAGTCCACCTTCACCGTCAGTGCGACCGCATCGATATTCGAGCAGGTCAGTCCCGTGGTCCGCCCGCTCTTCGCCACATCCATGCCCAGGTTCGCAGCTGTCACCGTCTCACCGCGGCCCGCCATGGGCGGAGCCGCGCTCAGGACCGCATCTTTCCCAGGCGTCCCCAGACCCAATATGCTTCCCGACGAATCCACAGCCCCGGGCGAAGCCAGCGCCAGCGCCGCATCCACATTCGTCTCTCGCGAAGCCAGCGGCACATAATACTCGAGGGTCCCCACCGGATGCAGCGTCGATCCCGGCCGGCTCAGCGGCGTGCATGCTCCATCGATCAGTCCCGGCTGATCGATCGTGTCCCCCAGGTGTCCCTGATCGCTCTCCGCGAGCACATGGTTGTTGCTCAGGATGTACTGATTCTTCTGCTCATCTTCCACCAGCGCGCCCAGTGTGCCGCCGCAGCAATCCGCCACGTAGGAACCGCCGTTGCGCCCCTCGTACGTGTCATAGTCGCCGTCGTTACCGCCTGAGGCGCCCAGCACCACCGGGCCCGTCTGCATCGCCTGGTTCGCCACCGGATTGCTCACAATCCCACGGCTATTCAGCAGCAGATGCAAAGACGAAGCTACTCCCCCCGCCTTCGGCGACGCACCATCGATCGCCGCAACCACATATACATCCTGTTGCGGTATGACGCTCGGCGCCGTGTACGTCAAGGTGCACGTCGTGTAGCGATCCGAGCTTCGCTGACACTCCGGCGTGCTCAGCCAACCCAGCGCTCCGTTCGCCGCGCTCGGCTCCGCTGCCGGCGAGCTTGCCAGCGACCACTTCACATTGCCCGCATTCACTTCCGCGATCTGCGCCGTAACTTCCGCCGTTGCCCCCGGGGTCAGCGCCACGTTTTGCGGCAGCAGTGGCTGCACAAACCCGGGGCGCACCTCGATCGTCAGCGAGGCTGTGCTGCGCGCATCGCTCCGGAGCGTTGCCTCCACACGCACCGCGATGCTGTCCGCCGAGAGCGATCCCGGTGCGGTGTAGATTCCGGCCGCGTCAACATGTCCTTGGCCCAGCGACGCCGCATTCGTTCCCGATGCAATCCGCCAGGTCACGGGCGCCGCATTGCCCGAGGGCAGGGTCGCCCTCAGCGCAATCTGCCCATTCGTCACTGCCGACAACGTCGCCGCGCTCAGAGAAAAACTACCGTCTCCTGGCCGCGCCGCAAAGTTGTCGCTGCCGCACCCGGCCACAGCCAGCGCCAGCAACGCCAGAAGCATTCGACTTGTCAAAACTCGGCACATAGCGGTGGACGGCCAATAACCCGGAAAAACCAGCGTCTATCTTAGCTCCCGTCCGCTACCGGCCGCTCTCCCCCAAAAGTCAAAAGGAGCGCGACAGCGCTCCTTTTTGAAAGCAATACAAGTTGAGATTTTCAGGCCGCGACGTTTTTGTTCCCGCGTGCCGGAACCAGTTGCGGCCCGGTTATCGGTATAACTTTTACTCCGCCTGTCCGCGCTGCCTTCATCCGCCGGATTTCCCACGGCGTCAATGGCCGCATTTCCTGCGCGGAGTAATAAATCTGCTTCCCGCAATCGAGGCAAACCTCGTACGTCTCTTCGCCCAGCGTAAACGGACGCGTCACCCTCGCATGCGTGCACCCAAACAAAATCTCTGAGAAGAAATTGAGAACGCCTTGCAGGCAGCTCATCAGGAAGTTCATTTCCTCAGCTCCTTTCTATTGCTTGCAGGTTGGCACTTCTTCAGATGCATCTTGAGGCAAAATGTCGCCTGTGCAACAAACATTTTCAGTGCGTCACCGAAGTAACCAGCTTCGCAAAGTGAGCCCCTGCTTTCATGCGGTGCAGCGCCGCCGGTGCGTTGCTGAAGCTAAGCACCTCATCCATCACGGGTTTAAATTTCTGCTCAATGATGGCTCGGTTCATCTTCTCAAAGTGCGTTCGCGATCCAACATAAATTCCTTTTAGGTGTACCTGTCTGTGCAACAGTAACGGGATCTCGAGCTGTTCATGCGACTCGCTCAGCACTCCGATCTGCGCTACTGTCCCGCCGATGCGCACGGCTCGCAGCGACCGCCCCAACGTTCCCGTTCCCCCCACTTCCACGATGAGATCGGCCCCGCGTCCGTCCGTCTGCTGCATTACCCATTGATCCCATGCAGGTTGCTCGACATAATTCACGCCCGCATCGAGACCCAGCTTCTTCGCGCGCTCCAGTTTTTCATCGCTGCTTGACGTGCCGAGTACCCGCGCACCCGCCATTTTCGCGAATTGGAGCGCGAAAATGGACACTCCGCCCGTTCCCTGGATGACTACAGTGTCTCCAGTCGTCACGCGCCCCACGTTGTGGATCGCATTCCAGGCTGTTACCCCCGCACACGGCAGCGTCGCCGCCTCTTCACAGGACAAATGTTCTGGAAAACGCACTACGCCCTCTTCGCGCAGCACTACAAATTGCGCGAGCAGTCCGTCTATGTCGCCCCCCAGCGCGCCGCGTATCTTTGCGGCATCGGCCTCGCCATCGATCCAGTTCTGCATAAAAATTCCGGCCACGCGATCGCCCGCCTGCACGCGCGACACGCCTTCTCCCACCGCGACCACTTCGCCCGCGCCGTCCGAGCACGGAATCCGCGGCAGCTTCATCTTCGGGTTGTACTTCCCTGTCGTCACCAGCAGGTCGCGATAATTCCACGACACAGCGTGCACCCGCACCAGCACCTCGCCACGCCGCGGCTTTGGATCGGGCACCGTCGCCAGCTCCAGTTTGTCAATTCCAAAAGAAGGAATGCGCCACACTTTCATGCACCGAATGATGCCCAGGCGCATGCGCAGGATGCAGTGTTACTTGAGGAGCGCAACCCTCATCTGCATTGCGCGTACCATACAAGCATGGCCAGAGGATGGGAAAGCAAATCGGTCGAAGAACAAGTCGAGCAACGTTCTTCAGAGCATTCACCCCACGCCAAACTCACCCAGGATGCGGCCGACGCCGCCAAGGCCACACGCACTCTCGAACGCCACGCACTCGAGCTGCAGCGCGAACGCATCCTCGACGAGCGCACCTCGAGCCCCATCCGCCGCAAAGCTCTCGAAGCCGCACTGAACGACATCGAAGCGAAGCTTTCCGCGTTGTAGCCCGGTTTCGACCCTCAGCAGAGCGAAGGGGAAGTGGGGCGACCCGCTTTTGTCTTTCTTTTCCCTATTGCCTGTTCCGTGTTGCCTGCCGGTTTGGGCGTATAAATGACGCGAAAGGATCGCGATGCAAAGAAGACAATTCCTCGCCGGTGCGGTGAGCGCAGGCATCATGAGCGCGGCAGCGCTGGCCAAATCAAACACCGCTGCGACGCCTGCGCAGCCGAGCCTCCCGCCGATGGCTGTCGGCCTCATCATCCAGCCCGCTAACGGTGCTGAGGCGGCCATTTCGCGCGTTCACGATCTCGGCATGTCGAACTGCTTTTTCTCGCTCGATGGCTATCTTGGAAAATTCTCGAAGCCTCTCGCGCAGGAACTCACCGGCCTGCTCGAGAAATACAACCTCGTCCCCACCGCAGCCGAAGTCGTGCGCCCCGATCCACTCATCTGGGATTTTCTGCATGGCCCCTCGACCATCGGCCTCGTGCCGCGCGCCACCCGCGCCGCGCGCATCGACGCCCTCAAACAAACCTCCGACTTTGCAGCCCTGCTCAACATCCCGTGCGTGCAGACCCACTGCGGATTCATCCCCGAAGACCCGGCCAACCCTCTCTATGACGAAACCGTCCTCGCCATTCGCGAAGTCGCCCAACATTGCGCCGCCAACGGACAGCACTTCCTCATGGAGACCGGCCAGGAGACGCCGACGACGATGTCTCGAGCGCTGAAAGACGTCGACCAGCCCAACCTCGCCGTCGGCCTTGACACCGCCAACCTCATCCTCTACGGCAAGGCCAATCCCGTCGACGCCGTCGACATCGTCGGGCCACACGTGCGCAGCATTCACGCCAAAGACGGCAAGTGGCCCACCGATCCGATGAAGCTTGGCGAAGAAGTCCTCATCGGGACCGGCCTTGTCGACTTCGAGAAGGTTTTCAGCAAACTTCATCGCCTCGGCTATACCGGCGCGGTCACCATCGAGCGGGAGACCTCAGGCCCCCAGCAGATTGCCGATGTGCGAGCCGAGAAAATCTACCTCGAAAAAATCATCACGAAGGTTTTGGCCCAGCAGGCCTGAACGACAACACCAGCAAGAGACGACAATGGACAGAAGAGACTTCATCGGCCGAACCGCAGCATCGGGAATCATGCTCCTCTCCTCACGCACCGCATTCAGCTACGAAGCCAACTCCGCCGTCCGCATCGGCCTCCTTGGTTGCGGCAGCCGCGGCACCACCGTCGCCACGTCTTTCGCGAAGAACACCCCCGCGCGCATTGTCGCCCTCGCCGACCTTTTCCCCGATCAACTGGCCGCCGGCAAAGCGCACTTCGACGAGTTGAACGCCTCCCTCGGCGTTCCGGCCATCGACTCCGCCCTGTTGTTCCGCGGTCCCCATGCATTCGAGGAACTCGCCGCCTCGTCAGCCGTCGACTCCATTCAGATCTCCACGCCACCCTGGTTCCACGTCCAGCATCTCGAAGCCGTAGTCGCGGCCGGCAAGCACGCCTATTGCGAGAAGCCCCTGGGTGTCGATGTCGCGCAGGCGAAGCAGGCCCTCGAAATCGGCAAGCGCGCCGAAGGCCGCCTCAGCCTCGACGTCGGTTTTCAGGTGCGCAGTGCCCCGCCGATCGCCGAAGTCGTGCGCCGCATCCACGCCGGAGACGTCGGCAAGATCGTCTGCATCGCCGCACACTACAACGCCCCCAACGCCGTTAGCCACACGGGCGCCAACTGGTCGCCCGACGAATTCCGACTCCGCAACTGGCTCTGGGATCGCGTCCTTTCCGGCGACATCCTCGTCGAGCAGAACATTCACGTCATCGATCTCTGCAACTGGATCGTCGGCGCTCACCCTGTCAAAGCCACGGCCACCGGCGGCCGCAACGCCATTACCCACGCAGGCGATACGTGGGATAACTACCAGGTCATTTACACCTATCCCGACGACACGCGCCTCAGCTTTTCTTCGACGCAATGGGGAACCAGCGGCTTCTTCGACGTAACGGAGCGCATCTTCGGAACGAAAGGCATCGCCGAAGCGCCCTATTCAGGACCGGTGCGCATCCTGGGCGACAACGCTTGGAAATGGAAAGACTCAACTGCACCGCCGGCCGGGTCATTCGCCGCCAACGGAGCCTTCACCGACAATCTCGAATTTGCCGACCGCGAGAAAGACCGCGCCTTCATCGAAAGCATCACGTCGGGCAAGTTTCACAACCAGGCGGAAGCCGGAGTCGAAAGCGCACTTAGCGCGATGCTCGGACGCATGGCAGGCCAACGCGGCGCCGAAGTGACCTGGGACGAGCAGCTCCGCCACGGCGAGGAATATAAGATGACCATCGACCTGCGCCGGTTCAGCTAAAGAATCGAAGCGATGG
>CAZSWI010000053.1:0-18448 GCA_964610635.1 uncultured Acidobacterium sp.
GTGGCGCGGGGGAGCATGCCGTATTCGGCGGTGACCCAGCCGCGGCCGCTGTTGCGGAGCCAGGCGGGAACGCCCTGCTCGATGGAGGCATTGCAGAGGACGCGGGTGTGGCCGGCTTCAATGAGGACGGAGCCCTCGGGGACGTGGACGTAGCCGGGGGTGAGGCGAACGGGGCGGAGGGCGTCGGGAGCGCGGCCCTCGGTGCGGAAAAAAGGTTGGGGCATCGGCCCCATTGTACGGTTTTCAATTGGGGAAACGCGTTCTGAAACGGGATGGAGGGCCAAGGCACTGATTGCGGGGTGGTTGCGGCGTTGGAGGGGGTGGGAGGGTGCCGATTCGGGACGTTTTGCCTTCGAGTCCCGGCTTGGGGGCGAGGTGTATTTTTGTGGCAAGTGGATGATTTTATTGGAGTTGATGCGGCTGGTTCGAAATGGCACGAGACGTGTTCTATAGCAGACCATCGAGAACCTGCGATAGGGAAGCCGGGGCGACCTCCAGAGCGCAACGGCTTCTTTCCCGCAACAGGAGACGGTCATGGAACCCTTCGCGCAACAGGCACAATCGCTTGCAACACCGTTACCGGCAGAGCAGCGCAAGTTACCGCCCTTCCCGCTTCCGCGCAGGGGACCGGCGCCGACGTTGCGCGAGCAGGGCGGCGAGTCACTGGCGTTGGCCGGGATCGCCCACGATGCGCGTAACCTGGTGACCGCGCTTGGGCTGTGCGCCGAAATGATCGGCGAGCCGGGGGTTCTTGCGCCACGGCACGGTCATTTTGCCGGAGAAATCAGGTCGATCGCGGAGGCGTCGGCGCGGCTGGTGCGGCGGCTCTCCGAACTTCCTCGCAGCAGCGAGAGGAAAAGCGCGGAGTCTCCGGTCACGGACCTCGCCGACGCAGTGCAAAAGATGAAGAGCTTGCTGGCGGCCATTGCGGGTCCGGTGGTCGATCTTCAGATTGCCTGCCTCCCCTGCCGCGGGCAGCTCCGCCTGACGGAGGAGAACTTGTCCCGCATCCTTGTGAATTTGGTTCGGAACGCATCCGATGCCATGCCAACCGGGGGTCGGGTCCGGATCACCACTCAGCCAGGCTGCGGCGGCGGCTTTCTCTGGACGCTTGACGGGGACCCGGAAACGGAGCAGTCGGCGCAATATTTGTGGGACGACACGCCACATCCGGCGAGCAGCGCGCTCCACACCGTAATGATCTCGGTTGAAGATACCGGGCCTGGCATCCCAGCCGAATTCCGGGAGCAGGTCTTCGATGCCGGTTTTACGACGCATGCCGGAGAGAATTCGTGGCCGAAGCCACAGCACGGTGGGCTGGGCCTGAGCATTGTCCGCCAACTGGTTGAAGAGGCGGGTGGAACCGTACGCGCGGTAGCGCCGCCGCTCTATAGAACAAGTCAGGGAGCACGATTTGAGATTGAGTTGCCACTTACAAACGTAACCCCGTTCTTACCTTCGGAACCCTCGCTCGATGGCAGGAGTGACCCCAAATGATGCGACGATGGAAATCAGAATCCTCAGGTAATCCGGTCAAGCTGATGGTGCCAACCCTGCAAACGGAAATCGCTCCCCTGCATGTGCTCGTTGCCGACGACGACGCGTCGATCCGGCGCGCCTGCTGCGAAATCGCGGCAAGCGAAGGGATGGTGGCCCACGAGGCCGAGCTGTCCAGCCGCGCGCGCGGGCTGCTGCTGGCCAAAGGCGTCGACATTCTGCTGGTCGACGAAACGATCGCCACCGGCGAGGGATGCGAGTTGCTCGAAGAACTGCGGCAGATGCGTCCCGACGTTGCGGTGGTGTGGATGACTTCGGCCTCGACGGTGCAGCTGGCGCTTGAGGCGCTGCGGTTTGGCGCCAGCGATTATCTTGTCAAGCCGTTTTCCGGGGAGGAACTGAGCGCGGTGCTGCGGCGGCTGGCAGAGAGGCGCACCGTCGATACCGCCAGCCGCGGGTTGCGGGAGCGTCTGCGCTCCGGACGAGGCGCGGGCAACATTCTCGGTGAAAGCCCGGAAATGGAAAAACTGTACCGAATTATGGCGAGGGTTGCGCAGACGGTCCACCCAGTGCTGATCCTCGGCGAGAGCGGAACGGGCAAAGAGCTGGTCGCGCGCGCCATCCACGCTAACGGACCAGGCGCAAGCAAGCCGTTCGTTCCGGTCGACTGCGGGTCGCTCGCACCCACGCTCATCGAAAGCGAACTCTTCGGCCATGTCAAAGGCGCCTTCACCGGCGCACATCGGCCCAACGACGGGCTCCTTGTCACAGCTGGCAGCGGCACGGTATTTCTGGACGAGATCGCCGAGCTGCCCCTCGACCTGCAGGCCAAGCTTCTGCGGGCGTTACAGGAGAAAGAAGTGCGTCCGCTCGGCGGCAATCACTCGGTGCCGATTCGCGCCCGTATTCTCGCTGCGACGCACCAGGATTTGACCGCCATGGTGGAGCAGGGAAGGTTCCGCCGCGACCTGTATTACCGGTTGAATGTGGTCAAGCTCACGCTGCCCGCGCTGCGGGAGCGCAGGGAAGACATCCCGCTGCTGGCCGCGCACTTTCTCGAGCGCAACAGCCTGGAGATGCGGCGGCCCTTCCGGCTTAGCGCGGAGACGCTGTCGTTTCTGATGGAATACGCATGGCCGGGCAACGTGCGCGAGCTCTCCAATGCCATTGACCGCGCCTGCAATCTCTCCTCCGGCGAGGTGATCGAGATGGGCGAGATGAGCACCAGCATTCGCGATGCCTGGATGCAGAACACCGCCAGCCGCCGCGAGCGACCGCAGGAAAACGGGATTGAGACCGTCGCCGTCGTAACTCTGGCGGAGCTCGAAAAGCGCGCCATCCTCACCACGCTCGAACAAGTCAAAGGTGACAAGCTGCTCGCCGCCCGGCTGCTCAATATCGGGAAGACGACGCTTTACCGCAAGCTCAAGGAATATGGGGGAACGCCATGAGCGCCCAGACCGATCGCACGGAACAACCGCTATCTTCGCCGTCATCCTCGCCGGCAACGGCTTCGCCGGCGGCTCTGATCATCACCGCGATCGAAGGGATCGAAACGACTGCGGCGCCCCTGGCCGAGCAACTGAAGGCCACGGTCGAAATCGCTGCCACCCGCGCCACTGCTTTGCGTCTTCTCGCGCGTCGCGGTTACTCGGTCGTGATCCTCGACCAGATCCTCGCCGACTCCGATCCCGACGGCGCCGACCTGATCTGGAAGCACGCCGGTGTGGCCATCCCGTTGCAAATTAATTTTGCCCTCGCCGGCTGTGCACGGCTGGAGCGCGAGATCAAGGCAGCCCTCGCCCGCCGCCTTCGCGAGCAGCAACTGGCTGGCGCCGCGGCCAGCGCTGCCATCGATGGCGAACTGAAAAATGCCATTACCGGCTTTCTGCTTGAATCCCGGCTGGCATTGGCCGAAACGGGCATCCCCCCGGGGGTTGAAAGCCGGCTGCGCACTCTGGCGGAGATCGCCGATCGAATGCGTGAACGCCTGCTACCGAACGCTGGACAGGATACCACCGCCGTGTCATTGCGGGCTGATCGCAAGTGACCTACGCTGGTTACCGAATCGCCACGAGGAAGTCAGGGCAGGCAGACAGCCAACGTTTGTCCGGGTCCCTCCACCCTCCATGATCGGGGAGCGGTCGGAATCGCTGCAGCTAAGACTGTGCGATTGCCTGCTTTCGATCAGTTATCCAGGCCCAGGAGTCCTCCCCCATGTACCGTGTTCCATTGACCTTACTCGCCTTGTCTCTTTCCATCCCCGCTGGCTTCGCCCAGCAAAGCAGCTCATCTTTGGTTGCTCCGGAGCTTCTGTCCGGCGGCGGGTTCCCAGCCGCACTGGGAGCGGTCACCGCACCCCCTTCCGTTAGCCACTCCGGCGCCTTCTCCGGCTTTGCCGTCGGCGCTAAGGTCGGATTGCTGGGCGCCGGCCTCGAAATGGCCACCCCCCTCTCCTATCATCTCAATATGCGCGTGGGCGGCAATTTTCTCAGCTACACCGACACGCTGACCAGCGACGGCATCAACTACGATGCGGCCCTGCGCTTCCGTTCCGCCGAAGCCAGCGTCGACTGGTTCCCTCTGGCGGGAGGATTCCACATCAGTCCCGGTGCGCTCCTGTACAACGGCAATCGGATTACGGGTGGAGCGAGCGTACCTGCCGGCAGCACCTTTACCCTGAACGGCACAACCTACACGAGCAGTGCCACCAATCCGGTCACCGGCAACGGCAGCGTGACGATGAACAAAGAAGCGCCGAAGCTAACCGTGGGCTGGGGCAACCTGCTCCCGCGGGATGGACGGCACTTCAGCGTCCCGGTGGAACTCGGGTTCGCTTACATCGGAGATCCGAAGGTCGCAGTCAATCTTGCCGGGACCGCCTGCTACACCGATGCGGGCACGCAGTACTGCAGCAATGTTTCTACGAATTCCATGATCCAGTCGAATCTTGCCGCCCAGGTGCAGAAGCTGAATAAGGATGCGGAAGATGCGCGTTTCTTCCCCATTCTTTCTCTGGGGTTCGCGTACCGTTTCTGAGGGACGCGCAGGGGCGCGACCGGGAAAATTGGCCTCGCCCCTGAACCAGCTTGCTGTTGCGCCGCACCAGACCAGGCTTTAACCAATCGGTTGACCTGCGGCCGTCAACTGCTCCAGTTGCTGCCGATCGTATTGCTTCACTTCATCCGGCAGCGGAGCATAGTTCAGCGTTTCCGCGGCGGCCTGCCCATCTGTGATGACATACTGAATAAACTGCTTGAGCGCTGTCCGTTTTACCTTATCGGGGCCATCTTTGGGGATGATGAGGAAGGTCAGCCCGGCGATGGGATAGCCCGCGGGCGCGCTGGCCGGTGAGTTTACGATGGCTACCCGAGGGTCCTGCGTGAGCGGTGCGGCAAACGCGGCGATGGCTGCGGTTGTTCCCTGCGCGGTCGGCTGCACATATTGCCCTGCTGCGTTTTTAATGGACGCGGTGGGCAGATGGTTCCGCTGCGCATAGGTCAACTCGACACAGGCCGACTGCGGCTGACGAATTGCGGATGTTTCCCCTGACTCCCTCGCTTCCTTTGCCGCCGATGCCGATAGGCCAGCTGACGGCCGGTCCCGCACCGCAGCGGGAATGTAACAAAACAGGCCGAACGCAGGGTTGCAACGCGGAGAATTGGCAACACCTTCGCGCCCCGGACCGTCTTACTGGATAAGACAAATTGGATCCAGCTGGAGGAGTCATGGCAGAAAACCTGGCAGGAAAAAGAGTTGCAATTCTCGCGACGGATGGTTTCGAGCAGGTGGAATTAACAGAACCGCGCAAGGCGCTTGACCAGGCGGGAGCGACCACCGAGGTCGTCTCTCTCAAGAGCGGCGATATCAAGGGCTGGAATCACACGGAATGGGGCGACAAGGTGGAAGTTGACAAGACGCTGGACCAGGCGCGCCCCCAGGATTACGACGCGCTGGTTTTGCCGGGCGGCGTGATCAACCCCGACCACCTGCGGATGGAACCGAAGGCGGTGCAGTTCGTGAAGGATTTCGTGGCAACCGGGCGGCCGGTGGCCGCGATTTGCCATGGTCCCTGGACGCTGGTCGAAGCAGGAGTGGTCAAAGGCAAGACGATGACCTCATGGCCGTCGTTAAAGACAGACCTGAAGAACGCCGGCGCGAACTGGGTCGATAAGGAAGTCGTCACAGATGGACAGTTCATCACCAGCCGCAAGCCGGACGACATTCCCGCGTTCAGCAAGACACTGATTGGGGCGGTCGGGAAGGGCGCGACATCGAAGGCGGCGTAACTGCAGCGAAACAGAAGTAGCCCAATCGGCAATTGTGAACAAAGGGTCCGTCCCCGGGGGCGCGCCTTTGGTTTGGCAAGAGCGGAGAGGCAGTGAAGGAGCAACTGCTGTTGAGTGCTGCGGGGCTCTGTGAATAGCCTTTGGAGCTTATCGGGGAACTAGAAACGGAATATCAGGTTTGCGCGAAAGCGAACCGCGGCGCCGTCGACGGTCAGTGGTTCGAAGTGCCACTTTGAACTTCCTGCATGCAGGGAATAAAGAGCTCATGGGGCCCGTCACCCGCCATAATCTCGATCACATGACCGTCGGAATCGACGGCTGCCCAAAGCGAGTAAGTTGTGCCCGGAGGCGGAACACCTCCTTGTATTTTTGGTTCCGTGGGGCTCGCCACGAGCTTTCTTGCCTCCGCGTCGGTGAGTGGCGTCTGCGGACCAAACTCACGAGCGTTGAGCGTGAATCGCAAAATGCCGCTGGCCTGTATTGGTCTGCCGTCGACGGCGAACGGCCTGAAGCGCCACCCCATCAGCTGGTTGATCGCGGAGTCGTTCGTCCGTTCATTCACTGTGTATAGCTGGTGAACTTCGCGTACCTTTCCCTCCGTGTCGATCGAAATGAAGAAGCTGGCTGGCCCCCGCTCGGCTCCGTCGAGCGGCTGAGGCCAGACGATGGAGGGCGAACCGATAACGTGGGTCCTCAGTTCGGCCTCAGAAAGATCCCGGAATTCGATTCGGCCCGTACCAGCGTCGTCCGGAACGTCAATCTGAAGGGCGGCGTTGTCGATCTCTCTCAGTTCAGTAACGGTGAGAGTGAACAGCTCTTCGCCAAGCCGCGGAGAGTTGGTGATCGCCCGCGCAATTCGCTTATCTCCGAATGGCTGGTAATTCCCAAACGTCACTGCATGCCCTGATGCGGCTACTGTCTCTTTCAGTCCGTCAGGATCGCGGCGGCACAGGCGTCGTTGTACATCGAAGCACGAGACACCTGACTCATCGACGGCCCCATTGGACTTTGTCAGAACGCGATCCCCTTCCTGAATTGCGTCAACGATCGGCTTGGGATCAAGCATTGCCGTTGTCAGGGTTTGAAGGATCAAGGGGATGTAGGGGACAGAATCGTTTTCGTAGAAGCGTCCGTTCGAGGAGATGCGGACGGAGGTTAAGTCGGCGGAGCGGATAACTTCTCGATAGCTCGCGGCAGATATCCAATCCATCAGAATCGTCGCGTAGGGCGTGCCCTCCTGACCTTCGGTGATGCTCGCTTGGAGATGGAAAGGCGAGCTACCTGGGGCGATCAGAGATCCCTGCACGACAGATCGAATGTGGGGAGTGGCGACTGGCCCTCGCTGGGCCGAAAGGCTGGATGAGACAAATAGGAGACCGGCTGAAATTGCCAGCATTCGCATGAGGGCTTTAATCTTACCCTCAATTCCCCGGGGAAATCATTCATAGCGAAAGGCTCTGAAGGAAGTTCTGTCATTCCGAGCGGCAGGACGCCCGAATTGTCATTCGGACCTCCAGCATGGATCGTCCATAGTCCGAGCATCGAGCGCGCTTACGCGCAAGCGGCTGCACTGGACCCCAGCCGGACCCGGGCTGATCGCCGATCTGGACGGGATGGACTACACGCAAGCCTGAGCGGATCAACCGGTGGTCTCTGGCATCGCTCGCTTCTTATTCGTAACGAATGGCTTTGACTGGGTCGAGGGCGGCAGCGCGCCGGGCGGGCAGCCAACAGGCGGCGAGGCCGACGAGCGCGAGCAGCGCGGCAACCGCAACGAAGACGGCGGGGTCGGTGGGCGAGACGCCGATGGGCAGGCTGGCCATAAGGCGCGCCGCGGGAAACGCCGCCGCAAGTCCGAGCGCGAGACCGGTCGCGATCTGCCAGAGTCCGGACCGCATGACGAGCAGCATGATGTTGCGCAGGCTGGCGCCCAGGGCGATGCGGACGCCGATCTCCTGGGTGCGGCGGCTGGTGGCCTGCGCGAGTACCGCGTAGATGCCGACCGCGGCCATAACCAGGGCAACGAATGCGAATCCCATAAAGATTTTGCTGAAGAGGTGCAGGTACCAGGTCTGGTGCTCAACCGCTTCGTTCAGCACGAAGACGTCGCGCAACGGCAGATCCTGATCGAGGCTCTGGACCGCGGCGCGCACCTCGGCGATGGGGTTGGCGGTGGACTCGACAACCAGCGACGTGCCGCTCCAGTTCTCCTGCTGTATGGGGACGAACAGAAGAGGTTTGGGATCCTGCTCGGTCAGATCCTGTGCGAGGTTGGCCGTGACGCCCACGATCGTGATCCAATCGCCCGGTTTGCCCTGATCGTCGAATAAACGGAACCGCTTGCCCAGCGGGGATTGTCCGGGCCAGAAGCGCTCGGCGGTTGCGCGGGTGAGGATGGCGGCCTGGTGACTCACGGAGCCATCGGTTGCGTTGAAGTCGCGGCCAAAGAGCAGCGGTAGCCGGATGGTGGAGAAATATCCAGGCGAGGCAGTGACAAAGGCGACCACGGGCCGGTGCGCGGGATCGTTGATGCGCGCGTGTTCGACCTCGAGGGGGCTCTCGGCGGACCCCAGTCCCGGCGGATTCGAGGTGAGGGCGGCGCTGATGACGCCCGGGAGGGCGCGGAGGCCCGGGAGGAGCTGGTCGTAGAAGCGCTGCCGTGCAGCGATGTCTTTGTAGCTATCCTGCGGAAGCTGGAAGCGTGCGACCGTGAGCTGGCGCGCGGGGACAGATTGGTTGGAATCCAGCGTTTTGAGCAGGCTGTGGACGAAGACGCCGGCGCCGGTGAGGAGCACCAGTGTGAGAGCAAACTGGAAGACGACCAGAACGGCGGCGAGTTTTCCCCCGCGATGGTAGCCGATGCTGCGTGCGCCTTCCTGCAGTACCTGGTTAAGGTCGGGGCGCGAGGCGCGCAGAGCGGGCAACATGCCGAAGAGCAGACCGCTGAGGATGCAGAGGGCGGCGAAGTAGCCGAAGACGGGGTAATCCATCGTGAACTGCACCCAGTAGGGGCGCCCCACGCTGGAGGTGGCGAGATCGAACCAGCGGACGCCGAACACAGCGAGGCCGAGGCCGAAAATGCCTCCGAGAACGCTGAGAAGGACGCTCTCAATGAGGAGCTGGCGGATGACGCGCCAGCGGGAGGCGCCGAGGGCGGCCCGGATAGACATCTCGCGCCGGCGGGCGACGGCACGGCTGAGCATCATGTTAGCGACGTTGGCGCAGGCGATCAGGAGGACGAATCCCACGGAGGCGAGCATAAGGAGGAAGATCATTTTGATGTTGCCGCCGTTGTAGCGCTCGTGGAAGGACATGACGAGCACGGCTGTGTCCTTGTCGGTCGCGGAGTATTGGGCGGCGAGGCGATGGGCGATGCCGGTGAGTTCGGCCTGCGCGGCTGAGATGGCAATGCCCGGCTGCAGCAAGCCGAAGACCTGGAGCTGGCGGTTGTCGCGCTTGAGGTCGTTGGGCGTGGGGGCGAGCGGCATCCACAGGTCAACGGTGGTCGGAAACATAAAGCCCCTGGGCATCACGCCGATGATGATCGCGGGTTTTTCGTTGATGCGGACCTGGCGGCCGACGACGGAGGGCACACCGGCGTAGCGGTTCTGCCAGACGGTGTAGCCGATCATAAGGACCGGCGCGGCGCCAGGCAGGGCGTCGGAAGGGAGGAAGTCGCGTCCGAGCACCGGGTGGATGTGCAGCATGGAGAAGACGCCGGTGGTGGTGCGCTCAAGGTGATAGGCCTGGGGCGGATTGCCGGGCTCGCCGAGAACGCCTTCCTGATCGGAGGCGCCCTCGAGGGCAGCGAAGGAGTGGGCCTGGGCACGGTAGTCGAGCAGGTCAGGATAGGACATGCGCTCGTCGTTGTTGCCTGGGGTGCGGGTGGCAACAGCGACCAGGCGGGCTCCGCCAGGAACCGGCACGGGCTTGAAGAGTGCCGCGTTGATGATGGTGAAGACCATCGTGTTGAGCCCGATGCCAAGCGCGAGGGTGGCGACGATGGCCAGGGAGAACCAGCGGTGGGCAAGGATCATGCGCAGGGCGAAGCGGAGATCGTAGGTCATGCCCGGGTCTACGCAGCACGCGGAGGGGCGGTTCCCTTTGACAGCAGGAGTGGAGAGTAGGGAGTGGGGACTCCAGGTCGTCGACCTGAATCAGGATAGACAACGCCCTGCTGAAAACCTTCTCCGCCAGTGGTGATAGAGTTATCTCCGCGTGTCGGCGCTCCCCCGCTGGAATACCGCGAAGACTCGAACTGGGCTCTTAAATCCCATACGACCGAAATGCCGCGTTTGAGACCCGCCATCGAAGCGGGGCTCATGCAGTCCGCAAAGGCGTAGCGCTATGTATGAGACCAGTTCTCGCTCCCAGGCCGCCTCTACGATTCGGTCTTTCCCTGATGGGAGGAGTACAAAACCATGACACGGTTCTTATCATTGCAGCTGTTCAGGCTGTTGGCGGCCCTGCTGCTCCTGGATATAGCCTCGCCTCTTCACGCCCAGACCGGATACTTCGTAACCAACCTGGGCACGCTGGGTGGGACCGAAGGTTTCGCCTACGCTGTCAACCTTCAGGGCCAGGTGGCTGGCGCCAGCTTGGCGACCGGAAACACCGGATATCTTGCTTTTCGCACAGCTCGCAACCATGCCATCGATCCCGCCACCGATGACCTCGGCACCCTCGGCGGTGCAGTAAGTTACGCCCAGGCTATCAACATCTGGGGCCAGGTGGCCGGCTCGGCCAGAACCTCTAACAGTGCCCTGCACGCCTTTCGCACAGATCCAGAACGCGCCATCAATCCCGCCACCGACGACCTCGGCACTCTCGGTGGTACGCAGAGCGAGGCGTGGGGTATCAATGACCTCGGCCAGGTGGCCGGCGATGCCTTTGTCGACAGCGGCGACACAATTCTCCATGCTTTTCGCACAGCTCCCAACCGCGCCATCCACCCCGCCACCGATGACCTCGGCACTCTCGGCGGTACACAGAGCTCGGCTCTTGGTATCAATGACTGGGGCCAGGCGACCGGCTATTCGTCGACCAGCGGCAACACACTCGACCATGCCTTTCGCACAGCTCCCAACCGTCCCATCGACCCCGCCACTGACGACCTTGGCACTCTCGGCGGTTCGGAAAGCTTCGGCCTGGCTATTAATGGCTGGGGCCAGGTGGCCGGTTATGCATATATCCCCGAGGACCAGGCCTTCCGCGCCTTCCGCACAGCTCCTAACCGTCCCATCAATCCCGCCACCGATGATCTCGGCACTCTCGGCGGTTCGGAAAGCTTCGCCTTGGCTATCAACGACTGGGGCCAGGTGGCCGGCTACTCCTTCACCGACGCCTACGACTCAATCGTGCACGCCTTCCTCTTCAGCGGCGGCGCGATCTATGACGTCAATAACCTGATTCCAGCCAACTCCGGCTGGGACCTGCAGGTGATCTACGGTATCAATGACGTCGGCCAGATGGTCGGGATCGGCACGTACAACGGCCAACTATTTCCTGTTCTGCTCACTCCTGCCAGCAAAGGGCTGTGTAACGGCAGTGGCTGGCAAAACTTCGGTTTCCAGAACGAGGGACAGTGTATGCAGTTCGCTAATGCCGGCAAGTAACTGCCCGGCCCATTCCGCCTTTTCTGGCTCAGTGGGCGCCTGATCGTTCTGCGCAGCAGGACAGCCGGGTGGTTGTAGATGATCAGGAGGTTGTTCAGGTCCCGGAGCGGCAGATGGGCGGCCTGTAGCAGAGGTTTGTTGCAGGCGTTGACTCCGAGATCGTCGTAATCCAACAGGCTGACACGGCACTTAGCGGAGAGAAGGCGGCCCCTGTGCTCGATGTGGTCGTCGCCGGCCCCGGAGCGCCGCGGTCGATCGCCGTGGACAACGGAACTGAGTTCGCCAGCAAGGCGATGGATCTCTGGGCTTATCTGAACTGTGTGCATCTGGATTTCATCCGGCCGGGACGACCGGTCGAGAACGGCTACATCGAGACCGCATTCGGTACTGGCCGATCGGACTCCAGCCGAGTTTGCGGCCCTGTGCAGCGGTGGAAATGACGGCGGTAAAGCCGCCCTGGAAAACGCTCCGCGTTTACCACATTCCCGCCGCACGACGACGGCCGAAACTATGAACCGGAAAGAAACTTACTCAGGTCTGTTGCTGGAGACTGTCACTTGAGTTACATTAACTGCAATCGTGCCCGCCAAACGGGCACCAACCGAACCACGCAGGTCGAACTTTCTAACCTCCTGCGGCTCAGTTTTCCGGGGCGGGTCAATTACGAGAAAACTCCAGTTTTAACTGGCTGAGTTTTCCGGGGGCACGTCAGGAGGGTAAGTCCTGATCGGGCCCAGGCATCGATCATAAGGCGGATTGAGGGAGCTTGTGTTCGATTGGATTCGTCGGGCCAGGAGTCATGCTCTCCTCCTCCTGATAAAGGTCATTATCTCCCCTCGCGGGTAACATCTGGGCAATCCCGCCCACCAGCCAGGAGAGCAGTACCAAATACGCCGGGAGCCTGATCAATCTCACGAGATAGGTTCCGAATCCGTCTTCGCCGAAGTTAGGCAACAGCATTCCAATCGCCACCGTTCCCCACGGCCGGCTCACATCGAAGACACTCTCGCAAACAACAAACAGGAGCGGAAAGACGCAGAAACCAAATACCGCAACACCAGGCCAGCCGAAACATCCGTAACTCTCGGCAATCGGGGAAGTCGCGATCTCCCCGTTCTCGACAAAATCCCCGTTCATCCCCGAAACTCGCCCGACAAATCCAGCCGAATCCTCATTTGGCTTACCGGGATAGAGGAAACGCGGAACGTTTGCAAGGATATCGATTTTCATCGTGGTGAATCCGTAGTGATATCCGTTCGAGCACGCGCTGATGAGGTTGCTGTCCGGGCGGATAAGCGAAAATCGGTTGAGAACTGTGAATCCCGCCCGGTCGAAATACTCCGACCGCGGATCCTGTTGGACATCGTGCTCGGCGAGACTCTCGAGATCGGACTTGGTGGGAGGCGCGAAGATCAGTTGAAATGCCATCCCTATCCTGTCGCGTACATCTCTCCCGCCCAGGACGCTCCTGGAATAGAGCTCGAACGGTGAGTATATCGCCAGGAAAAAAACGCTCATCGCCAGGGCCATCGCATAGTGCCGCCGTTTGAACCGGTAACCGCGCATATAGCAGGTGGCAAAGTAGGCGACAACCGGGGTTAGAAAGACACCTCTGCTGGTTTGGAGGAATGCGGAGATCCAGTTGATTGAGCACGGAATTAAAACAGACCACCCGAAGCTGTGCCGCCCACCGGTGTCTCGAATGCGCGAATCCACCGCTACTACAACGGCAAACAATAACAACCCGGAGAAGGCCAGCCCCGCACTCCGAACATTGTTGTATTCCTGATTATTTGGATCGAGGTTAAAGCTCTGGAACACGGCCGTACCGATGCCGCCCACGACGACAGCTATAGTGTATAGCCGGTGTGAATGGACGGCTGAAAGCGGCTCCAGGGGCCTGACGAGGCCGAGCCGGACTCTCGCATAGAGAAACACCCCCACCATAACGCTGAAATAAAACAACGCATACATTGAAATCGTCAACGCCGGAGTTTCAAGGTTCCCGTCGGCTGGCTCGAAAAGGATCACCTTGCCCAGCTGAGAAATAACGATGGTGCGAAGCGCGAAAGCGGCGAAAAGGATGCCACTGATCGTGCTCACTCCTCCGAGCAGGTTGTAGGTGATTGCGACGAAGATCAGCGTCAGCGCCACCGTACCGAGGAATAACAGGGTGGTTCCCGCAGCGGCCTCGACCACGGCAATCATGGTAATTGCGCCGAAGATCGTTATCGGCGAGAGTTTGTATTCGCGAAGCATGAAAGGCATAGTGTGTCGAGTTTGCCGTCAGGGTATCCGGTAGACCAATCCGCTGGTGACCCCCGACGCTACGCCGGCGCCCCCAGCGGCCATGCCCGCCTTAAAGCCATTAGATGGAACCAGCAGCACATCGTCGGAGGCCAGCGCAATGTCCCTTTCCTTGCCGCTCATCACTTTCTTCAAATCCATCTGAATTTCCACATGCTGGTCATCCGGTGTTCTGCGGATGACGACCACCCTGGAAAGCGCCGCACCGAAGTTCAGCCCTCCCGCCATGGCAATGGCTCGCATCACGGTAACAGGTGAGTTGCTCGACAGCGGAATCGCCGATGGAGTCTTCACCTGGCCCACGACGAACACACTGCCCACTTTGGGCACGATCACCGTGTCACCGGCCATGAGTGGGATGTTGGTCTCATCCGTCGTCCTGGGATCGGAACCCAGCAGGATCGTAATCGGGTTGGGATCGCCCTGCCGGCGAACGGTGATCGTATGGCTTGCCAGCGGTGTAAATCCTCCGCAGGCCGAAATCACATCCAGCAATCGCAACTGGCCGAACGCCGGAACCGGCGCCGGCTTCTGGACTTCCCCAAGGACGGTGATCACCCGCGTGGGGGAATCGACCAGTGAAACAGTGACCTGCGGATCCACAAGGATCCCTTTGTCCTTCAGTTCCTTCTCCAGGTAGGCCGCGACTTCCGATGGGGTCATCCCCGCCACCTTCACAACCCCCAGATACGGCAACGCGATTTCACCCTGCGCTCCGACCTTGATGCCGCTCACGCTGCCGCTGCCGCCGCTGGTATTGCCCGGCGCGTCGAGGCTCGTCGCTGTGCTGGTGGTCAGTTCCGGCGCCCCATAGGTCGCAATCGAGATCACATCCCCCGGCATAATAGTCACGTCGTTGTACTGCGCCTTCAGTGCCGAAACCGGGGAGGATGAGCCGGCCGTCGATCCGCTTACCGCTGGTCCGGCAAACTGCCCAGAGGCCACGGCGGCTCCGAAGATCATCCCGCAACCGACCGCAAACATCGCCTTGATCCCGCTCGTCGACCGCATGTTCATTCCGCCTCTTCCCCGCGCCTGCACGACGCCCTCAACTTACTTCCCATATTCGTACGTGTAATACCCGAGGTAGCCGTAATACTCCGGCAGCGAGGCATCCACACCATTGAATACGAAACCGTATACCTTGACGTCGAGCTCATGCAGAATCTCAGCAGCCCGGGCGAGCATGCGCCGCGTGCAATATCCCTGGCGGATCACCAGGACCATGCCATCCGCCTGCGCCGCAACAATGGCCGGATCGGTCACTGATAGCACCGGCGGGGTGTCGAAGATGACATAGTCGTAATGCTCCCGCAGCTGGCGCACCACTTCGGTCATCTGGTCGGAGGCCAGTAGGTCAGCGGGCAGAGGGGGCATCGTTCCGGAGGGAATCACATCGAGGGTCGTCAGCGTCTCGTGGGTCTGCGTCACTTCGTCCAGGGTGTAGTAACCGGTCAGCACTTCCGACAATCCCTTGCCACCCTCGAGGCGGAGCCGCTTATAAACCGAGGGGCGCCGCATATCAGTATCCACGAGGGCCACTTTTTTGCCACCCTGAGCAAGGACAGCGGCCATATTCATCGAGACCGTCGACTTACCTTCCCCAGGCTGACAACTCGTAACTGCGATGACTTTCGACTCCCGTGAGGTCGTCGACAATCGCATCGAAGTTCGCAGGGCCCGGAATGACTCGGAAAATGGTGACCGGGGATCGCGCAGCAACTCCGGCCCAACCACCCACTCCAGGTCCGACCCTTTACTCTTCCAATGGCTCTGCGGAATCATCGCCAGCGACGGAAGCCCGAGAATCTCCTGGATCTCGTGCGCATCCCGGAGGCGAGTATCCAGCTTCTCCAGGAACAGAGCCAGCGTGATCCCGGCAAAGCTGCCGAAGAGCATGCCGATCAATCCAAGTTCGGTCGGCGCCATGCTCGATGGCTGGACCGGAAGCGAAGCAAGATCGACTACGCTGATGTCCGCCGCATCCAGCCCCGCATCTACCGCGGCTTCTCGCAATCGGGCAAGGATGCTTTCGTACATGTGACGGTTCGATTCGTACTCCTCCGATAAAAGCATGTACTGCACGATATCGTCACGCTGCCCATAAAGCTGCTGTTCCTTGCTGTCAAGCAGCCCCTTGGCCTGGTTTTCCTCAGCTCGCGATACGTCCAGAGCGTCTTTCGCCTGTTGGACGACCCGATCCTCGGCATGGGCAATCTCGCTATTCAGCGATGCAATCTGGGCGTTCAGCTGCTTCACCTGGGGATGGTTAGGCCCATACACAGGCTGAAGTCTGGCCAGTTCCGCAGACGCCGACGCGCGCTGTGCTCGTAAGCCGGCCAGCAGTCCCTGTGGGCCATCCGATCCCAGTGGAGTGATGCTGTCCTCAATCTGGTCCGGAGGCACCGATTGCAGAATCCTGTAGCGCGCTTCGGTAATCACTCGCTGTTGAGTAGCATCGGAAATACCTTTCTCCAGGTTGGCCAGATCCGTGACCATCAGACTGTGCTCGGGATCGAGAGCATTGATCCCCAGCTTCCGCTGCAGGTCCACCATGCGGTCCTGGGAGCTCTGCACCACGGTTCTCAGATCGTCGATCTGGTTGGTCAGCCACTTGCTCACTTCCTTCGTGGTGTTGTAATGACTGACGAAGTTGTTCTCAACAAATTCGCTCTCCAGCGCGTTCACAATGTCCGCGGACAGCTGCGGAGACGGACTCTTGTACTGGATGGAGATCATCTCGGTCCGCGGCACGCGGGTCACCGTCAGGTTCTTGCGCAGGGTCTTCAGGATGGCTGTGCGAACATACACATTGTCCAAATCGCCATGGAGCAAGGGTACTGACGCGCCTACAAATTCGGCGGTTTTTATAGTTTTTGCTCCGTGCAAAAAGGCCGCATTGTCCTGGAGCTTGAGCTTCTTCGCAACCTGGGCCAGTAACTTATCGCTTTCCAGAATGCGGATGTCGCTTTCCACGATTACGTCCAGGGAGCCCATTCCCGTCGTCAGCACGGATATGGATTGCTTCAGCTCGGATGCCGAGCCTGGCTGAATCTGAACCTCTCCGGTCGCCGAGTAGCGCTTGCCGCGGATCAATCCTGCCGCAGCTGCCAGCACCGCGAATCCCAAAGCCATACCCAGCAGGAACACGCGCCGCTTCCGAATTACCAACCACAGCTCCGTCAGCGAAAGATCCTTCGCCTCCGGACCTGCAGAGACCAGTTTGCCGCGAACCAACTGTTGCACCTAACCTCTCAGTGTTTCGAATTCCCGATCGGAATCCGCGATTTGACTTCTCTTGCACTGGATCTCCGCCACGCACGGTTCGTCCACGCGGCCTTGGGGGAAAGAAAGGGTTGCTTCCGGACAATCCACGGAAACGGAGCTGGCTGTTGAGCCATGCATTTCGCCCCAACGGATACCGCTCTGCAGCAAAAGCGTAGATCAAGTGTACCGCCCCGTTTCTTTCCCGGTCAACATTACCCCGGTTTCCTCGGGGCTGGGCTGAGGTCCTGCAGTAACCTGCTAAAACACCGCGCTTTTCAGGCTGACGCCTTGCCGACCGCGGCTTTCGAAGCCCAGGGCGAATGAACCATACGGATCAATTCCGGAACATTAACCGCTGGCTGGGGTGGGGCGAAGAAGTATCCCTGCATCACGTCGCAATGCATTCGGGTCAGGGCTTCGGCCTGCTCCTCCCGCTCGACGCCCTCAGCCACGACTTCCAGTCCAAGGCTGTGGGCCAGAGAAAGGATCGCCTGCACCAGGGCGCAGGTGCCATTCGGCTCGCACAAGCGCTCGACAAAAGATCGGTCGATCTTCAGCCTTTCGATGGGAAGCTGATGCAGGTGCTGCAGGGACGAGTAGCCTGTTCCGAAATCGTCCACCGAAAAGTGGACGCCGAGATCCGCCAGTTCCCGCATCTGGCGCGCCAGATCTTCCAGATTCCGCATAACCGTAGTCTCGGTCATCTCGATTTCCAGTCCATCGGCCGCGAAGCCACTTTCCAACACCGCCTGTCGCACCTGGCGGGAAAAATCCATCCGCATAAACTGCAGAGGAGAAACGTTAATCGCTATCCGGGGCACCGCCAAACCCTCGCTGCGCCATTCCTTGCTCTGCCGGCATACCTCCCGTAGCACCCAGTTACCGAGCGGCACGATGAGCCCGCTCTCTTCCGCCACGGGAATAAATCGGTCCGGGCTCACCTTACCGAATCTCGCATGGCGTAGCCGGAGGAGCGCCTCCAGCCCACAAATCACTCCGTCCGCCGTGTACTCCGGCTGGTAGTAGAGTTCGAGGCCTCCATCCTTCAGCGCGCGCCTCATGAACATTTCCAGTTCATTCGCCTCGGTCGTCGATTGGCTGATCTCTTTTGAGACCAGAACGAAATCATTGCCTCCCGATCGCTTCACCCTGTACATGGCGGCGTCCGCATTCCTCCACAATGTGGTCGCGTCGATGCCATGCTCCGGGTACATCGCAATCCCGATACTGGCGGTAATGTCGATTGGATATTGATCCGCAACCAGCGGCTTTCGGAGCGCCGTGAGCAGATCGTCCACCAGTCTGGTCGCATCGTCTGCCGATACGAGATCCCCGGCCACGACGGTGAACTCCTCCCCACCCGACCGCGCGATTGTGTCCTCTGCGCGCAGCCGGCTCTTCAACCGCTCCGCCACCTGCTTGAGACATACATCGCCGATGACGTGCCCGTAAGTGTCGTTGATTTGCTTGAAG